>CAYHNK010000040.1:0-21678 GCA_964357695.1 uncultured Bdellovibrionales bacterium | reverse complement strand
TCGGTCTCGACCTGTCTGTGCTTGCGCCGCTGAGCCCAACGCGCGTCTTCGTCAGCCTGGCACCGCTACTCAAGTACACGTTTTGACACCCAAAAACGAAAGAGGCTGTCCGGACCCGAGGGCACCGAACAGCCTCCTTCATCTTTTGGGCGGTAGGCGCCAAGGGGGGCCGACACCTACCGCCAGGCGCAACGCCGGGGGGGGATCGGCATTGCACGGACTAGCCTATCGCATGGGCGGCAGAAGTAAAGATCTTTTTTGATTTTATGTGAATGATACGAATGATGCGTTACGAATTCGTGTCCCCTCGTCCGTTCGCCAGGGGATACTTGCGCGATCTCGTGTCGATTTCTAGGTTGCTGAGACAAGGCGCCCTATAATGAGGCGCCCGACCCTCGAGGCCGACTCGGATGAGACGTCATGACTGATCTGCAAGCGCAGCTCGCACTACTCGCCCAGCAACCCGGTGATGCCGTCGCGATCGACGCGGTCGCTGCGGCGTATGCGGCTGAGGGCCGATGGGAAGAGCTGCTCCGCGTTTACGAGGACCATGCGTTGCGCACCGCCTTGCCGGTCGCTGTGGGCTTGCTGCGCCGCGCGGCAGACGTGTGTGTGCGCGAGCTGGCGAGCGCTCAGCGCGCCGAGGGCTACCTGCGACGCGCTCTTGAGCTCCTGCCGACGGATATGGAGGCACTCGCCGGCCTGCGACAGATTTACATGGCACGCGGCGAGTACGAGCGCGGCGTTGACGTCTACGAGAAGGAGCTCGCACGCACCACCGATCCGAAGCAGAAGGTCAAAGGCCTCATCGAGGTGGCGTCGATTTACCGCGATCATCTCGGCCGCCAAGAGAAGGCGCTGGCGGCATTGCGCTTGGCGCAGCGCACCGATGCCACAGAGGCGCGCGTGCACGCCATGCTGGCCGACATGCACCTGGCGCAGGGGCGTCTCGATCAGGCCAACGCCTCCTTGCTCCAAGAGCTGGCCATCGGGGGGAGCACCACCGATCTGCTCGATCGGCTCGGCCGCGTCGCGGACGCAATGCTCGCGCGACCGAAGCTTCATGATCAGGCGCGCGCCTCGGTCGAGGCGATTCTCACGCACCGCGCGGACGACACGACGGCTCGGCGCGTACTTCGAGAGCTGGATGCGTACCGCAACAATTGGTCGCAAAACGTCCTGAGTCTCGCCGAGAAAGCCGCCTATCTCTCGAGCTCGGATCGCTCGCAGGCCGCCGACGTGTGGTTGTCGATCGCTGAGATTCAGCTCGTCTACGGCCAGCAGAATGATGCGGCGCTCGCCTCGGTCGACAAGGCCCTCGCGGGCCGGCCTGGGCACGCCGCGGCGCTCAAGCTGCTCGAGGAGATCTACGGCGGCGAAGACCGGTACGAGGATCTCGCGCTCAAGCTCGAGATGATGGCTGCCTATGTGCGGGAGCCGGCGGTTGCGGTGGAGCTCTATCTCAAGGCGGCCATGCACTACGCCGTGCGTCTGGACAACCCCGAGGCGGCGTCGCGGATTTACCAGAGGGTGCTTGCGCTCGATCCTGGCAACAAAGTGGCGAGCAATGCCCTCGTCGAGTTTTATCGCGAGCGGCGGCAGTGGGAGCCCGCGGTGCAGGTGCTCCAAGGATGGGCAGAGCGCGCGACGCAGAGTGGCGAAAAAGTCGCCGCGCACTACGCCATCTGTCGCATCTTGGAGGAAGAGCTCGGTGATCGACCCCGCGCCCGACCCCACTATGAGGCGATCCTCGAGCTCGACCCCGAAAATCAGGCCGCTGCGCGTGCGCTCGAAGAGGTCTATCGGCAGGCCCACGATCATGCGGCGCTCTCGCGCACCCTGCGCGCCAAGCTGGCGGGCCTTGCTGACACCGAGCGCGCGAGTGTGCTCAAGGAGCTGGGTGCGCTGTACGCGGGGCCACTCGCCGATCCGGCAGGGGCCCTCGAGGTTCTCGGCGATCTGTTTCAAATCGAGCCGAGCGCGAAATTGTGCGAGCAGCTCGAGGAGCTTGCGGCAGCGCAGGGCGCTTTTGCGGCACTCGTGCAGATCCTCGAAGGCGGCCTCGATCGCATTGCCGTACCCGAGGAGCGTATCCACGTCTTGCACTCGGTGGCCGCACTGTATGAAGGAGCGCACGACGCCCCGCGCGAGGCCTTGCGTATTCATCGACGCATCTTGGCGCTCGACGCGAACGACGAGCGTGCACGCGGCGCCCTGGATCGTCTGCTGCAGACGGTGGCCGCGACCGGCGACAAGATCGGCTTTTATCAGGAGCAAGTGCAGGCGGCCGGCTCGCAGGCCGAGCGGATCACCATCTTGCATCGTCTCGGCTCGGAGCTCGTCGATGCTGCGAAGGACTACGTCCGCGCCATCGACGTGTATCGCGAGATCCTCAAGCTCGCGCCACAAGACGGGGCGGCCCTCGATCGCGTGCTGTCGCTCTATCGTCGCGACAACCGCTGGGCGGAAGTCGCCGAGGTGTTGGCGACCAAGCTTGGCGTCGTGCCGCCGGGTGAGGTGCGACAGCGATTGCAGCTCGAGCTCGCGGAGATACTCGAAATGCGGCTCGGCGACATCGACCGCGCCATCGACGTGTATGGCGAGGTTCTCGATGCGGCGCCTGGCCACCCGGGCGCGGTCTCCGGGCTGGAGCGTGGTCTTGGCAAGACCCGCTCTCTCGAGCGCATCGTCAGACGCCTACAGCCGCACTACGAAGGGTCGGGGAACTGGCAGCGCGTCGTCGACATGCTTGAGATCCGTGTTCGTGAAGCCGGCGACGCAGGTGTGCGCACCGGTCTCCTGCGCGAGCTCGCGGCCATTTACGAGCAGCGCCTCGGCAAGCACGCGGAAGCGTTGGGGGCGCTCTTGCGCTTGTTTCAGGCCGCGCCGAGCGACGCGCTGCAGCCGGAGCTCGAGCGTCTCGCGTCGGCGATTCGGGACTATCGCGGCGTTATCCGCGCGTATCGCGCCGCGGGTTTGATGCTCGATGGCGAAGCGCGCGTGAAGCTACTCTTGCGCGCGGGAGCACTCGCGGAGCAGTCCGGCGATCGTGCAGGGGCGGCGGTTGACTACTTGCGTGTGTTGGGGCTTGGTGACGAAGTGACGGGGCAGGGGCTCGCGGGGCTCAAACGCCTCAAAGGCACCGGCCTCGAAATCGAAAAATTGCGCGAAGCAGCGCAGCACGTGGCAGATGGCATCGAGGAGCCGCAGCGCAGCGCGTTCCTACGAGCTCTCGCGCCATTCTATGAGCAAGAGATGAACAGTCCAACAGATGCGATTGCGGCGTGGAAGGCCATTCTCGAGCAGCACAGCGGTGATCCGCAGGCGACTGCCGAGATCGAGCGTCTGTACCAAACCTCGGGTGACGCTGCCGAGCTCGTTGAGCACCTGCGCGGCAAGCTGGCGCAAGCGGCTGACGACACTTCGCGGGCAGCCATTGGCGGCCAGATCGCCGAGCTCGTGGCCGAGAAGCTCGGTGATGTGCCGGCGGCGATGGCTGAGCTCGTGCGCGTCGGTGAGCTTGCTCCAGGCCAGCCGCTCGTGTGGCAGCGCCTGGGTGAGCTGCAGGAGCGCTCGGGTCGATTTGGCGAAGCCGCCGAGTCACTGCATCGAGAAATCGGTCTTCTCACCGATGGGCCGAAACGGCGCGAGAGGCTCGTGCACTATGCGCGCATGCTCGCCGAGCGGCTCGGACAGGGTGAGGCCGCGCTCGCCGCGTTGCAGGGAGTGATGTCGCAGGAGCCGACGCACGGCGGCGGAATTGAGCTACTCGAGTCCATGCTTGCGGATCCCGCGGCGACTGGGCCCAAGGACATCGTCGCGCAGGCGCTCGTCACCGCATATCGCGCCGCCGACCGTTGGGGCGAGGTTGCACGGCTGCAGGCGACCCGGGTTGAATTCGTCGTCGACGTGGATGCACGCCTTGCCCTATTCAAAGAGCTGGCTTCGATCAAGGCGCAGCGCCTGAACGATCCGACGGGCGCGTATGGTGATCTCGAGCGCGCCTTTCACGAGGCGCCGCTCGATGCTGGCTTGCGCGGTCAGCTCGAGCTGCTCGCCGACAAGGCCAACGCGCACGAGCGCCTGATTGAGGCGTACAGCGCCAGTCTCGGAGTCATCGGGGATCCCGCGGCTCAGCGTCCTATCCGGCAGAAGCTCGCGCAGTTGCTCGAAAAGGTGGGACGACCGCAGGAGGCTGTCGAGCACTACCGCAGTGCCTTTGGTGGCGAGCTGCCGACCGACCTTGCTTCTCTGGAAGCGATGGAGCGCCTCCTACGATCGCAGCACCGTTCCGCGGAGCTCGTCGACGTGCTCGCGCGTATGCTCAATCTCGTGCCGCCGAACGACATCGCGCGGCGCAAAGCGATGCTCGGTGAAATCGGTGCGCTTGCGGCCGGCGAGCTTACCGACAAGGCACGCGCCGTCGAGGCGTTTCGCGCGCTCGCAGAAATCGACCCGCAGTCGGTCGAGCCGCTACGGCAGCTCGACAAGCTACTCGGCGAGCTCGGCCAGGTGGCAGACCGCGTCGAGGTGCTCAAGCGGCTCGCCGCGCTCGGGCCGGCTAACACGCGCGTAATCGAAGACCAGGTGGCGTTGGCGGAGCTGCACGTGCAGGCGGGGCAGGTCGATGACGCTGTTACAACGTATCGCGCCATCTTGCTCAAAAAGCGCGACCATGCGGGCGCGCTCGAGGGTCTCGAGCACCTGCTGCCGACCGCGCCGAACAAACAGGATATTGCTCAAGTTCTTGAGCCCATCTACACGACCAAACAAGATCACGCGAAGCTTGCCTGGGTGCTCGAGGCACGCGTAGAGTCGACGCCCGATCTCACGCAACGCAAGGGCCTCTTGCGTCGCATTGGCGACATTTACGAGAACCGTCTGCAGCAGAAGGACCGCGCCTTTGCGATGGCGCGCCGGTCGCTGGGTGAAGATCCCGCCGACATGGGCGTGCGTATGTGGATCGAAAAACTGGCGAGTGAAACCGGCGCCATGCGCGAGCTCGCCGACGCCTATGTCGAAGAGGCCGTGCGGGCCGAAGCGCAGCTCAAGCTACAGTTCTTGCGCCGGGCCGCGGCGCTCTATCACCAAAAGCTCGAGGACATGCCGTCTGCCGTTGCGGCGTACCAGAACATTCTCGAGCTCGAGCCGCGTGACGAAAAGGCCCTGGCGGGTCTCGAGTCGATCCATCGCGCGACCGAGTCGCATGCGGATCTCCTCGGCGTATTGCGACGCCGCATGGAGATGACCGCGGGCGCCGAGCGCAAGCGCGAGTATTTGACTGAGATTGCGTCGCTCCAGGTCGAGAAGCTCGGGGACGCTGCGGCGGCCGTGCTCACGTACCGCGAGCTATTGACGATGTCCCCCGACGATGTCACGGCGTTTTCGCAGGTCGAGCAGCTCACCGCCGAGCTGGGGCGGTGGGACGACCTTGCGCGCCTCTATGAGGCGGAGTCCGACCGACTCAAGGAAAAGCGTGGTCGCGACAGTCAGGCGCGCCGACTGGAGATGGCGTACCGACGTGGCCGCGTCATCTACGAGCAGTTTGGCGAACCAGCCAAAGCCATCGCCGTGTTTGCCGAGGTGCTTGCCGAGGACCCAGCTCACGGCAACGCCATCCCGTATCTCGAAGCACAGGCGGCCGCGGGTGGGCTCGAGGCCATCGAGCTGCTCGAAAACGTCTACAAGACGCAAAAGCAGTGGCAGAAATATGTCGCGCTTCTTGGCACCAAGCTCAACCAGACGGCCGAGACAGAGCGGCGTCGCGCCATCTATCTCGAGCTCGCGGAGACCTACGACGCGCAGCTTGCCGCCGGCGACATGGCGTTTATGGCCGTTGCGCGCGCGTACGGTGAGGATCGGGCGGACCTCGATCTGCTCGATCGCCTCGAGCGTCTCGCAGAAAAGTACGGCCGTTGGGAAGATCTCGTGGCGGTGCTGAGCGCCGACCTCGACGCGGTCGCTGATCCACGCCTGCGCCAGGACTTGCTGCACCGACTCGGGGAAATCACCGACAAGCTCGGCGACGCGCAACGCGCTATGGGGTATTTGCAGCGTGCGCTCGAATACGAGCCGCGCGATGACAAGGCACTCGCGGGGTTGGATGCCCTGCTGACGCGGCACGAGATGTGGGCGGCAGTGGCGGACATTCTCGAGCGACGGATCGAAGTCGCTGGGGAACCCGGCGGCAAGAGCCAGCTGCTCGAGCGCCTCGCTGGCGTTTGGGGCGACAAGCTGATGGACGCCGAGGCAGCGCTGCGTTGCCATAAGCAGATCCTCGAAATTGATCCCGACCACCCCATCACGCTCAAGTCGATGCAGAAGCTCTACGCAGAGCTCGGCGACTGGGACGCTCTCGCGAAGAATCTACAGCGGCAATCTGAGGTGCTCACCGACCCTGCGGAACAGGTGCGCGTGCACGCCGCTGCCGGCGAGCTGTATGCAGAAGAGCTCGGTGACATGGGGGAGGCCATCGCGCATTGGCAGCAGGTGGCCGCGATTGAGCCGTCGCACGAGGGGGCGAACCAGGCACTCGATGTGCTGCTCTCCGCGGAAGAGCGTTGGGAGGAGCTCGCCGAGCACTATCGACGCCAGCTTGCCCATACGCGCGATGCCGGCGCCAAGGCCGATATCAACCGCCGCCTTGGTGTCATTCTCGGCGACAAGCTTGGACGCTCCGAGGACGCACTCTCAAGCTGGCTCGAGGTGCTCAAGACCAATCCCAAGAATATCGATGCACTGCGTGCGCTGCTCGGCCTCTACCATGAGCGGGCGATGTGGAAGGAGTTTGTCGACGCGGCGCGTCGGCTCATTCCGCTCGTCGACCCTACCGAGGCCAAGGACGTGCGCTTCCAGCTCGCACGCGCTTGTGGTGAGAACCTCGGACAGCGCGACGAAGCCATCAAGCTGGCTCGCGAGGTGCGCGCCACAGAGCCGCACACCGTGGAGGCGCTCGTGCGCCTTGCGGACATGCTGCAGAACATCGAAGCGTTCGACGAGGCGGTGACCACCTTCGAGAAGGCAGCTCCGCTCGCGCAAGATGTGGCCGCGCGGGTGGCGCTCTACTATCGCGCGGCGGGTCTGTACGAGGCGAAGCTCGGCAAGCCAAACGATGCGCGCGCCGCCTACGAGGCGATTCTCACGGCCACACCCGAGGACGCTCGTGCGTACGTCGCGCTCGGCGCGATCTATCGCTCGACCTCCGAGTGGCGCAAGCTCGTTGCTCTGGATGAGGACTTTATTCCGCACGCACCGGCTGCGGAACGGCTCGCGATCTTGCGTGAGATCCGGGACACGCACGGCGAAAAACTCGGAGAAAAAGAGCTCGCCTTCATCGCGGCGTGTCGCGTGTACAAGGAGAACGTCGAAGATCTCGCGTCTGCCGAAGCCCTCGAGCGTCTCGGCATGGAGACCGAAGCCGGCGAGGAAATGGTGGCGGTGCTCGAGGATGAGCTCGACGCCATCGTCACGTCGCAGGTAAAGATTGCCTCCCTACGGCGCATCGCGCGCATCTACGCGGACGTGCTCAAGGATGCCCCTCAGTCTGAGGCAGCGCTGCGCAAGATCCTCGACATTGAGCCGTCCGACCTCGAAGCCCTCGACGCCTTGGCGTCTCTCGGCGCGCGCGAGGACCGCTACGACAAACAGATTGCGGCGCTCGAAGAGAAGCTCGGCCGCGTCGATGAGGACGTGACGCGCAAGTCCATCCTCTTCGAGATGGCGCGCATTTGGGAAGATCGCATCGGCGAAGTCGACGAGGCGATCGCCGCGTTGCAGCGGGTGCTCGAGATTGATGGCAGCGACGTCGCGGGGCTCGATGCGCTGGCGCGTATCTACGACGGGCAGTCGCGCTGGTCGGAGCTGGCGCACACGCTGACCCGCAAGGTGGAGCTGACCCAAGATCCCGCAGCGAGCGTCGAGCTGCGACTGCGGGTCGCTGGGCTGTGCGAGAGCGAGCTCGCGGACTCCGAAACCGCGATTCATTGGTACCGCGGCGTGCTCGACTTCGAGGCAGGTCACAGCGGCGCCCTGGCTGCGCTCGAGCGGCTCTATACCGGCCTCGAGCGCTGGAGCGAGCTCATCTGGGTGTTCGAGACGCAGCTCGGTCGCAGCACGGATCGCGAAGAGCAGATCCGCATCTTGGCGAAGATGGCGTCGATCTATGAAGAGCAGTTCGATAGCGCCCGCGACGCGGCCCTCTGCTACGAGCGTGTCGGCCAAATTGACGCGACGCACGTGCCCAGCGTCAAAAACCTCGAGCGCTTGTTGCGTCAGCTCGGCGAGTGGAATCGTCTCATCGAGGTGCTGCAACACCACATCACGCTGCTCAGCGATCAGCAGGAGGCGACGCCGGTCTATCTCGAAGTGGGGGAGATTTACTACCGCGAGCTTTCGCGCGTCGATAAGGCGGAGGAGATTTATAATCGCGCACGCGAGCTCAACCCGAACAGCACCGATGCACTCCATGCACTCGGACAGCTCTACGAGCGCAGCGGCAACTGGTTTCAGTCTCTCGAGATGTTGCAGCGCGAGGCGGATGCCTTGGGCGAGGACCCGCGCGCGGTGTCTCTGCTCTTGCGCATCGGCAAGATCAACGAAGACATGCTGATGGATATTGGCGCCGCCAAGGGCGCCTATGCTCACGCGCTCGATATCGAGCCGACGTACGGGCCAGCGCTGCAAGCGATGAAGGAAATCGCCCGGTCAGCCGAAGACTGGGACGCGTACGCCGAGCATCTCATTACTGAGGCAGAGACCGCCGAAGACGTCGAGGAGAAGACCGAGCTCTACTTCGAGGCGGCCAAGTTCTATCAGGACGTGCGCAGTGACGAAGCGAGCGCTACGCAGTTCTATCAGCGCGCCCTCGCGACGAGTCCTGGTCACGTGGACAGCGCGAGGCAGCTCGCCGAGGTGTACTTCCGCGGTGAGCAGTGGGCCCAAGCGGGCGAGCTCTATCGCCTCGTGTGCGAGAAGATCGACAAGGCCAAAGATCCGAAGGACTTCTGCCAGAAGAGCTACCGCCTCGGTTACATCAGCGAGAAGCTCGGTGAGCGCGAGCGTGCGCTCGAGTATTACCGTCAGGCCTTCGAGGCCGATGCGACGTACTTGCCGGCGCTCGAGGGCCTAGGACAGGCCTTGCTCGCGGTGCAGCGCTGGGATGAGGCGCAGAAGGTCTTTCAGACCGTGCTCATCCACCATCGCGATGCGCTGACAGAATCCGAGATCGTCGACCTCCAGTGGCAATTGGGTGATCTCGGGTTGCGCCAAGGGCAGCAGGACCGCGCCTACAAACAGTTCGAGAAGGCGCTGGAGATCGATCCGGACCACGGCCCGTCGCTGCGTGCCTTGGCCACGCTCGACGAGCAGGCCAACAAGTTCGAGCAGGCGTTCGAACGCCTCAGTCGCCTTGCCGACGTCGTGCCGTCGGGCGAGCGCGGCGACGTACTCATGGAGATGAGTCGCATTGCGCGCGAGAAGCTGGGCGATGCGGAGCGCAGCGTCGGGGCCCTTGAGCGTGCGCGTCGGATGGAGCACCCCCCCGTGGCCCTGCTTGCCGACTTGGCGAGCCTCTACGTACAAGGCAAGCAAGGGCAAAAAGCGGTCGAGGTGCTGGAGGAGGCGGTCGCCGCATCGAGCGATCCCGCTGAAATCTCCGACCTCAACTTCAAGCTCGGCGCCATCTTTGAAAGCGAGCTCAAGCACGAGCCGCTGGCAGTGCAGCGCTACAACGCGGCGCTCGACGCGCAGGCGACCAATCTGAAGGCGTTTGAGGCCATCGAGCGCATCTTGGGCGCGCGCAAGGAGTGGGGTCTGCTCGAGCAGAACTACCGTGCGATGATCGCACGGTCGAAGGATCTCAGTCAGCAAGTCCGCCTCGTTTTGTGGCGCAACCTCGCGGAGCTCTATTCCCGCGTACTCAAGCAGCCGGACAACGCCATCATGGCGTACGAAGTCATGCGCAAGATGGAGCCGGACAAGCCACAGGACAACTCCCTCTTGGCCGAGCTCTACGCGCAAAAGCCCGAGCACCGCGACAAGGCGATTGCCATGTTTCATGCGAGCTTGGCGACGCTCGACAACCCGGTCGGCCCCATCCGCAAGTTGCGGCAGCTCTACCACGCGGGCCGCGACTTCGATGCGGTCTATGTCTTGTGTAGCGCGCTCACCTTCTTGCGTGAGGCCGACGAAGAGGAGCGCAAGATCTTCGAATATCTCCAGCAGGGCGTGCCACAGCGCGCGACCCAGGGGATGATCGAAGATCACTGGAAGGTGATCTTGCATCCGGGTCTCGCCGGACCGATTGGCCTGCTGGCTGCGACGCTGTATCGCGGTGCGCCGGACTTCTTTACCGTGCAGGACCGCGACTTGGGACTTCGTAAGAAGGACCAGATTGATGTGCGGCAGAGCGAGCTGTATTTCGCCAACATGATGCGCTACGTGGGCAAGCTGCTCAACTTGCAGGGCATCGACCTCTACAAGAAGGGCGGCTCGATGGAGCCGCTGCGGCTGCTCAATACCCAGCCGCCGGCGCTAGCGGCGGGCGAGAACAACGATATCTTCCGTGAGTCGGCGCAGCGTGTCGTGCTGTTTCACGTCGGGCGCAATCTCGCGTACGCGCGTCCGGAGATGTTTTTAGCGCGCATTCATCCAGGCGACGAGCTGCGTGACCTTCTCTTTGGCTTGTGTGTGGTATACAATCGATCGTTGACGCACCATGGCGACCCTCGCGAAGTGGAGCGTTGGGCGCAGACCTTCGAGCGTCTGCCGCCGCCAGCGCTCAAGCGACTGCAGCCGCTGGCGCGAGATGCTTACGCGGATCTCATGAAGGGCAAGCCGCTTGAGGCGTATACCGAGGCGGTGGAGCTCACCACAGCACGCGCGGGGCTGCTTGCCGCGGGAGATCTCGGGGCGGCGGTGCGTGGCGTCACCGAGGGCGGAGAAGGTGCCTCGCGTATGCCGATGAAGGTGCGGGTCAAGGAGCTCGTGCTCTTTGCTGTGTCGCGGCCGCACATGGAGCTGCGACGCGCTCTCGGCGGCGCGATCGTGGAGCAGAAGCAGGGCGCTGCCGGCTAAGGTGCCCGAGGGACCCTGTTGGACGAGGGTCTGCGCGAGGACGGTGTGTGGAATTTGACGAAGCGGGCTCGGTGGACTACCCTAACCGCGGGCATGATCCGCTTAGTCCTCTAGGGGCAAGAAGGCGCCAGGGATGAAGTTCGTCTGCGACCAATGCAACGCTCAGTACATGATTGCCGACGAAAAGGTCGGCGACCGTGGCGTCAAGGTCAAATGCAAAAAATGCGCACATGTGATCGTCGTTCGGCCAGTCGCCATCGCGGCGCCGGTGGCCCCAGTCGTCACGGAGTCGGCGCCAGTTGCAGCGCCCGCGAAAGCGACGGGCTCGGGCAACGGCGGTAGCGCGCCGCTCATCTGGCCGCCACCTTCTAGTACACCTGCTCCCGCGACCAGCGCAGGGGCCTCGACATGGGGCGCGAGCGCTCCCGCCCAAGAATCGAGCGTGTTTGCCGGCGGAGCGGATTTCAGTCTGGGTTCTAGCCTTGGTGCAGCGTCCGCAAAAGTCTCTGTGCCACCACCGAGCCAGCGTCCGCGCGGCGAAAAAGAGTGGTACGTTGCCATCGAAGACAGCCAGGTGGGGCCTATCGACATCGCGGACATCGAGGCCAAGTGGGATGCCGAAGAGGTCGATGAGGACAGCCTCGTTTGGAAGGCGGGCATGGGTGACTGGTCACCGGTCGCTGAGACCCCAGAGCTTGCCTATCTAATCACCGAGCGTCCGCAGGCGAGCGCACGGCGACCTGCCGCGGGAGCCGCTGGGGCGGGTGTTGCTATCGGTGGCGGGCTGGGTGCTTCAGCGACGGCGCCCGCTTTCGCTGGCGCTCCCGTGAGCTACGGCGCAGGTGCCGGCGACGAGACGAGCTGGAGACCCTCCGCAGCGAGCGCTCTGTCTTCGCTCGTGGAGGAGGAGCTTCAGGCGGCTGAGAACAAGACGGTGGTGCCGACGGCGCCCAGCGCGTCGCCAGCGACGCTCGGCATGCCGAGCTTTGCCGCAGGTGATCTCTTTGGCGGTGCTGGCGGCAACGGTGGAGGCATGTCCATGCGTGGGCTTGGCGCCTCGTCCGGTGCACCTTCGCTGCCGGCGCCAGATCCATTTGCGGGCGGGGGCGCCGCATGGTCGGCCGCGCCTGCGCGTCGTTCGGGTGGCGGTCGCGGCGTATACCTCATCGTCGGTGGCATGGCGGTGCTGATCGTGGCCTTGCTGGGCGGCCTATTTGTGCTCTTGCGCACGCCGGGCGGACTCGGTTTGGGCGCCCAGGCGCCGGCAATAGCGGCGGTCGCCGCGGCGCCTACGACCGCGCCCCAGGCTGCGGCACACGCACCCGCTCCAGCCCCGACGCCGGCTCCCACTGCGGCGGCGGCGAGTGACGACGAGAACCGCGGTCGCCGTCGTCCGGCCACCAAAGCCCCTGCTGCTGCAGCCACCGCGACCACACCACAAAAAGGCGGCGGTCGACGTGGCGGCGAGAACATCGACGATGTCTTTGACGCGCCGGCAGCGCCCAAGGGTCCGGCGCCGAAGGCGAAGCTGGCAGTCCAGGACATCATGGAGGGCGTGAAGTCACAGGGCCGCAGCGTAGCTCCGTGCATCCAACGCGCGCGTGCGGCTGGAGAGCTCACACCCGGTGCGATCACGTTCAAGCTGAATTGGACGATTCGGCCCGATGGCGGCGTGGCAAACCCACAGCTGACGGGGCCCGCAACCGTGTTGAATACGTCGCTGCCGGATTGCTTCGCGGCGCAGATGCGCAAGTGGCAATTTCCGCCGTCACAGAGCGGCGCACCGATTGCAAACTTCCCGTTCGGTCCGGTCAAGGTACCCTAGCGCGTCTCGTCGCGTTTCGGTCGCTAACCGAGGTACTTGCTGACAATCGGCGCGAGCTCGTCGCGTCGCGTCTGCGAAATTGCATCACGAGCGGTGATGATGGCGTCGCGCAGCGCGTCGGTACACGAACAGCTCGTCGGCGCATCGAGGGCACGCAGCTGGGGCAGCGCACGCTGCAAGATGCGCTGCACGTTGGCGGAGTTTTGGCGCAGCACGGCGATGACGTCGTCGACGCTGACTGCCGCCTCGGTGGCATGCCAACAGTCGTAGTCGGTGACGAGCGCGAGGGTGGCGTAATGCATCTCCGCCTCGCGTGCGAGGCGTGCCTCCGGCAGTGCGGTCATGCCGATGATGTCGACTCCCCAACTGCGAAAGATGTTGGACTCGGCGCGTGTGGAGAACGCCGGCCCGTCGATGCAGATGTACGTGCCGCCCGTCTTGTGCCGTAGCCCGCAGGCCGCGCTGGCTGTAGACAGCGTCTCGACGAGCCAGGGGCAAACCGGATCGGCGAGCGAGACGTGCGCGACGAGTCCGTCACCAAAGAATGTGGCGGGGCGCGCACGCGTGCGATCGACGTACTGCGTGGGTAGCACGACGTCGCCCGGATGAAGCTCCTCGCGCATGGAGCCGACGGCGGAGACCGAGATGACAGTGTCGACCCCAAGGCTCTTGAGCGCGTAGATGTTGGCGCGGTATGGGATCTCCGAGGGCATCAGGCGATGGCCGCGGCCGTGGCGGGGCACGAAGACGAGCTCGAGATTGTCCCAGCGGCCGGTGCGCAGCGCATCCGACGGATCGCCAAACGGGGTGCTCAGTGACACGTCGCGAACGTGGGTAAGGCCATCGAGGTCGTAGAGTCCGCTGCCGCCGATGATGCCAATGCGTGTGGCCACGTCGAGACGCCTAGTTGAGCTGCTCGCCAGCGTGTTGCACCGACTCCCCGGCCTTCTCGATCGTTTCGCCGACCTCTTGGGTGGTGCGGCTCAGGTGCCGGCGCACAGACTCGCCAAACACGTAACAGATCCCCGCTGCGCCGACGGCACCGACGATGACACCAAAGAGAAAGACTCGTAGCGACATGGGTGTGTTGCCTAGAAGGTGAGCTCGACGGCGACGCTCAGGCCGAGGACCGTGTGCTCCTCGTCTTTGAAGCGATAGCCCACCTGGTCGTAAGAGGGCAGACCTTGAGCACTACAGGCGCTCGCCGGCACACTCGGCCCGGACGCGGAGCCTTCCTGGCCGCAGAAGTAGGGGTTCAATAGGTCTCCGGGTTGGCCGTCGATGACCTGGCCGTCGCCGTTGCCATCTTTGCCCGCGTCCTCGTTGGTGAGAAAGTGCTCGGTGTTGTAGCCGACGCTGAAGGCCGCCTTGATGCGCAGAAACTCAGCGACCTGCAAGTTCAGTCCGAACAGGCCCGCGACGTTGACAAACTGCTCCGTGTAGGTGAGCTCGCCCAATGGATCGGTCAGCTCGCTGTAGTTGCGACCTTCGGTATGCAGCGTCGTGCGCAGACCGAGGTCGAGTGACACTTTGCGGTTTTGGCGCAGATCCTCGTAGGGCACGATTTCGACGCCGGCCTTCATGTTGAAGATCTGCGAGGGCAGGCGACCAAACGTGTTGCTGTCACTCTTGACGTTGTCTCTGCGTGCCTTGCTCTTGCCGCTGCGATTGGCGAGCGGCATCGTGTAGGAGAATTCCATGTACGGGTCGAGGTAGCCGCGGCGGCTCATGTGCGGGTCGATGCCGATGAGGCCAAAGTTGCCGAGGCGTTTAGAGAGCGCCGTGCCGAAGGTCAATCGGTGCATGCCGTCACCCACCGTACCCGGATTGTCGGCAGCGGCACGATTGCGTGGGTCGTAGGTGGTGCTCATCCAGGGCGCGGCCCAATTGAAAAAGAGCACCCAGGCCGGTTTGCTCTCGTCGCGCTCGTCGGAAAGGGGCGCGAAGCGAAAGCCGAGATCCATGTTCCCCCAGCCTTTATGCTTGGAGGCAAAGTCGTGCTGGAAGAGCGTGTCGTCGGCGTTGTCGACGTCGTCTTCGTTGAGATCGGCAGTACTCTGTGGGTCCACGGTGCTGTTGGTCGCATCGACGTCGGCGGCATAGCGAAAGGTCATGCTGTCAGTGAGCACATAGTGCCAGCCGAGCGTCAGCGCGAAGTCGTGAAAGAGGCCGAGCTCCAGTCCGAGATGCTCGACGTAGGTTTCGCGATTCCAACGCAGCTCATCGACCGGCAAGCAGTCGCGCGGGTTGGTTTTCGTGCAGTTGTTGGACACGAGATTTTCCCGATCGATCGGCTCGCGCGTGATTTTGCCGTTGCTGAAGACCATCTCGATGTCGTCCGTGATGTAGACATCCCATGCGTCGTCATGATCGACGCCGCCGACGGAAATGACATCGGCAGCGTCGGCGACATCAGTGATTTCAGCGGCGCCCGCAAGCCGGCCGCCAAAGAGTGCCACCAGCGTGCTGGCAGCCAAAATGTGTCGAAAGACAAGGGTGAATTGTCGCATCGTTGCTTCCTATCGAGTGCCCGCTTGCACCGCCCGACCCAGGCTAGAGGGCACGCGCGTGTGGGTCAAGACTTGTTTTCCGGATCCCGCAGGCCGAATTCCTTCATCTTGTTTTGCAGGCCCTTACGGCTGATGCGCAGCAGGTGGGCCGCGCGGGTGACGTTGCCGTGCGTCTCATCGAGGGCGCGCAAGATGAGATCCCGCTCAATCTCCACGGTTGCTTGTCGTACGATGTCGCGCAGCGATGATTGCCCCGTGGCGAGCGCCGGGCGAGCGACGTCTGTGCGACCCGTTCCACGAGCCCCCGCGGTGGCGCCGTTTTGCATCTCGTCGGGCAGGTCTTCGGCGTCGATGACGTCGCTTTCGCAAAAGAGCACGGTACGCTCGATGACGTTTTCGAGCTCGCGAATGTTCCCCGGCCAGTGATAGGCGGCCAGGGCCTCGAGCGCAGAGGGCGTGGCCTCGCGCACCGCTCGCCCGAGACGCTTATTGTACTTATCGATGAAGGCGCGCACGAGCAGCGGAATGTCATCCTTGCGCTCGCGCAGGGCCGGCAGGGTCACCGGAACGACGTTCAGGCGGTAGTAGAGATCTTCACGAAAGCGCCCGGCGGCGATCTCGCTCTGCAAGTCGCGATTGGTCGCCGCCACCACCCGTACGTCGACGTGCTTGGTCTTGACGCCGCCGACGCGCTCGAGCTCGCCTTCTTGGAGCGCGCGCAACAGCTTGACCTGCATGGCGCTCGGGATCTCGGCGATCTCGTCGAGAAAGAGCGTGCCGCCGTCGGCGAGCTCGAAGCGACCCGGTTTCGAGCTCACGGCGCCGGTGAACGCGCCCTGCTCGTAGCCAAAGAACTCACTTTCCATGAGATCCTTGGGGATGGCGGCACAGTTCACCTTGATGAAGGGCTTCTCGGCCCGAGGGCTATTTTCGTGCACGGCACTGGCGACGAGCTCTTTGCCGGTGCCCGACTCACCGGTGATGAGCACGGTGGAGGGCGTGGCAGCCACCTTCTCGATGATGGCGTAGATATCGCGCATACGTGGCGAGTTGCCGATGATCTGGAATCTGCCCGTGGCGTCGCCGCCATCATGGAGATGGTCACGACCCGCGACGCGCACGGCGACAGCTTTGCGCACCGCCAGCTTGAGCTCGTCTTTATCAAACGGTTTGGAGATGTAGTCGAACGCGCCGCATTTGAGTGCCGCGACCGCGGTATCGACGGTCCCATGCGCGGTGATGACGATCACGGGCAAACCGGAATCGAGGCGCTTAACCTCGCGCAACAGCTCGAGGCCGCTCATCCCGGGCATTTTCATGTCGGTGATGAGCAAGTCGATGCCGCCTGTGCGTACGACATCGAGCGCTTTGGCGCCGTCAGGGACGGCCTTGGTCTGGTGCCCGTCGCGCTCGAGCAAGGTGCAGAGGACCTTGCGCAGGTTGCCCTCATCATCGGCAATAAGAATCGTCGACACGCGCGCACCCTAGCAGAGGCGAGCACGGTCGGGAAAGGGCCGCGCCCCCCACGCGCTCAACGGCATCGTCCTGGGCAGCGGTGCTGCCGACGTCACTCTAGGAGCCGACCGCGAAGCATCACGGTAGGCGCGATGAGATCACGGCTCCAGTCGCAACGCAACAGCACTCGGCGGTGCGGGGACGTCGTTGACCGGATAGGGGCAGGGCGCCGCGTTGAACGTGATTCCCACCGTGTCCCCCGCCACGTCGGCGGCGGCAAAGCTGTCGCATACCGTGAAGCTCGCACTCAGCGTCGTCGGCTTGTTTACGGGTGGCACTCTGCCTGACACGGTATCGCCGCTGAACGAAGCCGCCAGCGTTCCGCTCGCGCCGTCACCGAAGAGCGCGATGGCGTATCCGTATCCGCCCACGCCGCCTTCGTAGGAATTCGCCCACGAGACGAGACCGGTGCCGGGTGCCGCCAGCTCGAGGGCGTATTCCTTGGCGGCGATTTGGTTGTGATACAGCCACGCGCCACCGGGATCGCTTCCCGACCACCCCGCCTCGTTGCCGCCGAAGCTGATGCCGCGCGCCGAGTCGGCGCCGGACGCCTCGATGACATTGTAACCTACGACGATGTCTGAGGCGCCGTTGCGTAGCAGCAGCGCTCGTGCGCCGCTGCCTCCCCCCACATAGCTCATCGTGATACGGTTGTGCAGCAGGAGCCAGCCGCTGGCGCCGCCGTCGGGACTGAACACCTGGTTGGTTTCGCCCGCGGCGTGGATGACGTTGTCGTGAAAGTAGTTGTCGCCCACGCCCCCCCATGAAGCGGCGAATCTCGCCAGCGTGGCGCTAGCCTCGAGGATGACGTCGTTGCGGTAGACATCGGCATGGGTGACGCCATCGACGACCGCACTCGCAGAATCTCCCCCGGCAACGCTCCCAGTGTTGCGGTAGACGGCGAGGCCGCCGCTCGATGGGCCTCTGACGAGCGCCATGATGCCGGGCCCAGCGGTGATGTGGAGCGTGTTGTCGTAGATGCGAGTGGGTCCGAGGTCGGTTGCCGCGCCGACACCGACGGCGCAGCCGGTCGCCGCCGTGAAGTGGTTGTTGTGCACGCGGACGCCCGTGCCTAAAGCGGCGGCCCCGTAGATGGCGCTGCAACCGTCGATACTGTTGTGTGTCGCTGTGCCGCGCACGAAGTCGAAGCCGTAGACTTCCACGTTGGCGACGCCGGCCGCGAGGAGCACCCCGTTGCCGGGTGCGGACTCCGAGTACGTTAGGGTGACGACGTTCGCCGCGTCACCGTAGAACCCGTTGCCCCCGTAGAGACGCACGCCACTGACGTTTACGGTAATACCGTCGCCGCTCGCCGCAACGACCGAGCTCGCGAGGCGATAGTTGCCGGCACTCGAGATCGTGAAGGGTAGCGCCGTGATGACGACGTCCCACGCGGGCTCACTGGCGGCAACCGTGGCGCTGGCGACAGCGCTCGCTTCGCTCGAGAGCACGCTCTCGTGACCGTCCGCGTCGACCGCGCTCACGGCGACGTAGTAGGTCGTCCCCGCCACGAGCCCGGTGAGTGTATGCTCGAGCATGCCGGGGTACGGCGTGTCGGTCATCAGGTCGACGACGTTCGGGTACACGCCCGGCGCGGTGCCGTAGTAGATGCGATGGCTGCGCAGATCGTGCAACGCTGAGCCGTCGTTATTGAGGCGCGGGCGCTGCCAGGAAACGGTCAGCTCGGCCTCGCTGGCACACGCGGCGCTGCTGCACGGTGGTGCGAGGTCGTCGAGAAAGAGCTGCGTGCGCGCGCAGCCGCCGCTCGCGAGCGTGCCGAGCCACAGCAGGCAGTGTCTGAGTGCAGCGTGATGGGCGGAATGTGTCATGCGAACGCCTACGCCTTACCACCAGGCGTTGCGAGCGGTCGAGGTGGCGACCGCGCTGCACGGAGCGCTCTCGGCGCCGTTGAGCGTAAGCGCCGAGATCGCGTAGGTGTGCGAGCCGCCGATGCCGACATCGACGTAGAATGTGCCGCCGCGCGGGGAGATGGGGAGCCTCTCTCCATCGCGGTAGACGATGTACTCGTAGACGTCTTCCTCGGCCGATGCGCTCCACTCGAGGAGGTACGAGCTCAAGAAGCGCATGAGCCGGACATCCGCCGGTGGCGCGGGATCCGTCGCCGCGAGCGCGAGAGGGGTATTGCCGCTCATCACCAAAAAGCCAACGTTGATGGGCGTCGTCTCGAGCGCGCCGATGTAGCGATTGTCCGTGAAGGTGATCGATTGCGCACCCTCGAAGTGGTTGACCACCGGCAACCAGCTTCCCAGCCCTTGGCGGGCAAGGATTGTGTTGCGGCGCATAACGATGTTCTCCATCAACGGATCGAGAACGTCACTGCCGATGTCGAAGCCCACCGCCTCGCCCGTGACGTCGTTGGTTACCAGGATGACGTTGTCCTCGAACGTATTGTCGCCGCTGGCAAAGCGGTCGCGGACTCCGTAGACGTTGTTCTCCACGTAGGCACCGCTCGATGCGCTGTCGGAGTACTGCACGTCGATACGGTTGTCGTGCACGCTGTTGCCGCTCGCCCCGATCGACACCCCGACCGCGTTGCCGTCGAAGATGATGCCTCGGCCGTTATCAGTAATGATCTGGTTGCCGTAGATGTTGACGTTGTGGCTCTGACCGGCGACGGCGATGGCGTAGGGCGCCTTCGAGCCCATGCGGCGCTCTTGCTGCAACCGGTTGTTGTAGACGTAGGAAGGCGCCGCGGAGACGCCGTCCACCTCGCCGATGCGGGCCAAGCTGAGCCCTTGGTGCGACGCGACGACGATGTTGTCGAAGAGCTCGACGCCGCCCGTGTTCATCGCGGTCACCATGATGCCCTGGGCCCCGTAGCCGTCCATGGCGTCGGTGTCGCTCTGCACCTCCACGTAAGTGCGATACACTTTGCCGGCGTTGAAGCTGTAGCCCTGGTAGCCGGCCTCGATGCCGACCGATTGCCAGCCGTGCGTGCGGATGACCAGATCGTGCAGCTCGTGCCCTGACGTAGAGGAGCCGCCGTAGATGTAGACGGCGGACGAGCGGCTGCTCGCGCCGCTGCCCTGCAAGAGGGTGCCGTTGTGCACCTTGACGCCGCTGACGCCGACGGGCGCATAGACCGCGTGCACGGGCGACGCATTGGCGACGCTGTCGTAGGTCACCACGTGGCCGTTGAGATCGAGCGTGACGTTATCGGCACGGATCTCGAACGCGGTGCCGTCGGCTTCCAGGTCGCAGCCGAGCGTGTAGACCTCATTGTCGGTGTCGAGAACGATCGGCGGCGTGGCGCACGTGTTAGCGGTGTCGGCGATACACGTGAGGCCGTGCGCGTAGAACCCGAGGTCGCAGTTGCAGGAGGCAGACACACCACTGTCGATGCAACTGCCGTGTCCCGAGCAGGTCACCGCGGCGCAGCGATCGGCGGGAGGTGGATCGGGATCGCTAGGGGACACGCATGCCTGGCTGGCGTCGCAGACCAGCTCGGCGTTGCAGGTACCGTTGCCGTAGCAGGGACCACCCAGGTCGCCTACCGGTACGGCTGGCTCGGTGATCACGCCATCGACGCTGCCGACGCCGCAGGCGGACAGAGCGACGGCAAGGAGCGCCAAAACATGGATGATGGCTCTCGATTCTGTGTGTGCCTTTGACATGCATGCCTCCCGGCACCGCAGGGGACGCCGCTCATCTTTGGCACCTATGTCGTCGCGGGCGGGAAAAGTTCCGGCTCAGCGCAGCGATTTGTCGATTGCGTACGCCTGCTCTGCTTCGGGGCTGCCAGGAAACTCGGCGATGATGCGGCGTGCCAGCGTGCGGGCGGTCGTCCGATCACCGATTTCGCGCTGTGCCCGGGCGAGACGCAGCATGGCTGCGGCGCGCAGCGGCTGGGTGCCCATGGCGGACGCGAGATAGCGCTCGAGCAGCGGGACGGCCCTGTCACTCCTTGCGAGCTCGTCTTGGCACACCGTGGCGGCAACGAAGCTGGCACGATTGGCATCGCGGGCGTCTCCTACCGCTGCGGCGCGCTCGTAGGCCTCGATGGCGGCGGCGTATTGGCGCAGCTTGCGGCGCGTGTCGCCAAGTAGCAGCCACGCAGCGGCATCGCGCGGTGCCCGGCCCAGGTGACTGACGAGCCCTGACTCTGCCTGTGCATATTCACCCGCGAGCATCAGCGTCCGCAGCTCCGAGAGGGTAGGCGTCGCTTTGCGAGGGGAGCGCCGCGGAGGCTCGGTTGACGCGACCGGCGGTGCAGTGGGTGGAGGCGTGGCCTCGGCGTCAAGCGAGGCCGTCTCGATGGTTAGCGACTCGCCGCGCCAGGGCGCCGCCGCCCCGGCGTGCACGCGCGCCCGCTGGTGACCGACTAGATCGACGACGCCATGCTGCACGCGCACCTCGCCTTCGTCCGCCGCAACGAGAGTGACCGTGAACGCCGTGCCGACGACGCGCACGCGGTAAGCCCCCGCGACGACCGCGAAGCTTGCGCCCGCGCGCAGCGGCTCGACGTCGAAGCCAACGCGTCCCGCCTCGAGGCGCAGCTGTCGTGCTCGTGCTGTGGTCGTCTCCTCGCGCACCTGGCTGCCGGGGGTGAGGGTGAGCGTGGCCCCCGAGAGGCGCACCACCCGCGCCTGATCGCGCGGCGTGCTCCACGACGTGTCGCGTCGGGTGACGGGCCTGACGGCCCAGACGACGAGCGTGGTGGCGACGGCAAGGCCCACGGCGCTCAACGCCGGCCACACCGCGCGCCGGGGAGCGCTGCGGGCGTCGAGGCGCGCG
>CAYHNK010000039.1:0-22105 GCA_964357695.1 uncultured Bdellovibrionales bacterium | reverse complement strand
GCCGAGCAAGAAATCAGGCGCGGTGGATCAACGAATGCCGTGCGAAGCTACACCTGGATTCCCGCCTTCGCGGGAATGACGGCGAACGCCGGGACACGCAATCAGGGACAGGCCCTAGATCGCCTGCGCCACGATCTCCGTCACATCCGAAAAACGTGCCGAAAAACGCGCCGAAAAACGTGCCACCCCGAAAAACGTGCCACCCACTTCCACGAAGCCCCACGCTTCCGACGCGGGTCACGCCCATCAACCCCGCGTCCTAGCGCGTGCATCGGAGGCCCCGGGCAAGATCATCTCGGTCGGTCCGCGCGAGTGACACGATGTGCGCCACGTGTCTGCTCATCGCGCGCACCCCGGCCTGTCGCGCGGTGCCGGCGCGCATGCAGAGAGCGGCGAGGCGGTCTGCGATGTCTCTACAATGCAACCGCCGCGAGCGGCGGCGACGCCAGGCACCAACTCCTCGGCAGGGGAGGCTTGTAGCAGTGGTCGGGGAACTCGGCGTCAATGCGGCCGGCACGAAACAACGCCGAGGCTTCTCGGTACGCCGCGACAAATTCGCGGTATAGGGCGCGAAACGCATCTCGCGCGGACCTTGATGACGCATGACACAATGGCCGTGGCGAACGTTTCGTCGTGCTCGGCACGGCGTGCGGGTCTTGTGCGACGACCGCGGCGCCACCGAGGGGCGGCTTGTCGCCGCGTGCCTCGACCGCTTGAAGCTCGGCCTGCTCGAGGATGTGTCTGGCGCGTTCGGCCCGCTGCTCGGCGGTGAGCGTCTGCCAGGCCGGTGGTGGCGTGAGCACGAGGGGATCCCATGTCGCAAAGAGGGCTTCGTCGCACTTGCCGCCACGCAATCGCGCCCAGTACTGCGCCGTGCGATCGAACCAGGGGAACAGGCGACGTTGGTTGTGACAGAGCTCCGGGATGCAGTTGCGGCCGGGCCAGTCGCGCGCGCGCTCGACGAGGCCTTCTTTGACGCCTTGGCCGAAGATGTAGGCGAGCCGTCGTTCGAGGGCCTCGTCGTCGAGAATGGGCTCGGCGGAGAAGCGCCGGTGCCAGAGCTTCCCACGCCAGCCGATGTGGCGTCCGACTTCTTTGGCGATGTTTGCCTCGACGTAGCCCATGAATTCGGAGACAGCGCCGGTCGCCGAGCTGACGATGAGATGACAATGATTCGAGAGGAAGACGAAGGCGTGCAGTGCGACGTCGTAGCGCTTGAGGGCGCGGGCGATGACGCCGCCAACGAGGTTGTTGACGTAGGGTGAGGGCGTGAGCAGGAGTCGGCTCTGGAAGGTGCGGTTGGTGACGAAGTAGAGCCGACTCGGTGTGGTCATGCGAATGGGTCGTGACATGCGCACGTGCAAGGCAAGGTCGGTGCCAAGCGAAATCGTGCCGGGGATGCGGGGACGAGGCGATGGTGTTGGCACGTGTCGCAGGATGGGACACGTTTTGGTCGGAGAAGTGGGTGGCACTTTGTCCGGGCACTTTGTCCGGGCACTTTGTCCGGGACACCGAAAACTTTACACGACCGTTCAGACCGCGTACTTGCGGATCCATCGCGGCGCGCGAGCACCAGGTGCGAGGAGCTCGACGTGCAGACTCAGCTCCGCTGCCTGTTGACCGAGGAGCGCACGGTGCGCGCCACGGTAGCGATGGACGATTGTGCGCGCGAGCTCGGTCGCACGCTCCGGAAACAGCTCTGGCACAAACACCACGCCCACGCACAGGCGGACACCGCCGTTGTCACGCTCAGCGGCAATCTTGGGCTGGCCGGTCTGAAATCCTTCGGTCTCGAAGAGTTTCTCGAGCGTACTCGGGTGACGGGCGACCTCGGCGTAGTCATCGACGAGGTTCTCGAGCAGGCTCGGCACGAAGCTGATTTCGGCCCCGGCATTCCCGCCCGCGATCAACGCATCCCGTACGCGGCCCAGCGGGCGCAGGGAAAAATCCTCGGGTCTCGTGGCGCACGTCGGCCCGAGCTCTACGAGATCGCCGGTGCGAAAGCGGATGAGCGGCTGGCGCTGCACGAATGGATAGAGCCCGGTGAGCACGAGCTCGCCAACGCCATGCGCCAGCGGTGCGCACGAGATGGGATCGATGACCTCAGTGACGATGGGCGGCAAACCAAAATGGAAGTAGCCGCAGGTCGGACACTCCGTGGCGAGGGTCCGGAACTCGGAGAGGCCGTACTGGTCGTGTACCTGCGCGCCCCACACGTCGCCAACGAGGCGACGCCAGCGCGGCGTGAGAACACTGCCATTGCAGTAGATGTCACCTACCCCAAACGTGCGCGCGTCTATGCGCTGGTGAAGAACGTGCGCCGTGGCCTCCTTGAGAGCGGACAGGGAGATGGACATCGTGTCGATGCGGCGTCCGCAAATCTCAGACCGCAAGGCGTCTTCCAATAGCGAAAAAAGGCTAGGATACGGCGCCCAAAGGAGTCGGACCACAGCGGGTTTGGCGGGCCCCGGATAGCCGTGGTTGGGGCTGACGACTTCGAGAATACGTCGTGGCGTGGGCTCGTAGCCGATGCTCGTGAGATAGTCGCGAAGCGCCTCGTCCTCGCCCGCACTGTGCTCCATGCGTAGCAGCGCCGCTCCCGTGGTACCCGATGAGAACGTGCCGAGCCCCAGCGCCTGCGGCCCGCAACGCAGCTCCTGCTGATAGGTGGTCGCGACCTCTTTAGTCAGCAGCGGCAGGCGTGCGAGATCACGCACGGCGGTATCGGCAGAGCAGCCGTCCAGGTGACGACGATAGAATGCCGAGCCCGCTTTCGCCCACACGAGGGTCCGCGCAAGCAGCTCGTCGTGCAGCGGCGGGTGTGCCATCACCTGCTATGGTTTGGCGTCGGGTAGACCGATCAGCTTTCTCACCTCGGGCGACATCGCGTTCTCCTGCACCTCGTACTTCCAATTCGCCGGCAGCGAATTGTACTCGACCTTGAGCTGCTCGGCGGCGCCTTTGGGGACTTCGTCCAGCGTGATGCAGCCATCCACCTTGACGCTGTCCCATTTCTTCAAGAACTCAGTGATATTCATCGTCGACTCCCGGCCCCAGGGGCCTCCCTGTGACAACGCTGTGTCTACCGATGACACTATCGTGCGATCGTGCGCGAAGTTGCCTTGAAAAATCACTGTCGACCGCGACCACGTCTGGCTACAACGACATCAGGTAGCCGAGCTGGAAAGTCGTCGCCGAAAAGGTACCCTCGCCAACATCTTGTAGGGCGCCGATGTCGGCGCGCACCTCGCGGTAGCGTAGCTCGCCGACCAGATGCCCACGCCCAAGTGGGAGGTAGGCGCCGATGCCCACCGCAGCACCCACCGCGAAGTCGCGAGTCGTTTGCGAGGGGGTACTAAACGCCTGCATGGTCGTCTGCGTGAGCTCAGCGGTGAGCCCGAACGTAGCGTAGGGCAAGAGCGGGGCGCCGAAGTCGAGCGACATGAGCGCGCCGAGGTCGAACGGAAACACCTGGGAGCTTTGGATGAGCTCTGTTCGGCCGCGGCCGGGGATGAGCGCTGGCGCCTGTTGACGCAGCGGGCTCCACCCTGCGGCGAACACCACGTCGAGCGCCAGCGCTCCGAGCCCGAGATCCCAGCGATCGGGCAAGCCCAACAATGACAGCGGCGCTGTGCCGACGAGCTGCAGCGCCATGCCTGGCTTCAGATCTCCGCGCGGCAGCACGCCGCCGATGACGCCACCTGCCTGGATGGCACGGCCCCGCGCCCGCGACGCTTCGCCCGCAGCGCTGGCGGACTCCGAGGCCTGTTGCGACCCCACCGGTGCGGCGTTGATTTCCTCCGCCACCAACGCGAGCGGCTCGGTCGTCGCGCTCGGGAGCGTCGAGACCACATGTACGGGCGGCTCCGCAGCATGATCATCGGCCGAGTCCGTTGCCGCGGCCGGCTCCGGAGCTGGCTCGCTGGGCGGCGGAGGCGGTGCCACGGGCTCGGCCGTGGCCACCGTGTCTTCGGGCACGGATGGCGCCCGCTCGAGCCCATCGAGGCGCACACACCCCGACCGACGCGCAGGAAACGCGATGGTCAGGGCGGGCTTGCCTGCCTTGATCGGCACGTTTAGGGGGTTGTGGCGGGCGCTCGGCGGCGCGGTGCCACCCGGCTCTTAGCGCGCTTTCGGCGCGCGCTTCGGGCGCAGCATCGTTGGTCGCCCCTTGCCGTCGAGCGTGACGACGACCTTGAGCGGCTTCGGACGCGGGGGCTTAGGCGGCAAGTCGACGCGCAGGACCAGCGAAGCCACGCCCGGACCCTCGAGGTCGAAGCTCACACTGGGGCCTGCGGCGTAGCAAACGTCCCGACGCTTGCCATCGAGCACCGTACGCTCGGTGGCTTCGGCGCTGGGTGCATACTGCCCGGCGCCGAGGGCGATGAATGCGAGTGCGATCCACATGAGCGTCCTCCAAGACTAGAAACAGTCGTTGGTCTCCAGCGACGGTAGGATCTCGATGACCGCATTGACGCCGATATCGGTGGCGAGCAGGCGTGCTTCGGTTTGACGAATCGCCGAGAGCAGCGCGGCAGCCACGTCCGCGGCGCTCGCTCCGGCACCGCCACTGGGACGGACCGGCACGTGCCCCGCGACGACGCCGTTGCTCGAGGTGTCGAGCTCGTAGACGTGATTGCCAACGGTGAGTGTCTCGCCCTCGCTCGCCGCGCCACCAACGGAAATGGATCCCGTGGCCCGCACACCGACCGCACCGCCCGTGAAGCTCGCACCGCTTACTGTCAGGTTGGCGCTCGATTCAGCGAGCGCGAGGAGGTCGCCCGCAATCCCGGCGAGGCGTGCCTGCAAGAGGATGACGGTCGAGGCGTCGTCCGAGCGATCGGCCATGACCTCGTGGTAGTCGAGGTTGAGGCCCTGAATGTTGTTAAAGCCATCGACCATGGTGGTGCGTGTGCAACCACTCGTGCAAGTGCGCGTGTCGAGCTGCGAGATGCGGTTGTTGCCGCCTTCGGCTACCAGGACGCAGCCGGAGGGCGCCGCCACGAGCGCGGTCGGATTCTGCACGTTGTTGCTCACCTGCGAGAGACTCGCAGAGGCGACGTCCAAGCGATCGACGCGGTTGTTGCCGACATCGGCCGCGTACAGCGTCAAGTGCCCCGGCGAGCCCTGGAAAGTTGCGGCGATACCGGCGTCGGCGACGAAGCCATTGCCGAGCCCACCGCGCAGATCATGCCGCAGATTGTAGCAGCCGTCCGGCGTGGCGGCGCTCATCTGGAAGGCGTACTGGGTGTTGCTGCCGAAGAACAGTGTGTCCTCGGCGGCCACCGGTTGACTCAAGGTGACGGCGGCTCCTGCGGCCGTGGTGCTCATGGTCACGTCTCCCGAGATGAGCGTGCCGGTACCGACAAATTCCAGATCGGCGTAGCTACCGGCCAAGCACGAGCCGGACAGGCCCGTGAGCGCCGCGAACGCGGTGCCGTCGTAGGCGGTCTTCAGATTGTTGCGCGTAGCGCACAGGTCCGCACCGATGGCGACACCCGTGCCAAAGGTGAAGGTCTTGGTCGTCGGCACCGGATCGAGCATGGTGAAGAGGTCGCCGCTCGCCGGCTGGGTCGCGCCGAGGCGCACTTTGCCGCGCACGACGGGCAGCACCGCGACGCCGTGGGGTGCTTGCCCGTCGCCGTTGCCCGCATCACAGAGATTGTTGGTCGTGTGGACGTCATTGTTGACATCGAGCAGCAGCACGGCGCTGCCGGCCGAGTCTACCTGGATGATGCCGTCGGTGGCGCCGCGGACACTGGCGTAGATGTTGCCCAGGCTGTCGCTCGCCAAGTACTCCGGATTGGGGTCGCCAAACGGCGCGAGGCTCGCGAGCACCGCAGTGTTGGCGTAGCTCGTGGTGTAGAGGATGCGATTGGCGTTGGAGTCGGCGATGATAAGCCGGCCCGTGTCATCGTAAAGCGCGGCCTCGGGGTTGACGCCACCGGTGGGTGAGGCCACCGCAGTGATCGTACGGGTCGCGCCGTCGGCTGACTGCACCGAGATGGGCAGCACATCGAGGACGAAGCCCGGGCTGTTGGCGATGTTGCCGAAGGCGTCGATGGCCTGGGCGACGATGGGCACCTGCTCGATGCCCGTGCCGCCGGGGACGCTGAAGGTGAAGGCGACAGTGTAGGTGGTGCTGCCGCCCGGTACCAGCACGGTGCGCGAGCGCAGACTGCCGGCCGTCTCGAAG
Source organism: uncultured Bdellovibrionales bacterium (assembly GCA_964357695.1). GTDB lineage: Bacteria > Myxococcota > XYA12-FULL-58-9 > XYA12-FULL-58-9 > CAYHNK01 > CAYHNK01. The sequence continues at coordinate 15,909 of CAYHNK010000039.1, read as the reverse complement.
AAGGCGCCGTAGCTCAATTGACTCAAGCCGCCAAGATCGGTGGCGACAACATCGAAGTTGACCTGATCGCCTGGCGTCGCACTGCATGGAGACGTGCACGCGCCGCCAGCGACGACGACGTTCTCGATCGACACCTCGGGCGGGTAGACGTCGATGACCGGCTGCACGCCGACGTAGGCGATGTCGGTGAAGGTGCCGTTGTCATCGGTGTAGCTCGCGGTCACTTCGAAGATGCCGACCTCATGGATGGTGAAGCTGCCGCCACCGAGATCGGTGACACACGAAGCGGGCGCCGAGCAGCCGCTCGTATCGACCGCGAAGGTGACCGTAGGGTCGGCGAGAATGTTGCCGTACATATCGCGTACGAGCACGAGCGATTCGAGGGTGTCGCCCGTGGCCATGGTGGCGACCGAGGTGATGAGGTCGACAAATCGTTGCCCCACGGCGTAGCCGACATCGAAGGTGCGCTGCTCTTGCAGGGCGCTGCCGGCCACCTGCGCGGTGATGACGTAGGTGCCGACGCGCGTGAGATTCAGAATCGAGCCGGAGCCCGAGAGCCCATCGTCGACGATCACTGCGCTGGGTGAGGTGGTGACGATCAACACGGGGGCGGTGGCCGGAGCGTCGTAAGCGTCGAGGACCTCGTAGTCGTAAGTCACAGCGTCGCCCGCTGGAACCGAGCCACTCGCGGCGGTGCCGGTGAGGGTGAAGTTGAAGGTCGCGGGCTCACCGGGCTGGGGGCCATAGATGAGGTCGACGAGGGTGGCCGGACTCTCGTTGCCGGCGGCGTCGACGGCGACAAAGCGCAACGTCGAGGCGACCGACACTTCCCCCGCCGGGATGGCCGAGTTGATCTCCACCTCGGCGCGAAAGAGCGCCGTGAAGTCGTTGGCCTCGACCTCGACTGGGGCAACGCCGCCAGTGATTTTGACCTTGGCGCCGTATTCGGCGGCGCCGGTGATGACCAGGTCCTGCTGGTCGGTGGGACTGGCGATGGGATCGACCCAGGGGGCCGGAGGCGCCGAGGTGTCCTTTTCACTGCATGCAGTGAGGATGGTGAAGGTGGTAGCGACGAGAACGATGGTGTTAGCGATGTGCCAAGTGCGCATAGATCCTCCAGTACAAGGCCATACCGAAAGCCCAGGGCACTCAGCGAAAGAATCTTGTGGGGGATCCGAGCGCGTCGCTAGGCGATGGCGGACAGCAACCGCTGAAGGACGCGACGGACTTCTTCGAGACGAAACGGCTTGACGATGACCGCGTTGGCGCCAAATCCGGTGGCCTGTAGTGGGCTGCACCGTTCCGGATACGCGGTGACGAACACAGTGGGCACCGTGGGCCGCACTTCCCCGCGTCGCATGCGCAGGAGCAGCTCGACGCCGGTCTCCCCCGGCATGTCGATATCGAGCAGCATCAGATCAACGCTGTCTTTGAGCTGCGTCTCGGCCTCGCGTGCGTTGCTCGCCTGCAGCGTCGTGTGGCCATCTTTCTCGACGATGGCGCGCAGCAGCTCACGAATGTCTTCTTGGTCATCGACAATGAGTACGCGCGGCATGTAGGGGGCCTTTCTCTGCGACGTGCGTGCTGACGCTAGCAAGAAAGCGCGCGCGTGCGCAATTGGCGCGAGGTTTGACCACCTACGCCCCGCGGTGGTAGGAGCCCACAGATGGACATCCAGGTTGAGAAGACGGGCCCCGCACAAGCCAAGTTGTCGGTGAAGGTTGCCGCCGCTGCAGTCGACGAGGCCTTCGAGAAGGTGTTTCGCGAGATCGCCAAGACGGCGCGCTTGCCGGGTTTTCGCCCGGGGAAGATCCCCCGTGGCGTGCTCGAAAAACACTACGGCGACCGCGCGCTCGCCGAGGTGCAAGAGCGTCTCGTCGATGACTCGCTCGGCAAGGCGATGGACGAGGCCAAGCTCACTCCGGTGGCCATCTTGCACGTGCACCCGGAAAAGCTCGCACGGGGCGCTGGCTTTGGTTACACCGCCGAGCTCGAAGTGCACCCCGAGGTGACGCTCAAGAAGATCGACGGGCTCGACGTGCCACACGTCGAGGTCGTGGTGGCCGAGAGCGACATCGAAGAGCAGCTCGAGACGATGCGCAAGCAAGCGGCGCAGCTCGTGCCCGTGCTCTTGCGCGACAGTGTGCAGGACGGCGACGTTGTCGTCATCGACTACGAGGGCACCGTCGACGGCGCACCGCTCGAGGGCGGCAAGGCCGCCGGGGCGCTCGTTGAAATCGGCGCCACAGGCTATATCCCGGGGTTTGCCGAAGCCCTCACGGGCGCCAAGGTGCCGAGTGAGCGTTCCTTCCCGGTGACCTTCCCCGCGGACTACGGTGCCGAGCACCTGCGTGGCAAGACCGCGAAGTTCCACGCGCATATCAAGGAGCTCAAGACCAAAGAGCTGCCGGCGCTCGATGACGCGTTCGCCGCCGATGTGGGCGAGGAGAGTCTCGATGCCCTGCGCGCCAAGGTGCGCGAGCGCATTCTCACGCGCAAGCAGCGCGAGGCGGAGGGCGAGCAGCGGGGCGCTCTGCTCAAGGCGCTTGTTGCCGAGAACCCAGTCGACTTGCCGCCGACGCTCGTGCGCTCACAAGCGGCGCGACTCGTGCAGGGCGCGCGGGCACAGGTCGAGCAGATGGTGGGCCAGCGTGTGCAGTTGTCGCAGGACGAGCTCGCCGATCTCGAGAAAGACAGTCATGAGAGCGCCGAGTTCCAGGTGCGCGCCGGCATGCTGCTCGCCGAGGTGGCGAAACAAGCGGGCCTCGACGTCGAGGACGCCGAGATCAATATCGAGATCGACAAGATCGCCGGCTCGATGGGCGAGCAAGCCCGACAGCTGCGCGAGTACCTGAACCGCGCCGACGAGCGCGGCCGCATCCGCTATCGTCTGCTCGAAGACAAAGCCGTCGCGCATTTGCTCGCCCGTGCTTCCAAGTCCGAGGCCAAAGCGAGCGTCTGACTTTCGCACCCCCGAGGCCGTGCTTAGATTGGCCGAGCCCGTACACACGAGGAGCCCGATGAGCTACTACCTTCCGATTGTTCTCGAACAGACCCACCGGGGCGAGCGGCAGTACGACATCTGGTCGCGCCTGCTCAAAGACCGCATCGTCTTTATTGGCACCGTGATCACCGACGAGATCGCGAATCTCGTCGTCGCCCAGATGCTGTTTCTCGAGTCGGACGACGCCGACAAGGACATCTATCTGTACATCAACTCGCCCGGTGGCTCGGTGACCGCAGGTCTCGCCATCTACGACACCATGCAGTACGTCAAGTCACCGATCTCGACGCTGTGTCTCGGTCAGGCCGCAAGCATGGGTGCGGTGCTGCTCGCGGGCGGTGACAAAGGCAAGCGGTACGCGCTGCCGCACTCGCGCGTCATGATCCACCAGCCACTCGGTGGTGCGTCGGGTCAGGCCTCCGATCTCGAAATCCAGGCGCGCGAGATCTTGAAGATGAAAGAGCTGCTCACCGGCCTGCTCGTCAAGCACTCAGGACAGAGCAAAGAGCGCATCGACCACGACTCGGACCGCGACTACTTCCTGTCGGCGATGGACGCCAAAGAATACGGTCTCGTCGACCACGTCACCGAGAAGCGTCTCGACCCACCGGTCAAATCGAGCAAGCCGTAAGAGGAGTACGCAGCGTTGGCGAGCAAGCGAGATCATCCCGGATCGCTGGTCTGCTCCTTCTGCGGCAAGAGCCAGAAGGAAGTCAAAAAGCTCATCGCGGGGCCGACGGTCTACATCTGCGACGAGTGCGTCGGCCTGTGCAACGATATCATTACGGAAGAGCTCGACCACGACACGAGCAACGAGCAGTCGCGGCTGTCCATCCCGAAGCCATCCGAAATCAAGAAGATCCTCGACGAGTATGTCATCGGCCAAGAACGGGCGAAAAAAGTCCTCTCGGTGGCGGTGCACAACCACTACAAGCGCATCGACTCGCGCGTCGGCATGGACGACGTCGATCTGCAAAAGTCCAACATCCTCTTGCTCGGACCGACCGGCAGCGGCAAGACGCTGCTCGCGCAGACCTTGGCACGCATCATCAACGTGCCGTTTTGCATCGCCGATGCCACGAGTCTGACCGAGGCCGGTTACGTCGGTGAGGACGTCGAGAACATCATCGTCAATCTCTTGCAGGCGGCCGATGGCGACATCGAGCGGGCCCAGCGCGGCATCGTTTACATCGACGAGATCGACAAGATCGCCAAGAAGAGCGAGAACCCCTCGATCACGCGCGATGTCTCCGGCGAAGGGGTGCAGCAGGCGCTGCTCAAGATCATCGAAGGCACCGTCGCCAACATTCCCCCCAAGGGTGGGCGCAAGCATCCGCAGCAAGAGTTCTTGCAGGTCGACACGACGCACATTCTCTTTGTCTGCGGCGGCGCCTTTGCCGGCCTCGAGAAGATCATCGAAGCACGGCGTGGGCAGCGCGGCATGGGCTTTGGCGCCCAGATCCAGAGCCACGAGGAAAAAAATCTCGGTGAGATCCTCTCGCACGTGATGAGCGAAGATCTCCTCAAGTACGGCCTCATCCCCGAGTTCATCGGCCGCCTGCCGGTCGTCGCGGTGCTTGCCGAGCTCGACGAAGAGTCGCTGATGCGCGTGCTCACTGAGCCGAAGAACGCGCTCACGAAACAATACAAGAAGCTCTTACAGATGGATAACGTGCAGCTGTCGTTTGGTGACGGTGCGCTGCGGGCGATTGCCAAACAGGCGATCAAGCGCACGACGGGCGCCCGCGGGCTGCGTGCCATCCTCGAACAAGCGATGCTCGACATCATGTACGAGATCCCGAGCCAGCGGAACATCCGCGAGGTGGTCATCTCCGAGGACGTCATCGTTCGCAAGGAGAAGCCGCTCGTCGTCTATCAAGAAGAAAAAGAGGCGAGCTAGCACCGAGAGCACGAGGGCCGAGCCATGAAAGACGAAGTCGAAGATCAGACGATTCCACTCCTGCCGCTGCGCGACATCGTGGTGTTTCCGCACATGATGGTGCCGCTGTACGTCGGGCGAGCCAAATCGATCAACGCCGTGGAAGAAGCCATGCGCGGCGAGCGCTTGCTCTTGCTCGCGGCGCAGCGTCAAGCCAAGACCAACGAGCCGGCCGCCGAAGACATCTACGAGGTCGGCACCGTGGCGCAGATCATGCAGCACATCAAGCGCCCGGACGGCACGGTGAAGGTGCTCGTCGAAGGACGATACCGCGCACGCTTGAGCCACATCGATGACACGGCCGCGTTCTTTGTCGCGCACGTGGAGAAGCTCACCGAGGCGATCGAGAGCTCGGTCGAGCTCGACGCCATCGTGCGCACGGTGCAAGAGGTATTCGACAACTACGCGCGGCTCTCCAAGCGCTTGCAGCCCGATGTCCTCGCGAGCATCAAGGCCATCGATGAGCCGAGCCGACTTGCCGACACCATGGTCGCCCACCTTGGGGTCAAGCACGCGGACAAGCAGGCGATGCTGGAAGAAGTCTCGGCGCGCGCCCGCCTCGAGAAGCTGCATGAGATGATGCAGGGGGAAATCGAGATCCTCCAAGTCGAGCGCAAGATCCGCACGCGCGTCAAAAAGCAAATGGAGCGCACGGAGAAAGAGTACTACCTCAACGAGCAGATGCGCGCGATCCAGAAGGAGCTCGGCGAGCGCGACGAGTTCAAAAATGAGATCACCGAGCTTGAAGACAAGCTCAAGCAAAAGAAGATGGCCGAGGAGGCGCGTCAAAAAGTCGAAAAGGAAGTTAAGAAGCTCAAGATGATGTCGCCGATGAGCGCGGAAGCGACCGTTGTGCGCAACTACATCGACTGGTGTCTCGCTTTGCCGTGGGAGCAGTACAGCTCGGAGCGGCTCGAGATCAGCGCCGCCGAAGATGTGCTCGACGAAGACCACTACGGCCTCGAGAAGCCCAAAGAGCGCATTCTCGAGTACCTCGCCGTGCAGCAGCTCGTCGACAAGATGAAAGGTCCCATCCTCTGCCTCGTGGGCCCTCCCGGCGTCGGCAAGACCTCACTCGCCAAATCCATCGCGCGCGCCACCGGGCGCGAGTTCGTGCGTCAGTCGCTCGGCGGAGTGCGTGACGAGGCGGAGATCCGCGGTCACCGGCGCACCTACATCGGCGCGCTCCCGGGCAAAATCATTCAGAGCCTGCGTCGCGCGGGGACATCCAACCCGGTGTTCCTGCTCGACGAGATCGACAAGATGTCGATGGACTTTCGTGGTGACCCGTCGGCGGCGCTGCTCGAGGTGCTCGACCCCGAGCAGAATCACACCTTCAACGATCACTACCTCGATCTCGATTACGACTTGTCGCGCGTGATGTTCATCTGCACCGCGAACAGCACGCAAGGCATTCCGCTGCCGCTCGAAGATCGACTGGAGATCATTCGCATCGCCGGCTACACCGAGATCGAGAAGCTCGCCATCGCGAAGAAGTACCTCATCCCCAAACAGCAGCGAGACAACGGCCTTGCCGACGTTTCGGTGGAGTGGACCGAACCGGCGCTCAAGACCATCATCCAGTTCTACACGCGCGAGGCCGGTGTGCGCACGCTCGAGCGCGAGCTCGCGAGCATCTGTCGCAAGATCGCCAAAGAAGTGGTCAAGAAAGGTAAGGAGCTGAAGTTCCGCGTCACCCCGAGCCTGGTGAAAAAATTCCTCGGCGTGCCCAAGCACCGCACGAGCAAACGCGAGGAGCGCGGTGAAATCGGCTTGTCGACGGGTCTGGCGTGGACGCAGCTCGGTGGCGAGATCTTGCAGATCGAGGTCACCGTGATGCCGGGCAAAGGTAAGCTCACCATCACCGGCAAGCTCGGTGACGTCATGCAGGAGTCGGCCCAAGCGGCCATGAGCTACGTGCGCTCACGCGCGAGCGCCTGGGGTCTGTCACCCGATTTCTACTCCAGCAGCGACATCCACATCCACGTGCCCGAAGGCGCGATGCCCAAAGACGGACCGTCGGCCGGCATCACCATGGCGACCGCGCTGGTCTCGGCGCTCACCAAGATCCCGGTGCGCCCCGATGTGGCGATGACGGGTGAAATCACCTTGCGCGGCCGGGTACTGCCCATTGGCGGGCTCAAGGAGAAGGCGCTCGCGGCGCATCGCGCCGACATCCGCACCATCCTCATCCCCAAAGAGAACGAGAAGGATCTCGAAGAGATCCCCAAGTCGGTGGCGCGCGAGATGACCTTCTATCCGGTCGAGCACATGGACGAGGTCATCAAGCACGCACTCGCCCTCGACGATCCGGAGGAGTTTTTCGCCAAAGCGAAATCCGCCGCCGAGCAGAGCGCCGCCCAGGCGAAGGCGGCACACACCGAGCCGCAAGACGAAGACGCCGAGCACCATCACCGACCGACGTCGGTGCAGTAGAGCTTGTGCAGCCCGCGGTCGCGGGCCAAGGAACATACGATGGAAGCGGCCCCGAATATCGCCATCTTTTGTGACTACGAGAACGTCGCTATCGGCGCACGCGACGCCAAGTTCGACGATTTCAACGTCCAGCTCGTGCTCGAGCGCCTGCTCGAGAAGGGCAACGTGGTTGTCAAGAAGGCCTACGCCGACTGGGAGCGCTACAAGACGGCGCGACGGGCGCTGCACGAGGCCGCTTTCGAGCTCATCGAGATCCCGCACGTCTCCTATTCGGGCAAGAACTCTGCCGACATCCGCCTCGTCGTCGACGCCCTGGATCTCTGCTACACGAAGGAGCACTTGGACGTCTTTGTGATTGTCTCGGGCGACAGTGATTTCTCACCGCTCGTCAGCAAGCTGCGCGAGAACGACAAGAAGGTCATCGGCGTTGGCGTCAAGAGCTCGAGCTCGGATCTGCTCATCGACAATTGCGATGAGTTCATTCTCTACGACGATCTCGTGCGCGCCAAGACGCAGACCAAACGCGGGGATCAGCGTCGCACGAAGACCAAGGTCGACAAAGAGCCAGCCAAAGAGAAGCCGGCGACCAAGGGCACAAAGGTGGCGGAGCCCAAGGGCAAGGTCGAAGCGGAGTCCGAGGAGGCAACGCTCAAGGAGGACGCCCTCGAGCTGGTGGTCGACACCGCCGAGTCGCTCTTGCGTGATCGCGACGATAGCCTGTGGGGCTCGATGGTCAAGCAGACGCTCAAGCGCAAGCGACCGAGCTTCTCGGAGACCTACTACGGCTATCGCAGCTTCAATCTACTGCTCGAAGATGCCCAGCGGCGTGGGCTGTTGGTGGTGGAGAAGGACGCGAAGTCAGGTGGCTACATCATCTTGAGCCTCGGACCGAGTGCCTGATGACGCACGTCTTGTTGCTGCAACTTGGACTCGCGGCGGCGCAAGCCGCCCTCACCAGCGCAGCCGGACCCCAGGCGCATGTGCAGTGGCAACGCGACGCGACCTTGCGGTTTTTGCGCCCTGACAACGCAAGCCCCCTCACGCGCTCGCTTTCAGGAAAGACGCCCGAGGCGGCGGCCCGTGCGCTGTTTCGCAGCTACTCCGCGGCGTTTGGCCTGCGCGATGCGGACCAGGAGATGGTGCTCGAACGCAATTCCGACGACGGGGTCGGGGGACGCCTGCTACGTTACTCCCAGAAGGTGCGGGGCGTCGACGTTTTCGGGGCAGGCGTGCGCTTGCGCTTTGATGCGCGGGGCGAGCTGCGCGTGGTGCAAAGTACGCTCGTTGGCGGCATCGACGTCGATCCCGCGCCACGCCTCGATGCGCCGGCTGCTGCCGCGATTGCGCGGGGCTGGCACCTCGGCACACTCGCCAGCACCGTCGCGACGCGCGAGACGGTGTCCGGTCCGTACGGCTTTCGTACCCACCGCGCCCGCAACATCCCGGGTCGGGACTACCTCGCCTACCGCGTCGAGCTGCGCGACGCACGCGGCTTTCGCGCCTTCGTCTTCGTCGATGCCCACGCGGGCAAGATCGTCGAGGTACACCCAGGCGTACATTCGGACCTCTCGCGGCGTGTCTACGACGGCGAGCGGATTCCCAACGACCTCGCAGCCAATCTACTTTGGGCGGAAGGCTGGGACCTCGGCACCGAGCCGGCAGACGCTTGGGCCGACATCGGTCAGGTGCTCAACGACACGGCGGACGCCTACAACTTCTTCTGGCGCATCTCCGGACACACGTACGATTCCTACGACAACGCGTCCCGGACGATGGAAATCGTCTACGACCCGCCGGCTGAGACCTACGGCTGCCCCAACGCCTCGTGGCAAGGAGACGCGGTCTACTTTTGCCCGGGGGTTACCTCCGACGACATCGTCGCGCACGAATGGACGCACGCGTATACTGACTATACCGATGCCATGGTGTATCTGTGGCAACCGGGAGCGCTCAACGAAGCCTATTCGGACATCTTTGGTGAAACAGTCGACCTCATCAACGTGCGCGATACCGACACGCCGGCGCCCCCCCGCGGCGATGAGCTGTGCTCGAGTCTGATTGGCGAGGGCTGGCCCGAGATCGTCATCGACACACCGGCCCGTTTGGCACAGGTCGCTGGCGCGGGCGAGGCGGACTTCGGACCTGCGCCCGTAGACGTGCTGCCGCTTTCCGGCACGCTGGTGCTCGTCGAGGACGGCACAGGTGATCGTGCGGACGCCTGCGAGGCCATCACCAACGGCAGCGCGATTGCGGATCACATTGCGCTCATCCGGCGTGGTACGTGCAACTTCACCGATAAAGTGCTCGCGGTCCAGGCAGCCGGTGCCACGGCGGCGCTCATCTTCAACCACGAGGGTGACGGCCTCGTCACCATGTCGGGCGACGAGCCGCTCGTGCAGATCCCCGCGCTGTTTATGGGCCAGACTCTCGGCGACCTGCTCGCGGTCGAGCCCGCAGCAAGCGTCAGTGTCACGTTCCGCATGTCGGTCCCCGGTGGCGATACGGCCGAGGCCTCGTACCGCTGGCTCATCGGCGAGGGCGCAACGGCATTTTCGCGTGCCCTGCGCGACATGTGGTCGCCGACCTGTCTCGGGGATCCCGGGAAGGTGAGCGACGACGAGTTTGGCTGCTGGGCGGATGACAACGGTGGCGTGCATACCAACTCGGGCGTACCCAATCACGCGTATGCACTGCTTGTCGACGGCGGCGCGTACAACGGCGAGACCGTCGTTGGCCTGGGGCTCAACAAGACGGCCCAGATCTACTGGCGTGCTATGACGACCTATCAAGAGCCCTTCACCCAGTTTCCCGACCACGCCGATGCGCTCGAAGCCGCCTGTGCCGATCTAGCGGACGCCGCGACGAATGTGCCCGACGTCGCCACGGGTCTTGCAAGCGGTGAGGTAGTAGCCGCTGCCGATTGTGTGCAGGTCGCCGCAGCCATGCGCGCCGTGCAGATGCGCACCTTCCCGTCGCAGTGCGACTACATCCCGCTACTCGCCAAGGAGCCGCCAGCGCTGTGCGAGCCGACGGCGGAGATCTTCGCGGATGATTTTGAGGCCGACCTCGGCTGGCAGGTCGAGCATCTCGGTGTGGCGGGCAGCTTCGTGGAGCGCGACTGGGTACGCACGGCGAGCGTGCCCGGCGATCACCCGGGCAGCGCGTACTACGGCGCGACGCCCGATATCGGCGACTGTGCCAACGACGACCAGAGCGGTGTGCTCTACTTGACGAGCCCAACGATAGCGATCGCGAAAGACTTCGCCCAGCCGGTGTTGGCCTTCGATCACTACATCGCCACCGAGGCGAACTACGACGGCGGCAATGTGCAGGTGAGTGTCAACGGCGGTCCGTGGCAGCTCATTGGTGGTCAGGTGTTTCTCTACAACGCCTACAACACCGATCTTGTCGCCGGCAGCGGTGGCAATACCGATCCGCTCGCGGGTCAGAGCGCCTTCTCGGGCATGGACGAGGGCGGGTTTGTCGGCAGCTGGGGACAATCGCAGGCCGACCTGAGCGCGTATGTGCGGGGAGGCGACAGCATTCGCCTGCGCTTTGCGGTGGGCACGGACGGCTGTAGTGGCTACGACGGATGGTACATCGACGACGTGCGCCTCATCACTTGCGACCTTGCGCGAGCGAAAAAGTCCGACGGCTGCGGCGGCTGCGGCGCCACGGGCATGTCAGGATCGGTCGTCGGCCTGCTCGGGCTGTTGCTGTTGCAGACACGCCGTCGACGACGACACACGTAGATGGCTCTCAACTCGCGCTCGTTGGCGTCGGGCACGCGCATCGGCGCGTACACCGTGCGGGCGACTCTCGGCCACGGGGCCAATGCCACCGTGTATCTCGCCGAGGACCGCCGCGATGGTCGCAGAGTCGCCCTTAAGGCACTGCACAACGATCGTACACAAGAAGTCGAGCGCGCGCCGCAGCGCATGCGTCGCGAGGTGGAGTTGCTGCAACGGGTCCAGCACCCCGGCGTCTGTCGGGTCTTCGAGATGGGGGACGAGCACGGCTTGCTCTACGTGGCCATGGAGTACATTGATGGCCAGACGCTCGAGGCCGCTCTGCGCGTCGCGCGTCGCTTTGCCTCGCCACGCGTGCTGCGCCTGATGCGCGATCTTTGTCAGGCGCTCGCGGCCGCCCACGATCAGGACATCCTGCATCGGGATCTCAAGCCCGGAAATGTCATGTTGCGCGCGGACGGCACGCCGACGCTACTCGATTTTGGCTACGCCACCGCGCCCGACGTCAGCCGCGTCACGGCCACGGGGGCCTGGGTGGGAACGCTACAGTACGTCGCGCCCGAGATCTTGCGCAACGAGCCGGCCACCATCCTGAGTGACCTCTACTCGCTCGGCGCCATCATGTATCAATGTCTCTCCGGCCAGCTGCCCTTTGGCGGTCGCTCGTACGGCGAGGTGGCGAGCGCCAAGATCTACCAAGACCCCCCGCCCCTCGAAGAGCTTGTGCCCGAGCTTTCGCCCGCGGTGGTCGACATCGTGCGTCGTACCTTGCGGCGCGAGCCGAGCGAACGCTTTACAACGACGCATGAGCTTGGCGCCGCGCTCGCCGCAATCTTGTCAGAAGAGAAGCGCCACGAGCCCACCCAGGTGGTGCGTCAGCGCAAGACGGCAGTTGCGGCACCAAGCGCCGCACCAAGCGCCGCGCCAGCACCGAAGGCCGCGACGCTCCCGAGCAAGCCCGTCGTCGTGGCACCGGCTGCACCTCCTACGACAGCAACTCCCAAGGAGCAGCACGCGTGGTACGTGGCCGCGCTCACGCACGAACGCTCGCTCAAGGGATTTGTCGTCGGTGATCTCTCCGGCGTGGAAGCCCTTGAGCGTACCGCGGCCCTCGAGCTTGCCGCAGGCAAGGTCGCACCGAGCTGTGAGTGTCTGCGCCTCGCACACGCCGAGCTTTGCGCGACCGCACTCGACGAAGCCTTCATTCGTGGCAAGCTGCAGCGCTTTGAGCAGGCGATGCGCTCGACCGGCGGCTACACGCAGATCGCCAGCCTCGCGCCCATCCTCGATCGTGTCATGCGAGCGTTCGAGGACAAGCGCTTTGTCGACGCCAACGCCGCGCTCAACGAGGCCCTCACCGCCCTGGGCGAGCGCGTGATTGAACGACGCTCGTAAAGCCCCGAGCCCCTTGAGACTATCGACGACCCTGCGCCACGCCCCACACCGTATCAAGCAACGTTCCGTCGACCCATTTGACGACCGCCACGGGCGTATCGGTGAGGCGCGCTTTGGCGGGCTTGCCGCCGCAGAGGTGCTCGACCTCTTCTTTGATCTCTTCGATGGGGCGGATGGGCAGATCCGATCCTTTCACGGCGGTGATGAGATCTTGGCGCCGCGGATTGATGGCGATGCCGCGCTCGGTGACGATGACGTCGATGAGCTCGCCAGGGCCCACGAGCGTCGTCACCTCGTCAACGAGCACCGGGATGCGGTCGCGAAAGCTCGGCACGGCGAGGATGGTGCAATCAGAGAACAGGCAGTTCTGCCAGCCGCCGATGCCGTGCAGGAGGCGCCCATCGGAGTGCGTCACCACGTTGGCGTTGAAATGCACGTCGACTTCGGTGGCGCCGAGCACCGCCGCGTCGACCAGGGTCGCGTAGTTGCCCTTGCCGTGGTGGTTGTATGAGGTGAACGGCGACGTGGCGATGTGCCGCGGGTCCTTCGCGATGCTCTCGACCCCGGCGAGATCGAACGTCTGGCCGTCGAGGATGTAGTCGGTGAGCCCCTCCTGCAAGAGCTCTACGAGATACTGGGTCGAGCCGCCACGCACAAAGCGCGCCTTGACCCCCGCCTTCTGCATCATCTCCTTGAGATAGGCGACGAACGCCAGGGCGATGCCGCCGGCGCCGGCCTGAAACGAGAAGCCGGGCTTCATGATGCCGGCGTCGCGAATGAAACGCGCGGTGAGCTCGGCGATGCGCAGGCGGTCGGGGCTTTTGGTGATCTGCGTCGTGCCCGACACGATCTTTTTCGGGTCGCCGATGGACTCGACGACGACCACATGATCGACGTTGTTGCCTTGGATCTGCGCCGGCACGCAGGGGAAGGCCACGAGGTTGTCGGTCACGACAATGACGTGCTCGGCGTAGATCGAATCAGCGAGCGCAAACCCGAGACTGCCGCACGCGCTCGGGCCGTGACTGCCGTCGGCGTTGCCGAAGGTGTCTGCTGTCGGGGCGGCGATGATGGCGATATCTATCTTCACCTCGCCATCTTGGATCGCTTGCCAGCGGCCGCCGTGCGAGCGCAGAACACCGAGGCCGCGCATCTTGCCTTGGGTCGTGTAGTCGCCGAGCGGCCCGTTCATGCTCCCCTCGATGTGGTGCACGACGCCCTGGTCCATCAGCGTGATGACCTGCTTCTGACCGGGGAACGAGGCGCTCGGAAACCAGAGCAGGTCTTTGACCCCCATCTTGCCGGCGAGCTCGAGGGCCATCACCGCCACCTTGTCGCCGTCACGCAGGTGATGATGATTCGAGAGGGTCATGCCGTCTTTGAGACCGCACTTCTCCAGCGCGGCGCGCAGGCCAGCCTCGCCCACGAGCGGAGTACCGTCCTCACGGCGCACGACCTTGTCGCCGGAGCGCGGGTAGCTACTCGATGAGCGGACCGGCGGTGCGGCCTTGCGGCCCTCGGGCCGATACTTGTCGACACCCTGGTAGGGCACCTGCTTCTGGCCGTTGACTTCCGTCGGCACTTTGCGACCGGCGCTATTGACTATCAGTGACATGGTGATTGTCCTCGCCGCTGCAAATGACCCTGCGTCGATGGCCGCGGGACCAGAACCCTCCGAGGGGCCCCGCGAAGCCGGGGAGCCGGAGGGTGAGGACCGGAAGCTGGCCAGCGCACGCAGAAATGGTCTGTTGAATGGGCCGGGGAAATCACGACTGCGTCCCCGTGCCTGCAAGTCCCATCGTTTGCGCTTGCTTGACGAGTCGCAGCGCGCGCTCGACGACGGGGGGATCGACCATCTTGGAGCCGAGGTTGACGACCGCGAGACCCTTCGCTTGGGCCTCTTCGAAGGCGGCGACGATGCGCTTCGCCTTGTCGATCTCCTCGGCGCTCGGGGCAAAGCCCTGGTGGATGATGGGGATCTGCCGTGGATGCACGCAGCCCATGCCGACGTAGCCCATGGCACGGGCGCGCTGAGCCCAGGCCAAAAGGCCCGCGCTGTCGTCGATGGCGCCGTAGACCGAGTCGATGGCTTGCACGCCCGCAGCGCGTGCGGCGATGACGAGGCGCGAGCGAGCCCAGGCGGTCTCGTCGCCAGCGGCGGTCTTGACGACGCCGAGATCGGCGGTGAAGTCTTCGAGACCGATGGTGAGTGCCACGACGCGCAGGCTTGCGGTCGCGATGGCGTGGGCGTTCTCGATACCGAGCGCCGATTCCAGAATGGGCATCAGCCACAAGGGTCGGTCGAGAGCGTGGGCCTGCTGGATGCGCTCGATGGCGGTGTCGACGGCTCGTACCTGTCCGGCGGTCTCCACCTTGGGGATGAGAATGAGGTCCGGCGACTCGGGCACCACGAGCTCCAGGTCACGCAGGCCCAGCACACCCTGATTGATGCGCACCATGCGCTCGGCCGAAGCGAAGTCGAGGTCGCGCAGCGCGTTGCGCACGAGATAGCGCGCGGCGCTCTTGTGGTCGGGATGCACCGAGTCTTCGAGATCGAGGATGACGCCATCGGGTCCATGCAACCCGGCGTTGACCATGAACTTGGGCTCGTTTCCCGGCAGATACAACCGCGAGCGGCGCAAACGATCCTTCGTCGTCGGCTCCGCTAGCTTAGCGGCAGGTGGTGGGCGTGCGTCCTGGCCCACACCAAAGCCGGCCTCGCGTGCCGCGGCCTCCAGGCGGGCCTGAATGACGAACGGCAGTGCGCCCTTGTCGTCGACGATCACGCGGGCATGTGTGACGCCGAGCGCCGCCAGCGTCTCGGTGACTTGATTGCGGATCGCCGCGCCGTAATACGGCTCGACCTTCGACTGGATTTCGAGCGTGAGGCCGCCGCTGTCGCGTCGCTCGATGTCGGCCAAGAGATCGGAGCGCACGGCGTCGCCCTGTAGGCCGGCGTGACCCCGTGTCGGTGAGTTTGTCATGGCGTGACCTCCATGGCGATGCGCTCTCGCTTGTCGCGGAAATTCGCCGCAGGGGCAAGAGGCGAGGCAGACGCGCAGGTGCTCGTTGACCTGGTCGTGCCCTATTCGGGTGCAGCCCGGACGCAGTTGCGGCCCGCATCCTTGGCGGCGTAGAGCGCCAGATCGGCGTCTTTGAGGAGTGACTCGCCGAGGTGGCCTTCACGCTCGTGGGCCGCATTCCACGGTGCGACGCCGAAGCTGCCGGTGATCGAGACGCGTTGACCATCGGCGAGCGTGATCTCGATGCCGTCGAGTGCCCCGCGAAGTCGTTCGGCGACTTGCAGCGCTTCGGCGAGAGGTGTGTGCGGCGGCAGCGCGCCAGGCTCCTCGCCGCCACCGCGGGCATGAGTGTCAACGCCGCGC
>CAYHNK010000038.1:0-22263 GCA_964357695.1 uncultured Bdellovibrionales bacterium | reverse complement strand
CGGGCGCCCACCCCCGCGCCTGCGCGGTGGACGCCGTCGGGCGCACTTGCAGAACGCGACCCACGTGGCCACGCAGGGTCTCGGCGCCGCCCATGCCAATCTCCCCCATCAAGTCCTCCCAATCCTCGCGCAACACCTGCCACTCGGCAGGACTTGGCGACCACAGCCGTGCGCGACCGAAACGACGCTCCGCAAGGGGCGCGAGACGCGCTGCCTCGACGGGCAGCCACAGCACGTGGGCGAGTCGACGCCGCAGGCGCGAGGTCTCCCAGCGCTCACCATCAGCGCTGCCCATGTGAATCGAGCAACAGAAGGTCGATTCCACCGGGGCGCCCCGCGCATTGACGGGCACGGTCTTGAGCTCGACGCCCAGAGCCACAAAGTCGGGGCCATCCCCAGCCGTCGGCTCCGCGCCGAGCGCGACTTCCACCAGCATCCCCACAAAGCCCTTCGCGCGCCGCGCTGACTGCGGCAACGGGATACGCCATGCTCGCGCCACCTCGGCCACGGAGCGCCCGGCCAGCGCGCACGCGTTCGCGCAGAGCTCGGCGACATCGCGCGGCGGAGCTCGACGTGCGGCGGCGGCAAATACTGAGTGCAGCGACATCGAAGAGTACCGTTGTCGCTAGGTGTTGGCAGATGGGCACGACGGATGCAAGAGCGACACACTGGGGCTTGAGGCGACGGCGCGATAGGGCGATGATGCGCGCATGCTCTGGCCTCGCACCCTCCTCCTCAGCTTCGGATTGCTCGTCCCGTTCGGCTGTGCCGCCTTGCGCCCCCCGCCGGCAACGCCCGTGCAAGCGGATACGGAGGAAGACGAGGACGAGGACTCGGGCGTCGATGGGTTACTCGACACGATGCGCAGCTTCACCGCCGAGCTGACCGCACAACACTTCGACCGCGCGGGTACGCTCTTGCGCCGCGCGCAGCGAGGGGTGCGCAACGCCTCCGAGCTGACGCGCTCACACCCGGAGTTCGAGGACGTCGAGGCCGCGGTGGAGCGCGCGAACGTGCGCCTGAGCGACGCCATCGAGCGTGATCGGGAAATGCGCCGCCAGCAGGCGATCGCGGACCTCAGACGGCGCGCTGAGCAGGTGCTTAGCCGTGGTGCGAGCCTGTACGAAGAGCTGCGCCAGCGCCCGGCGACCGCCGACGACGTGCAGCTGCTCACGCAAATGCGCACCGAGCTCGAAGCGTTGCGCAACGACGGCATCCCCTACGCCGACGATCCCGGCTATCGCGCCCACGCGACCGACCGGGACAAGAAGGCGCAGGTCCTCGCCCAGCTGGAGCAGCGCTCGTCTTGGGGCGTCACCGCATCGACCCGCCTGCGCGAGGTCGTCGGCAAGGGTCTTAGCGCCGAGCAACGCGGCGCCAAGAGCAGCGATCCGTCGGAGCAAGCCCAGGCGTACCGACAGGCGGTCGACGCGTTCGTTGCGTGCACGAACATGCTTTCCGATCTCGAGCGCGAGCCGGTCTACGATGCCGCCGTGCTCGTCGACCTGCCAAGTGGCGCCACACCGCTCGGCGTGCTCAAGCCCCTGTGCCTCAAGCGCGGCGCCGACGACCGCGCTCGGGCGGACAAACTGACGTGGCAGGTGGAGGTCGAGCGTCGCCTCGCGACACTGCGCGCAGCCGTGGGTGCACAGCAGGCGGCGACGACCGCCGACGCCGTGCTCGCCAGCTCCACACGCGCCGTCGAAGCGCTCAACGCCTGCGAGACCGAGCTCGCGGCCCTCGTGCGACACCCCGGCGCGGATGCTACCGCCAAGCTGGAGACGCCCTACGGGCCCGTGGGTCTCGCACGCCTCGTGCAGCAGTGCCGCACCGAGCAAACGAAGTTGCGCAAGCAGCTGCCGAGCCTCGCGTGGCGCACCACCTTGCAGTCCCTTTTCGATCCGCTCAGCGCCGCGTCGGCGGGCATGCAACAGGCCGCGGCTGGCCCGAGCGGGGCAGCACGCCTGAGTCTGTGGCAACAAGCGCTCGGCAAGATCTACGCCTGCATCTCGGAGGCGAAGCGGCTCGCCAGCGAGCCCGCGGCGGACGCGACCTACCGCATGCAGACCCCGGCCGGCGAGCTCACCGTGGCGCAAGTCGAGGCCTTCTGCATCAAGCAAAAAGGCCTCGCCGAGGAGCAAGAGAAGAAGGCGCGGGCCGAGGCCACCACCGAGACCTTCGTCGAAAGTTGCCGCGGTGACGAGCGGACGATCGTCCGCAAAGAGGGCGTGCCAACGCGCATCGAGCAGGTCCAAGGCGGGCGCGTGTTTTACTACGATGCCGAGAAGAACAAGGCGAGCGCGCTGCGCCGCTACGGCTTTGACACGACGGGCGCGCAAGTGGATTTCTGGCGTCGCTGGGAGAACCAAGTGGGGGCGCTGCTCACCGAGCTGTCAGGTACCATGGCTCGCTTGCGCACCGCGACGAGCGGCACCGATCGCCTGGGAGCCATTGAAGCGGCGACGCCCGTCCTGCAAGTTTGTCAGGAGCTACTCAGCGGCTCGCGCACCAGCCCTGGATATGATCCCACGCACGCGTTCGACTCTCCGTTCGGTTCACGGCGCGCACCTGAGCTCGCCAAAGCCTGCGCGACTGAAGCACAGAAGCTCGCCCGCGGTCTCGATACGCTACGCTGGCAGGCGAAGGTCGAGGCCCTCGTCGCGCGCCTCGATTCGGGGGTGGCGCAGCTGCTCGCGGCCAAGGACCAGCGGGGCGCCAAAGCAAAGCTGGAGGTCATCGGTCAGGCACAGGGAAGCTTCAAGGAGTGCGTCGAGCGTCTGCCCGCGCTACAGAAGGAGCCCGGCGCGCAGCCTAAGCAGAAGGTCAAGAGCTCCCAGGGCCAGCTCGATCTCGCCGGCCTCGCGCGCGCGTGCGCATCACAAGAGAAGGCGGCCAACAGTGCCATCGAGGCGGCCCTGGCACTGCAAACCCTCGAGCAGTTTGTCGCTACCTGCCGCGGCGACGAAACCGCGGTGGCCGAGCGCGAGGGCATGCCGACGCGCATCGAAGAGGCCGGTGGCGGGCGCGTGTTTGTCTACGTGGGCAAAAAACGGGGACGCAAGCCGGCGCCAACCAACCGCTTTGCCTTCGATGCGCAGGGGCGCCGCACGAGCGAGAAGCAATTGCGCGCCGTGCCCGGCGTGCCGTCCTCGTCACCATCCCCATAGTCCGTGAGGTTGACCCATGCTGCTGGAGCTCGATGAGGCACGCGCGCGCGTGCTGCGTGCGGTGGCACCGCTTGGCGCCGAAACACTCGACCTCGTGCGCGCCACGGGACGCGTGCTCGCAGAGTCGGTGGTGGCCGGCAGCGACCTGCCACGCTTTGACAATTCGGCCATGGATGGCTACGCGGTGCGGGCGGCTGACACGCTGGCGGCCAGCCCCGCGCAACCGGTGCGACTGACGTTGACGGGTGCCACCGCCGCGGGCGACGCACCCTCTCCGACGGTGCTTGGGCCCGGCGAGGCGAGGCGCATCTTCACGGGTGCACCGCTGCCACCAGGGGCCGACACGGTCGTTGCGCAAGAGCGCGCAGACGTGAGCCCAGACGGCGTCGACGTCAGCGCCGCTCACCCCATGGGCACCCATGTACGGCGGGCCGGCGAGGACGTGCAGGCGGGCAGCACCCTACTTACGCCGGGCACTATCCTCGGGCCGGCCGAGCTGGCGCTCCTTGCCGCCCAGGGACACAGCTGGGTGCGCGTCCACCGTCGCCCGCGTGTCGCCATCGTGCCAACCGGGGACGAGATTGCCGAGATCGACCACGCGCTCGCACCGGGCAAGATCCTCAACTCGAACAGCATCCAGCTCGCCGCGCAGGTGCAGCTCGCAGGGGGCATACCCGTGCGGCTACCCCCTGTCGCCGACGACGCCCAGGCGCTGCAAGCGGCCCTCGCTGACGCCGCAGCCTGTAGTGATGTGGTCGTCACGACGGGCGGCGTCTCGGTCGGGGATCACGATCTCGTACGCCAGGTCGTCACCTCGATGGGTACGCTGCTTTTCTGGCGCGTCGCCATCAAGCCGGGTAAGCCCGTGGCCTTCGGCCTCGTCGGCGGACGCCCCATTTTTGGCCTCCCCGGCAACCCCGTGTCGACCTTCGTCTGCTTCGAGCTGTTCGTGCGGCCCGCGTTGCGACGTCTTGCGGGCCACGCGCAAGTCGTGCCGATGCTATCGCGCGCTCGGCTCGATCACGCGCTGATGCCGGACACGAAGCGCCTCGAGCTCGTGCGCTGCCGACTGGCACGGCGCGAAGGCGAGATGTGCGCGCTGCCCCTCGAAAAGCAGGGCTCCGGGCAGCTCTCGTCGATCGTTGGCGCGCATGCCCTGGCCCTCATCCCGCCCGGAAATGTCGAGCTCGCCGCCGGCGCGATCGTGGACATCCTGCCGTTGCGCGACCAGCGTGACGAGCTATTCTGTTAGCACGCTCGCGCATTACCTTGCGCAACAGTTGCATCCAACATTGCGGCACAAATGACGTCCAATTGTCGGATGTCTGCGCGTTGTACTGTCATGAGTCCATTGCGGTGCAAGCATGTTGTCTGTCAATGTAGCCCATGTCATTGCGCTTCAATGATATCAGGCGTCGTGTTGCATGAGGTAACACGCGCCCAAGGTTGCTATGGATCAGCTCACACCGCACGCCCAATGCTTGCTTGTCGGCGTGTGCAACAGCGGCAGATGGCGCGATCTCGGGCTGCGCGTACGTCACATGGCATATATGGCAGTGTAATGCATTGTAATTGTTTAGAAATATTTTCCAATCGAAACTTTTACGCGAGATCAACGACTTGCGTCACGGCGTGCACAACGCCCACGCCACGCGGCTTTGCTTGACCACGAGCCCGCGCACCCGCTACAGATAGCCTCAAGATCAGGCCCCTAGTATGGCGGTTGGCTACGACCCGTTGGGATCGGGACGGACTCGGTTCCCCGGGGGCCTCAAGACAGGGAGTCAGACATGACGAAGGCAGAGCTGGTTGAGAAGCTGCACAACAAGTGGCAGGGTCAGATCACCAAGAAGCTGGCCAACGAGATGGTCGAGGCCGTGTTCGAGAACGTCGAAATGGCCATCAAGAAGGACAAGCGCTTCTCGTACCCCGGCTTCGGCACGTTCGTGGTCCGTACGCGCAAGGCGCGCAAGGGCCGCAACCCGCAGACCGGCGAAGTGATCAAGATCAAGGCGTCGAAGACGGTGGGTTTCCGCGCCGCCAAGAACATGAAGGACAAGCTGTAGTCGAGAGGCTCGTGCTTCCGACGCCCGCGGCGCCGAGTCATCGGGTCGCGGGCGTTTTTTTTTGTCGCGACGCCTTCAGAGCTTGAGGACGACCTTGAGTGGCACGCGCCGCGTGTGCTTGAGCTTGACGACGATCTCCTGGTTCTTGCTGCGGCCCACTCCTGCAGCACTGACTTCGACCACTGCGACCGTGTGCTTGCCCAAACGCAGTCGCCGCGCAAACACCGGCGCGTAGCCGACCTCCTCGCCGTCGATCAAGACCTTGGCCGTGGCCACCCCCAGCACACGCACGGTCACATAGCCGATGCGACGACGCTGCTGATTCGCTTCCTCCGCCGCGGCATCCTCATCGTCGCGCGGCGCGGCCGACGGCTCAGCGGTGCTTTCTGGTGGCGCGCTAGGCGACGGCATCGGGGCGCTAGGCGGTGGTATCGAAGCTGCGGACGGCGGGGTAACCGGCGTTGGCGTGACGGGCCACGACTGAGGGACCACCGACACGTCGGGTGACGCCACCGGGTCGCGTGGCGGAGCTGACGGACGGACCACGAACAGGGTGACCAAGCCTCCCACGGCGGCAGCGGTGAGCACGGCGAGCAGCAGCACCCAAGGCGAGGAGCGCGTCGATCGGATCGGCGCGCGGCCCGGTGTTGAACGCACGCGTGCCCGCGCGTCCGACGGCTCCGGTTGAATCTGCGGCTGCGAGCGCTCTAGGCGAGCGGATGCCTCGTCGACGTCCGCACTACTCACCTCCACCGTCTTGCCCTCGAGCCACTCGCTCGGCGCAGGCGCCTGAGCAGCAGGTGCCGTGGGCGGTGCCTTGGCCGCGCTGAACGCCGACTCGAACACCTGCTCGCTCGGTACGCGCTTGCGCTGCGTCGTCGTCTCAACGAGGTCTTCCTCGTTGATGGCCAGATAGCGCTGCATCTGCTCCGCGAGCGTATTGAGCTCGTCGGCGTACAGATCGCGCATCCATTCGCCCGCCTGCTTGGTGCCAAAGATCGTGCGATCTTCGATGAGCAGCGACGCCAGCGCTTCGGCCATGTCGGAGGCGGAGTCAAAACGATTGGCGGGATCGTGGGCCAATGCGCGGCGCAGCACGTCGTGTACCGCCGGCAGCGCCGTGGGCAAGAGCTCCTCGATCGGCAGCATGTCCACACGCCGCACCTTGTCCAAGATAGACAAGTCACTCTCACCGTCGAAGAGCTTCTTGCCGGCCACGATCTCGTAGAACACGGCGCCAAGACCGAAGATGTCGGCCCGCCTGTCGACCGGCCGGCCCAGCGCCTGCTCGGGCGCCATATAGGCGAACTTCCCTTTGAGCACCCCGGCGCGGGTCTTGGTGGCACGCTCCTCGGCCTTCGCGATACCGAAGTCGACGACCTTCACATCGCCATCGTAGGACAACAACAAGTTTTGCGGACTGACATCGCGATGTACGAGCCCGACCTCGCGGCCGTCGGGCGTACGCTGTCGATGCGCAAAGTCGAGTCCCTCCGCCGCCCGCGCGATGACGTAGGCGGCGAGCTTGATGGGGATCACGCGTCCGAGCTTCTGTGCGCGCTTGACTACACGCCGCAGGTCATGGCCGATAACGAGATCCATGGCGATGTACAGCTGGCCGCCGATGCGTCCGAGCTCGAGGATCTGCACGATGTTTGGGTGCGAGAGCTGCGCGGCGAGCTTCGCCTCGTCGATAAACATGGTGATGAACTGCTCGTCTTCGACGAGCTGAGGCAGCATGACCTTGATCGCGACGAGTCGCTGAAACGACGCTTCACCGGTGAGCTTGGCGCGATAAACCTCTGCCATGCCTCCGGAGCTGAGCCGATCGAGCAGGATGTACTTCCCGAAGCGCTTCGGGAACTGTGTCATCGACATGCGCCGTCGCCTATCGGACGAGTCAGCGCGCCGGAGTCGCCTTGAGCGCCGCCTTGCCCTCTTTGACGTACACCTCGAAGCGCACGTCCGTGCACGCATGCTTGGCGATCACCGCATCGCGGCTCTGCTGCAGGCGCGTGACAAACTTATCGAAGGTCAATCCCGCAATGCTCTCGCCGCACTGCTCACGCGTCGTAACGAACGCCTCAAAGACGCGACGAAACTCGACGTCCTCGGAGGGCGCCGCACTCGTCGGCGCGGGTGCCACGCGCACAGGGCTCGACTGCCCTTTCGTCTGCGAGTGGCCGCTCTGGCTGCGGGGCTTCTCTGCCGCCATGTGCAAGCGTGCAATCTCGTCCTGGCTCAGCGGGCGAACAATGGTCGCATCGGGGGCAAACTCATCGAGCAAGTCACCGATGGGTGCCTTGGCCGTCGCCGACGTATCGCCCTTCCTGGGTGGCACCGCCTCCTGGAGCGGCGAGGTCGTCGGGCCACTCGGCTCGGGCGTGAGGTGCTCGACTGCCGCGTTGGCCTCCACGGCCCCCGGAAGCTCGTCCACCAAATCGGGCGCGAGCTCAGTCTCTGCGTCGCCAAAGAGCGTCGCGTCTCCGACCTCCGCGAGGCTCTCATAGCCGTCCGCGTCCGCCACGGGGAGGCTGTGCTCGTCGTCGAGCTCGGTCGGCCGCATCATCTGACGCGTCGGCTCCTCGACGCCGGCAAACGGCGGCGGTGACTCGATCGATCCGGCGTTGGTAATGCCCTCGAACTCGAGATCGCCGGCGCCACCGACGTCGCCACTGTGCGCCTTGAGCACATCGTCGATGGACGGTGCCGAGCTGAGCGCCGATAGCTCCTGCGGCGCCTGGCCCTGCGATACCACCTTGTTGACGAGAACCACCAAACGTCGGAATTCAGGCACGAACTGGCGCTCGTCGAGTGGCTTGCCCACCGCCTTGCCTTGTTGCGCTCGGCCGAGAAAGTCGGCAATGCGACTCGCACCGACGCGCAGGCGCCGCCCACTTAGGGCGAGCATCACGAGATGCACCAGCCATACGAGCACAGCCGTGGTCACGAGCACGAGCTGCACGCCACCGAGCTCGGCCATGGCCGGCTGCACGTCTGCGAGTAGATACCCCGACACTTGACGCGTACCGGGGAGCGAGAAGCGCAAGCCCCAAACGCCCACCTGCGTACGATCGACGAGCCAGGGACCGACCCCCACCTCGCCCAAGGCGCCAAGTCGAGCGCTCACCTCCCGCTGCTGCAAGAGTGTCGGCTTCTGCGTCGCCTCGGGTGCCTCAGCGGCCGGCACGAAGCCGCTCGGCGCCATGCCCTGCAAGACCTTGCCGCGCGCCACCAGAAAGCTCGACACGCCCGCAGGCGTAGGCAAAACACCCAAGCGCCGCACGAGCAGCGCCGCCCCGGCCGGGCGTCCGCGCAGCACCAACGCGCCCGCCGCTACGAGACGAACGCCATCGTCCGCGACGACGACCGACCGACCGGTGCCGCCCGCCAGAGCGAGCGCCACGGCAGCCTCGACGCCTTCAGGTGGTTTTGCCGCTGTCTCAGCTGTCTCGGCGTCAGCGTCATCCGCGCGTTCGGGGACAGGCTCCGCCGCAAGCCGCATGCCCACTGGAAACGCGCCTGAGCTCGAATGCACGACCACCCCAGCGGCGTCGATGAGCGCCACGGAGTCGATTTCTGGATGCTCGGTGCGCAGCTTGGCGAGCTCGTCGTCGAGCTGTCCGCGAATCTCATCGATGCGCGCGCGCAGCCGCTCGCCGGGTTCACCCCCCGGGGGGACAAGCGCATTGACGGCCGCGAGCGCACGCACACCGGCAGGCAAAGCGACCGCCGGCTGTATCGCCAGCGCCCAGCGCTCGAGACGGTCGACGCGCAGCTCGAGATCGTACGACAGCGACTCCGCGGCGGCCTCGAGCATGAGTTGCGCCTGCGGCACGACGCGGTTCTCCATCGACGCCACGACGCGCACGGACACGTACCCGAGCCCCGCGAGCGCCGCAGCGGACAACAATATAAACAGAAGTCGCTGCAGGTTCATCGCGCGTTAAATTCTCTTTGGCCGAGGCGGAGCTGTCAACGCCTTTCCCCACAGGCGAGGCCACAGCGCCGCAAGCGGTCGGGCAAGGGAGCCGGCACCCAAGAGGACAAAGCCGCTCGCAAACAGTACGAGAAATGGCATCGCCAGGTACCGACCGGCCACCGCGGCGAGCGCCACGGCGACCGACAGATAGAGACCGAACGCCATCTCGATGATCGCCTGCCAGGGCGCCTGCGGCAGGTAGGTGCGGGCGACTTGCTCGTGGTGCATCTCACCAATCTTGGGCGTGCGCGCAAACTCGCTGCGTCGACGTAGCAGCACCTCGAATACCGCGCGCGTGTTGTTGACGGCGAGACCGATGCCGACCGCAAGGACGACCGGCAGGTGCTTGAGTGCGCGACGCAGGTCGCCCGTGTAGCGCTCGGCAGAAAGATAAAAGAAGATCAACGATCCGGTGGAGCCGACGAGAAACAGCGTGTCGAGCGCCATGAGCCAAATGCCCGTCACCGTGTAGCGCGCGGCCACCGCAAACGGCATGAGCAGGCCCAGCACGAGCACGAGCGGGTAGGCGAGGTTTCCAGCGAGGTGCAACGCCGCTTCCCACCGCACCGCAAACGGGAGCTCACGGGCCCGCATGATCCGCGGCAACAACAAACGCGCCGTCTCCATCGACCCTTTTGCCCAGCGGTGCTGCTGGATCTTGAACGCCGTGCTGTCCGCAGGCAGCTCCGCGGGAACCGCGACATCGGGACGATAGACAAATCGCCAGCCGCGTAGCTGCGCCCGATACGAGAGCTCGAGATCCTCGGTAATCGTCTCGCCCGACCAGCCGCCAGCATCGTCAATGCACGAACGTCGCCAAACTCCCGCGGTGCCGTTGAAATTGAAGAAGTGACCACGCGCCGACCGACCGCCATGCTCGTTAGCAAAATGCCCGTCGAGGAGAATGGCCTGCGCCTCGGTGAGCAGCGAATCGCCGCGGTTGAGGTGAGCCAAGCGAGCTTGCACAATGCCGACGTTCGCCTCGGCGAACTGCGGCACGAGCTGACGCAGAAAATCTGGAGCCGGGACAAAGTCCGCGTCGAAAATCGCCACGAGCTCAGCTTCGGACGAGAGCAGCCCGTGCCCGAGCGCGCCCGCCTTGTAACCGTCACGACAGCCACGACGCACGTGCTCGATGGCGATGCCACGCGCGCGCCAACGATGCACCGCGGCATCGACAATCACCGTCGTCACATCGGTCGAGTCGTCGAGGACCTGAACCGTGAGCCTCTCGAGTGGGTAGTCGAGCGCGCACACAGCGTCGATGACGCGCTCGGCAACGTAGCGCTCATTGTAGAGCGGCAGTTGCACGAGCACCGTCGGCCAGTGGCCGATAGACGGTGGGGCGACCCGCTTCGCGCGCAGCGCCGCGAGGGCCAGCAGTAGGCGATGAACCGACATCGCCGACAGCAACGTGAGAAGCAAACCATAGCTGAGCAGAACGGCGGAAACGAGAGACATGGCAGGTACCTGCCCGGGCCTTGGGCAATGCGATGCGTTATTGGATTCGAACCTGGGCGCTATTTACCGAGAATTGCTGTCGGAATGCAATGCGTGTCGACGCAAAAACGACAGCAAACGCTCGCCGAACTCTGGCGAAGCCTGCTGGACGATCGCGCCACGGCACAGCTCGGTGGTGCGCTTGTAGCTCTCGACCAGGCGATCGCACGGATCACACAGCCGCAGGTGCTCTTCGAGCGCCCGACGACGGGCAGGCGAAAGCGCCCCCTCGAGCAGATCGAGCACCATACCGACGGCTTTTTCGCAGGTCATCATGGGTGGCGAAATCCTGCTGGCACTCCTTGCCCTAGTTTATGCATCGTCGAAGTAGCTTTCCAGCTCGGCGCGTACAAACAGCCGCGCGCGATGCAGGCGCGACTTGACGGTGGGCACCGTGAGCCCGAGCGTCTCCGCCACATTCGTGATGTCGAGACCTTCGACATCGCGCAGGAGCAAAACGACACGGTATTGCTCCGGAAGGCGGCCGATGGCCGCGTCGAGTCGAGACCCGAGCTCGCGCGTGAGCAGCTTCTCGTCGGGGGTGCGACTCCACTCGCCCGGCGGCACGATCCAACGCTTGCCGTCGTCATACCAAGCAGAGGGGCGATCTTCGATCGAGACGAGCGCATGACGACGACCTCGGCGCAGGCGCATGAGCGCGCTGTTGGCAGCAATACGATAGATCCAGCTGGCGACCGTGCTCTGTCCGCGATAGCTGTGCAGGCCACGGAACAGGCTCAAGAAGGTATCTTGCACCACCTCTTGCGCCTCAGCGGTCGTTTTCGTCATCCCATGCGCGAGGCGAAAGATGCGGTCTCGGTAGCGACGTACGAGCTCTTCGAAGGCGTCGTAGTCACCCTGGCGCGCCGCGTCGAGCAGCACCGAGTCGGAGCGATCGTTCCGCGCATCGAGGGGCTGCATCGCGGCGGCACGCTAACACGCGACCGCGGACTATCGCAACGCATCGAGCCGCTGCTTGGCGCGGCGATACACCGGACGGGACGGCGCGACGATTTGAGTGGCGGTGCGCAACTTCGCTTTCGCCGCCGCCGGGTCACGGCTCTGCAGCGACTCCGCCTCCGCCACGAGACCCTCGGCCTTTTGTTCTAGATCGGCGAGGCGCCGCTCCGATTTATCGTGCCCCGGCACGAACTTGACGGCCTCGCGAAAGCTCTGGAACGCCTCGGGAAGCTGCGTCGAAAAGAGCTGCCCCATGCCCTGCACGTAGTACATGTCGGCAAGGCGCTGGACGATCTGTCCCGCGTAGGCGGAACGGCCACCCGCGATCTTGGATTCGAGCCCACGCGCTTGCAGCAGCAACTTGATGGCGGCATCCGCTCGCTTCGATCGCACCTGCTCGAGCGCGGCGTCGAAGGTCTTATCAAACTTCTGTAGCTTGGCTTGCAGCACACGCGCGTCACGCCCACTCGCTTGGCGCAGCTGCGCCAGCGCGTCGGACAGCTGCCCCTGCACAAACAGCTGTTGCGCACGGCCCGTCACACCGCCGCCCCCGCGCCCGGCGCGCACGCGATCCGCGCTGGCGTCCTCGTCGCCACCCTCGTCGCTATCAGCGGCGCCGACCGCTTCATCTTGCGGGCGGTCCTCAGTCGCCGCCGCCTGCGACTCTCGATCCCCGGCATGGGTACCTGCTGCCGTTTGCTGCATGGCCCGATCGCGCAGGGCCGCCACGTCCGGGCGACCGGGACGCGCCAATTCGATGCTCGTGAGCACATTGAGGGCTTCATCGATGCGACCCGCGTCGAGTGCTTGACGCGCACGCAGCAGCTGACCTTCGAGCTCGGTGTCGATGGCGTCCAACAGCGCCTGGGCATCGTCGGCGTAGGCTGAGTCGAGCAGCGCGGACGCGATCGCGTAGGCCTGTCGCACATCCCCTCGCTGGCGACTTGCGACCGCCTGCTCCCACTGCTCGCCGAAGCGCTTCTCACGCGTGATCGCATCGACATAGCGCAAGCCCCGCGCGTACGTCGGGTCGAGCCCAAGCAGAATGGAGAATTTGTTCTCGGCGACGCGCCAATCACGACGTTTGAACGACTCGACGCCCTCGAGGTAATACTGAAAAATCACATCACGTCGCGCGTGCTCCTTCGCATCGCCACCGCCGCGCACGACGGCGATGATCGCCGCGACCAACAAGCTCGCCGTCACGATGCCAAAGCTAATGCCAAGGCTCCTACCGTACGGCGAGGCCCGCAAGCGCGCGATGAGCCCAGATCGCGCGCCCCCACGCGACGGCGCGGCGCTGCCATCGAGCGCTCGAAAGGCGTCGTCGCTCTCGATGAAACGAAACAGCGCGTTGCCAAAACCAATCTCGTCGCCGCTACGAACGCGCGCGCGGCTGACGCGCTCACCATTGACGAACGTGCCGTTGCCGGAGCGCTGATCCACGAGGAAGTAGCGCTCCCCGTCACGCAACAGGCGCGCGTGATCACGCGATACCGACGCGTCGTTGAGCGCGATGGTGTTGCCTGCGGTGCGACCAATGCTCACTTCGCGCTCGAGCAGCGGAAACTCGCGCCCCGCATCGGCGCCACTGATGCCAACGAGCCGCGCCTTGACCTCCTCGAGCTCGACCGCGCGGCCGGCGGCAAAGACCCGCGATTCGCCGTCCGCTTCCTCGATCTGCCCGGTCGGCTCAGAGGTGAGCGCTACCTGGCTCTCGCCGGTGAGGCTGTGCCAACCGCTCGCGGAGCGATCTTCGAGCTCAGCCCAGGCGTCGTCGGCCGGCGCCGGTTCGTGGTGCGGACGCAGTGTGCCGGCGTTCGGCATCGCTGGCCCTAGCGGGCTCGCGCTGGTGTTGCCCTCTTCGACGACGTCCGCCTCTTCGAGGATGCGTGTCGCGACCGTGCCATGACCCGGCGCGTCGTCGGCCTCATCGCCGGCACCGTCGTCAACCGATCCGGAGCCCAGCCCACCGTCTTCGACGACGCTATCTCCCACCGAACCGACGCTCGACCACGAATCGCCATCGGGAAAGGCCGGGCCGAGCGCGTCGAGACTCGCGCCGACTTGCGATCGATGCGTCCCCGACGTCGTTCCAGGCACGGGCGGCTCGCCCCCCCGATCCGCCAGAACGCTCGCGTCGACGACCGTGTGCTCGCCATCAGACGGCGAAGCGGCCCCGGGAAGCAGACTGTCGAGATCCACGTCCTCGCCCAGCTCCGCTGCGGCGTCATCCGTCCCCGACGCGGACTTACTTGAGCGCTGATGCGTTGTCACGTCGACTCACTGTCGCTCCAACCAGTGTCATTAGCTTCACGAGATCCTGCTCCGCGTCAACCGGCCGAACCTTGACAGTGTCACGTGCCCGCGGCACAAGGTCGCAGCCGAGCACTTCCTCATCCACGTTGACCCGCGAGGACTACCGACCATGATGCCATGGATGCAGCTTTTCGCAACGGTTCTGCACGCGCAAGCGCAATCGGCCGCACAGGGTGGTGCGAGCCTCACGCCCTGGCTGCTTTTCGCGGTGCTCGTCAGCGCCGCTGCCATCGTACTGCTCGCGCGCCGCATGCGTGAGCTCGCGCGCTCCCTCCGGGCTCTGGAGGCCGAGCGGGCGAGTCTCCTTGCGGCGCAGCGTGAATCGATGCGCCAGATAGAAAAGCAGACCGCTCTTGCGGGCGAGCGCCAAGAGGAGGTTGGCAGTCTCAAGCGAGAGCTCGGGGCACAACGCAAGAAGGTTCACGCCGCACAAGAAGAGGTTCGCACTCTGCGCGAGGAGATGCGGGCACAGATGCGCACCGAAGACACGCGCCGCACGAGCCGACCGGCGTTCGAGCCTGCCCCCGTTGCGCCACCGCCCGCCGCGGCGCCAGAGCGTCACACGCCGCCGCCCCCCACCCCCGTCGTCGCCGCAGCATCAGACAGCGCGTCGGCCCAAGCGCTCGAGAAGATCGAGGCGCTGCGCACGCGCGTCGACTCGCTCGTCGCCGAAAATACCCGGCTCGCGGGCTCCATCAGTAGCGCGCACGAGCAGAGCCAACAGGCAAGAGTCGACGCCCGCCATGCGCGCGACTACGCCGAGAAGCTGCGCCGCATCGACGTCATTTCGAAGAGCAAGATCGAGGTGCTCGAGGACAAGCTCAATGCCCTCGGACGCTCGCACTATGACGCCGTCAGCGAGCTTGCCGCACTGCGGGGCGAGGTCGTACCGCCGCGGCGTGAGCACCATGAGCCAGCGGAGCGCCCCTTCGGTGAGAGCTCGGATTCGGACGCAGTCCTTGCCGCAGACTAGTCGTTACGATCGTGTCCATGTCGAACGATAGCGATAACGTCGTCGCCCTGTCGCGCTTTCGCGGGGACGTCGCACGGGCCCTCACACGGCGAGGCCGCGCGCTGCTCGAGACCGACGATCTCGCACAGACCGTCCCGGCATTGGATGCGCTCGAGATCTACTTCATCGCCAAGGAGCTCGGCGTCGAAACCGCAGCGCCGTTGCTCGCCCATGCCAGCGAGGAGCAGCTCCAGACATTCGTCGATCTCGACTGCTGGGAATCCGACGAGCGCCCCAGCCTGGAGGAGCTGAACGCCTGGCTCGTCCCCTTCGCGCACGAGGGCTACGAGGCACTCGCACGCGCGTTCTTGGGCCTCGATGGCGCGCTGCAGGTGCTGTTTATCGCCGCGCACCTGACCGTGTTCGACGCACGCAGCGAGGACATCCCCGACACCGACGACGGCACCGCACGGATGGCGACGCCCGACGGCTTCTTCATCATCGACACACCCATCGATAGCGAGCGCGAGCTCGATCCGTTTCAGCTCATCGAGGCGATCTACCGCCATAACCCCGAGGATGTCTTTCGTCTTCTGATGGCATCCAAGTGGGAGATCCTCAGCACGCTCGAGGAGGAAGCACGCTCGTTTCGCGTCGCGCGCCTCGAGGACCTCGGATTTCCGACGCGCGCCGAGGCCCTATCCATCTTTGGTCCACCCCACGACGGAGAGGATATGCACGTCGACATTGCTGGCCGACCGCCGCCCGTCGCGCTACCGGCACTGTATGCGGGCCCTCTCGCTTCGACGTCGCTCGTCACTGAGGCCCTGGGTCGGGTCACCGACGTCGAGCGCCTCGCCCAAATCGAGCATGAGATTGTGTATCTCATCAATGCGGCCATCGTCGCCTTTGGAGCCAGTCCACGCGACCTCCGACACGCGCAGAGCATCGCTGAGCGCGTGCGCGACACGTTGTCGCTCGGGCTCGAGGTACTCCTTGCCCGTGTGGATCCCTCGGTGGCTGCACCCAGCGACGCTTCTTTGAGCCTCGCCGCAGATCTGCTGACGCGTACTCCGACCCGGGAGGTGTTTCGCCACGGACACGCCGCCACGGTGCCACTTGGGCGCAGCGCCCGTGCCCTCGTGCAGGACCCGGTCATCGGCAGCTGGCTCGAGCAGTCCGAGTCAGAAGGACCGATTGCCGGTCAGCTCGACCGCTTCTTTGTGCACGCGCTCACAGCGCATCCTCTGCTGCACGGCGGCTTCGATGCCGCACAACCAAGGCGCGTCAAGTCATTCTCCTCACGCGCCGAGGTCGATGGCGCCACCGCGCGCCTGGACGAGCTTGCCGCGCGCCTTGTGTGAGCGCATGCGCTTGCCGTCCTCTTCCTGTAAATGCCGCAGGATCGCCTGGGTTGACGCTAGACGGTTGGCGGCCCGATCGCCTGTCACAGCAGGGTCGCGCGCGAGCGCGTAGGTAGAGACCACCTCGTCGAGAATGGGCGGCGACTGACGCGACAAGTTGGCAACGATGTGCTTGAGCGCGATCGCGTCGAGCGGGGCGGGAAATAGGTGAGCCAGGGCGGCAAGCTGTGCAACATCCCATGCCACGACGAGCGGTCGCGGCGGCGCCCACTCCTGCCACTCGGCGCAAAATTGCGCGGCTGCGGTGGGCTCGCCGAGGCGGTCGGGGAGCGCGAAGCAGCGCGTCGAGCCGCTTGCCGGGATGGTGGCCGTCAACTGCACCGCCGTGCGTCGACGCACGCCATGCGCCACCGTGGAGCGCAACTCCACGTACGCCACCACGATTCGCTCGGCGTCGCGCAGCAGGGTCTCGGGAATGGTGCGGCTCGGCTTCGTCCGCGCGCGTCGCGTACGGGGTTGAGCAGGCGTACCGGCGCGCACGTCGAGCTGTAGCTGGTTCATGCGGTCAAAGACGTCGAGTAAACCGTCGAGCCCTGCGAGCGTCGGTTCCAACAAACGCAAAGCATGCACGACGGCCTCTAAAGTCGAGCGCGCCGCTGCCGTCGGCTCACGGCGAATGAGGTAACGACTCGGCTCGAGGGCGGCGATCGTGACGGCCGGCAGCGAGGCCAGCCACGGGCTCGAGGCCAGCATCTTCTTCGCTTGCCACCAGGTACCATCGAGTACCACGAGACGCGTGGGTCGCTGCGCCTCGGGCATCGCGTCGAGACTACGCGCGTGCTGGGTCGGGTACAGCAACACCCACCCCACCGCGTCCGGTGGCGGACGGCACACGAAATCGTCGACCTGATGCAGGGTGAGACGGCTGAGCGCTGAGCGTAAAAACGGCACGGACCCAAACGCATGCCGCGCTTCACGGCGATGTTGGTAGAGCAGCAGCTGCGTGTGGTTTTCGACACGCGGTACC
Source organism: uncultured Bdellovibrionales bacterium (assembly GCA_964357695.1). Lineage (GTDB taxonomy): Bacteria > Myxococcota > XYA12-FULL-58-9 > XYA12-FULL-58-9 > CAYHNK01 > CAYHNK01. The sequence continues at coordinate 4,926 of CAYHNK010000038.1, read as the reverse complement.
GCATCGCACAGGCACCGCATGGTGGGCCTGAGGCAACGACCGCACGTGGCACGATGCTCGTCCATCTTCGACCCGCTTGCTAACCTACTGCCGCACGTCATACAACACGCCAGCTCCGACAAGGAGAGGGGAACCATGAAACACGTACTGCCCATCGGCTCGATTGCCATCCCCGATGACTGGGAAGATCGCACGACCTACCAGTTCGTCTCGCAGCCCAAAAAGGGACTCGAGGTCCCGATGGCCGCGGGCCGCGCAGTTAACGTCAATGCCACACGAACGAGCGTACTGCTCGCACGCGCACCCATCCCCGAAGGCAGCACCATCGAGGAGTTCTTGCGCAATCAGATCGACGAGCTCAAGAAAGCTTTGCCGGGCCTCAAGGTCAACAGCCGCGATCCGTGGTCACACGCGCAGCTCGGCGCCGTCCAAACCGTCGACGTGACTTTCGAAATCGGGCCGGGGATGCCCGTTCGTCAGCTACAGTTCTACTTTGCGACGAAGGCTCCACACACCTACGCGACGCTGACGCTGTCGTGCAACGCCAAGCAGTACGACCAGCAACAGAGCGAGATGCAGCAGATCTTTGCGAGCTACGTCGGCGCCTAGATCCCGCGCGCCCTCCGCGCGATGCCCACTCCTGCACCACCGTCACTGTCCTGCGCGCGCGAACCTACGCTCGACGGGATCGATCCGCATGCCGTGCTCATCATCGGCATCGACTTGGTACGCAGTAGGCCCGTGGAAGCGCTGCGCGTCCGATTCCCTGGTGCCCGCATCGTGTGCTTTACGGACGGCCGCTCGGACGACATCTTTGAGCACCAGCCGAAGCGTCCCTGGGCGGCGCTACGCCTGGTTCGTGCGCGCCGCTACACCGCCGTGATTGCTGCGCAGGACTATCGCAACCTCGCCCTGCTCGCCCTGGCCGCCCGCGCAAAGCGCACCCTCGTTCTGCGTCGCGACACGCTCGAGCCCCTGCGCCTAGGTGACGTGCTGCGGGGCGAGTGGTCGCGCGTGCAGATGCGACTTGCGCGCGCATTGCACTCCTGGCAGCTGCGAACGCCTGAAGGCAGCGGCAATGACTACCGCTTTGTCGCGCGGCGCGTGCGCCGACTGCGCCTTGACCGCCCAACCCAGCGCGCGTCGGTCGTCGTACCCGTGTACAACCGCCGCGCCATCCTCGAAAAGACGCTCGCCGGGCTCGCGCAGCAAGACTACCCGCACGACCTTTTCGAGGTGATCGTCGCCGACGACGGCAGCTCGGACCACCCCGAAGAAGCGATTGCAGCGGTGGACGATGGACTCGACGTGCGCATCGTACAACAAGAGGACCTCGGCTATCGCCTCTCGGCCGCGCGCAACCTCGCCATCCGCGCGGCAACCGGTGAGGTGATCGTCAGCCTCGACTGCGACATGCTGCCCGAGCCTCGGTGGCTTTCGGCCTACATGCGGTGGTTTCACGTGACGACTGAGCCACTGCTCGTCGTGGGGTATCGGCAGTTCGTCAATACCGATCGCCTCTCGGCGAACGACATCCGCCGCAGCTTCGCACAGGTGCGGTCCCTGCGGCGGGTACCAGCTCCCGCCGCGGTGCAGGGCAAAGACGGGAAACGGCGGGACTGGCGTGAGAGCGAAATTGGCGCGACGGCCATGCTGCGACGTCATGCAGTGCCCTACACGCTTGCGAGTGGCGGCAACGTCGCCTACCCGCGCGCTCTGGCACTCGCTGCGGGGCTGTACGACGAGTCCTTTACACGCTGGGGCGGCGAGGACGCGGATTTCGCGTATCGGCTGGTGCGCCTCGGCGCCTACGTGGTGCCCGAACCGCGCGCGCTCGCCTATCATCAAGATCACGTGGCGCCTGTGGATCGCGAGGACGATCGACGCGAGACGCGTCGCCAACTCGGTCGCAAGGTGCCCTACTACCGCCGCTACGCTACCGGAGACACGCCCGAGTCTCCCAAGATCTCGGTCTACATTCCCGCCTACAACGCTCGAGCCACGCTGTCTCGTGCCATCGACAGCGCGCTTGGCCAGCGTGAGACCGACCTCGAAGTGTGCATCTGCGATGACGGCTCGTCTGACGAAACGCTGGCGATGCTCGCCGCGACGTACGGCGACCACCCCCGCGTCCGCTGGGAGTGCCGGCCCCACGGCGGCATCGCGTCTGCCTCGCGGCACGCGGTCTCCATGTGCCGAGGTGAGTACATCCTGCAGCTCGACGCCGATTACGAGCTTCTACCAGCGGCCGCGGGCACGCTCGCCGCACAACTCGACGCCGATCCGGACCTCGCGCTCGTGTACGGTGGCTATGAGGCGGTCGACGCCGCAGGCCAGATCTTGCGGCGGGTGATCCCGAAGGCGTACCGGGCGCTCGATCACCTGCTCGACCAGACTGTTTCACCGCCGCGGATGTTTCGCGCGCGCGACTACCATCGCACCGCCGGTTTCGATACGGCGCTATCGAGCGCGGTGGATTTCGATATCACGCTCAAGTTGGCCGAGCGTGGCCGCGTGCGTCAGGTTGGCGACATCCTCTACCGCTACCACCTGCACGGCGACAACACGTCGCTGCGCGCCCCCGAGGCACAGACCCACAACCACCTCGCCGCGGTACGTGCCGCCATCGCGAGACGCGGCCTCCGGTGGCAGGTTGCGACACCCGACCCCGATCACCCGCGCGTCGCCCGCGTACGCGGCAGCCTGGGGTCTGTGGGCAGACCACGGCCGCAGCAGGTTCCCCAACCGCGCGTCGTCCAGCTCATCAACGGTCTTGGCCGCGGCGGCGGCGAGCGCCTGATGAGCGAGCTCGTGCTCGGCCTGCGCGACCGTGTCGACACACAGGTCTTCTGCCTCACCCGTCTCGGTCCGTGGGCCGATGAGCTGCGCGCCGCGGGCATCGAGGTACGCGCGCTCTCGTGGCACGGCGTGCCGCTCCCTCCCGCATGGTGGGCGCTCCTACGCGCAGCACGTTCGAGCGACGTGCTGCATGCACATTTTTTCTACTCCGAGCTCGTCGCCGCGCTCCTGGCTGTCGTGGGTCGTGCGCGCCTCATCGTTACGCGTCACGAGACCGGTGAGTGGATGACCCTCCTCCATCGCTGGCTCGATCACTGGCTGACTCGGCGCATCGAGCACGTCTTCTGTGTCAGTCAGGCGGTACACACGAGCGCGACAGGACGTGGCGCGCCGGCGAACAAAGTGTCGGTCGCCTATCCGGCCTTCACGGTAGCGCCGCATATCGTCCCATTGGACGAGCGCCGTCGGCACATCCTAAGCGTCGGGCGACTCGAGCATGTCAAAGGGCACGACGTGCTCTTGCGTGCCTGGGCACTCGTCGCTGGCGACCCCGCGCTCGCCGGCTGGCAGCTTCGCATCGTCGGCGACGGCTCACAGCGTCAGCGCCTTCGACGTCTTGCCCGCAAGCTTCACCTCGAGGGGCGATGCACCTTGGTCGGCGAGCTCACACCCGAGGCGGTGGCCCGCGAGATGGCCGATGCTTGCGTGTTTGTTCTCCCGTCGCGAGCCGAAGCCCTTTCTCTGGCGCTGCTCGAGGCGATGGCGGGCGGTCTTGCCTGTATTGCGAGTGATGTGGGCGGCGTCCGCGAAATCATCAAGAGCGACGGGCACGGCCTTCGCGTCGCGCCCGAGGATGCCCCGACTCTGGCGCAAGCGATGCAACGCCTGACCGCTGACCCGAATGCTCTCGCCACGCTGAGCGCTGCGGCCATCGAACGGGCGCGGGAGTTTCTCACAACGACACAGCCGCACGACCTGTACGAGGCGACGTACCGCGCACCGCAACGCCCGTCAGATTGATCACACGCGGTCACAGCGCCAACGCGCGACCATCTGGTGGCCCGCGGTGGCGCGGCGCGGACCACACACCTCGATGACACGCGCCTGCGGCCACCAGTCGTGGTGCGTCGCCATATCCCCCGACATGAGCAAGGCGGCGACGCGATAACGGCCTGGGTTCAGGGCCAGCGCGCCAATGTCCGCCTCGATGATGTAGTCCGTGCTCGCGTCGAGACGCAGCGGCTGCGCGCTGACGTAGTTGTTGCACTGCGCCACCTGCTCCCCAGAAGCGCCGATGAACACGAGATCGACCACCAAGGGGTCGACCGACGCGAGGGCGCGTACGTGCAGGCGTATCGACACGGGTGCGGCAAAGTCGAGCTGCTCGTCGACCTCACGTCCTGCTTGCGAAAGAACGAGATGCTCGATACGCGCGCACCCGTCGCCACCGCGCTCCTCGTCTGCGTGGCGCAAGAACAAGCGCTGATAGGCGGCGACCGCCGGCGCGGGCTCGCCCAGGAAGACCACCTTGCCGTGATCGAGCACCATGACGCGGTCGGCGAGGCGCGTGATTTGGGTCATGTTGTGGGAGACGAGGATGACGGCCGCCTGCTCACGCATCTGCGCCAGCCGGTTGTAGCTCTTGGCCCGAAAGCCGACGTCGCCGACGGCCAGCACCTCATCGATGAGCAGCAGATCGGGCCGCAGCTCGCTCGCCACCGCGAAACCCAAGCGCACTTTCATGCCCGAGCTATAAGCGCGAAGCGGCGTGTCGATAAACTCTCCCACCTCCGCAAAATCCACGATAGCATCAAAGCGCGAGGCAATGTCCGCTCGAGACAAGCCGAGAATGGCGCCGTTCAGATAGACATTTTCGCGTCCCGTGAGGATTGGATTGAACCCCGTGCCGAGCTCGATCATCGAGCCCACGCGTCCACGCACATCGATTTGACCCGCATCCGGACGCAAGAGGCCCGTCATGAGCTTGAGCATGGAGCTCTTGCCGGCGCCGTTCGGCCCGATGACCCCGAGTGTCTCACCACGTCGTAGCGAGAAGCAGACGTCGTCGACCGCGAGAAACTCTCCATCGCGCAAGCCAAGGGGTCGTGCCGCGCGCCCAAGCGCCAT
>CAYHNK010000037.1:16106-22310 GCA_964357695.1 uncultured Bdellovibrionales bacterium | reverse complement strand
CGCCCGACCTCGGGGGCCGCCAGGTGCTTGTGGGTGTACAGCGCCGCCCAGGGCACGACCCCTGCCGATGGGCGTGGGTGCCAGACGGCGCCAAGGCTCTGTGGGCGTGCGTCGGCCGGCGTCGATTGACGGGCCATCGCGTGCAGCTGTGCGATCCCCGGGCCGGTCGCCACAAAGACGTAGCCGTCGCGCGCGAGGTAGCCGAGCACCGGAACCACCGCATCGCCGAACGGTCGACCGATGACGTGCACGCGCGTCGCGCCTATCTCCTCGGTGGCAAAGCGATCGGCGCCATCGACCTTCTGCACGAGGGCGCGGATGGCGCGCTCGAAGGTCTCGGGCGCTTCGAGTGGCAGCAAGAGCAAGGGCCAACGCTCGTTGGCAGCCACGTAGAGCAGTGCCTCACCATCGGCACGCAGACCCAAACGGCCCAGGGCATCGGGTGCCAGGGGGTCGACCCCCAGCTGGGTGGCGAGCGCCAGGCGCACGCGACGGATGGCGTCGCTGTGGGCGCGCGATTCGAGCGCCGTCACGAACGCGGCTGCGTTCTGCGACAGCGTGCCGATGCGTGGCACGTAGAGCGCCAGGCGCGCATCGCTCGTGACGAGGGTGAGCACCGGCGCTGCCGCGGGTTGACGGCAGCCACGACAGCCGGCAAAGAGCAGCAGTGCTGCGAGCACTGCCACCACGCCTCTCCGAGTGCTCATGGCAACCCTCCTGTCGCCTCGTCGGCGGATGAGCGGCAATCAGGGCACGTCATCGCGTCGCAGAGGCAGCGTCATGCACCGCGGCCCACCGCCGCCTCGTACGAGCTCGGAGCCGCCGAAGGTGATGACGACGCGCTCGCCCTCATCGAGCGCGGCATCACCGATGAGCAGGTCGACGCCTTTGATGACGCGAAAGCCGGCCTGTGCGAGCTGCCGTTGCGTCTCGTAGTTGCGCTCGTAGGAAAGCACCTGTCCAGGAGCCACCGCGAAGAAGTTGCAGCCCGAGGCCCACTGCTCGCGATCCTGGGTGGCGCCGTGCGCGCCGCCACAGAAGATGGGCTCCATGGGCAAGTCGACGTCCGCGAGCGCGGTGAACAAGCTCGTACGCTCGGTGGCACGCGCCTCGCCACGGCGTCGGTGCAGCACCGGCGCGCGCCGTGGACCCTGAAAAAGGGGCGCGTAGACGACACACAGCTCCCGATCCACTTGAGTCCAGACCATGTCGAGATGAATCGCCGTGCTCGGGCTCGGCAACACGACGGCGATGATGTCGGTGGCGATGTTCTCGCTAAAGAGTGACTCACACAGGGCGTCGAGCGCTGCCACGGTCGTGCGCTCCGAGATGCCAACGAGCAGCACGTCGGGGCTGAGCACATGGACGTCGCCGCCCTCGAGCGTGAACTCGTGACGGCGCTCATCCGAGCCGTCGTAGAGCACGTCGGCTACGCCGAGCTCGGGGTGAAAGCCGAGCACCGTGCGCAGGATGACCTCTTCGGGCCAGCGCGAGGCAAAGCGCATGGCGCTGATGACCACGCGCTCACTGACGATCACCGCGGCGTCGCGGCTAAAGAACAAGTTGGGTAGTGGCGGCAGCACGAAGGCGTGTTGCGCCAGGGCCTCGGAAAACGCGCCGGTTTGCAGCTGGTAGCCCTCGACATAGCGGCGCACGAGCTCGTCGGTGGGCAGGTTTGCGAGCTCGATGCTGAGCGAGTGATAGGCGGTGACTTCTTCGGAGCGTGCCAGCAAGAAATCGCGTGCCGCCTGGACCTCCAAGGTTTCGGCGAACAGATCGCGGATCTCGTGCACCTCGGCAAAGCGACGCAGGAGCGAGACAAAGCGCCGGTGTTCTTCTTGGGCGCCGTCGAGGTCGATGAGATCGTCGTAGAGGTATTCTTGGCGATTGCTCGGCGTCACCGCCAGCAGCTCAGGGCCGGGGGCGTGCACGACCACCGAGCGCAGGCGCCCGACCTCGCTCGTAACATGAATCGGTTGGCTCATGGGATACGCTGGCGCAGGCTATAGCGCAGCTCTCCGGTCGGTTCAACGTAGCGGGCCACCCTCGATGCTGCTATGGTCGCCGCCGATGTTTGAGATGTTTCCTTCGACTTTGGAGAACGTGACATGAGAGCTCGTGCCCTGACACTCCTCACCCTCGTTGCCGTGATCCTCGTCGGCCTCGATGCCGGCGCACAATCCAAGGCCATTCGCCGACGCATGCCGCCCACCACGCCCCCGGGCAAGGAAGCGCAGGCGCCACGACCTGATGAACGCAAGGGTCCCGACCCGCGACTTTGCGCCTCGCGCCTGGCGATCCTCAACGGCGAGCGCCAGCGCTATGATCAACAGCGCGCCGAGCTAACGAGCGTCGATGCCGAAATCGCCGAGCTCCAGCGACGCATGGGCGAGCTGTCGACGCGACGGCGCGATCTGCAGCAGCAGTCCGACACCTACGAGCGGCGTCTGTCCGCCGCCGATTCGCTCTACAAGCGCGAGTGTAGCGCTGCCGAGGGGTGTGACACTTACGTGCGTCAGGTGGGTGATCTCGAGCGCCAAACGGCGCCACTGCAAGCCGATCTACAGCGGGTGAGCGACGACATCGCCGTGGCGCGGCGAGATGTCGATTCGCTCAGCCGGCAGATCGAGCCGCTGCAGCGCGAGTATGGTGAGCGCCGCTGCGGCAACATGGTCGCGGGTGAGACCGAGCAGGTCACGATTGACCGCTGCATGGCCATCTTCAGTGACTGGAATCGGTACCAAGCGGACCTCAATCGACAGACGGCGCGTCTTGCCGACCTCAAGGCCCGCTACCAGCAGTCGGTCGCGGAGCTCAGGTCTCTGGAGACGCGCGCCACCGGCTACCGCACCTACATGGAGCGCAACTGTGCGTCGAATCGCGAGACGCAAGTCGTGCGTGACTACGGCCGTGTGCAGCGCAACGCCGAGCAGCTTGGCCGCGAGCTCGACCAGCTGGTCGATTCTGTGACCCGCCTGCGCGGCGTACGTATTACGATCGGTGCCGAGTAGTCCGCTGCCAACGGTGCGGGCCCTGGAGGGGTTGTGGCAGCAAGTGTCGCGCCGCCCCCTGTGGGCCCCGCCGAATTTCTTTCGCTACTTGCGCCTGCGTCGGAAGACGCACCTGACGGTGATTGATCCGGCGCGGGTGCGCTTGCTCGCCCCGCGCTGGAAGGTCAATGACTGCTCTGCTTGCACCGACATCTGTTGTGTCGGACCGCGCGCGACCGTGCTCTTGCGGCTGCGCGACATCGCGACGCTCATCGACATCGGTCGCACCGAGCTGATGACGCTTGAGAAGCCCGCGTTTTCGATGGCCGACCAGGAGGCGCGGCCGGCGCTGCGACGCCAAATGGCCTCACAGGCGTGGTCCGATTTTCCGACGCTGCGGCAAAATCGCATGGGCGCCTGCGCGGCCCTCACCTCGTCTGGCAAATGTGGTCTCTATCCGGACTGGCCGCTCGCCTGTGCGCGGTTTCCCTACGCCCTACATGCGGACGCGCGCGAGGTCTTCTACAGTCGCCGCTGTAACTCCTTCTGGGTCCGTTCGGATGCGCGCGAGCGCGTGACCGCCATGAGCGTCGCTGTGGTCGCGAGCTATAACGAGCGCATCAAGGATCTCGTGCTGCTCGCCTATGCCCCGACCGAGCTCGAGCGCCTCGGGCTGCTGCGCTACGTGAGGCACGAGCGCATACCTGTTGATTGACACTACCCGCGGGCAGGTGGGAGACTGCCTTGTTATTAGGGGCCGTTCCTTCTTTCGCAGGAGTGCCACGGAATGCGAGCAAGCGCGCTGTTGAGCCTATGGGTGGCGACCTCCGCGGTCGCAGCTGAGCCAGGTGCAGCGGGGATCAGCGAAGCCGGGTTTCGCGGCGCCCAGCGGGTCGAAGCGGGGCGACCGCTGCCGGCCGGCACGCTGCTCATCGGGTTTGGCACCGACTACGCGCAGACGAGCGGCCTGTTTGCCGAGGGTGATCAGAACACGCAGTTTCATCAGCGTCTGTGGTTGACTTGGACGCCTCTCGATCTCGTGTCACTGGGTTTCAGCCAGGCGATTACGTCCAACAGCAACAGCGCCTTCGAGCCCCGCACGGTGCAGAGCTCGGGTGACCCCACCTTCTCGCTGAAAGTTGCGCACCTCATCACCTCGCGGCTCGGCCTGGGTGTTGGCGCACGGCTGCTCGTGCCGACGTCACCGGGCGGCCAGGGACTCAAGCCCGATGCCTTCGTGCTGCGCAGCTATGGAGCGGCGACGCTGCAGGCGACACGGTGGCTTGGGCTGTCGCTCAACGCCGGTTACACCCTCGATCGCAGTGCCAAGATCTTCAAGCGCGACCTCTTGGCAGTGCAGCGTTTTGCGGCCGGCATCAACAGCGTCGACCAGATCACGGGCGGCTTTGCCGCCGAGACAGAGGTCTCGGTCGGGGACCGAGCACTCGTCGGGCCGTTTGTCGAGGTGAGCGCGGCCATCGGCAGTGGGGCGAGCTCGAAGGAGAGCCCCATTCTGGCCACCGCTGGCGTCAAGCTGCACCCGTTTGGCCCCGACCGCTTGGCAATCACGGTGGGCGGCGATTGGGCGGTCCAGGGAACCCCCACGGCCCAGAGCACCAGGATGGCGGGCGTTTCGCCGTGGACAGTGTTCGGCTCTTTCAGCGCCAACCTCGCCGCCACCGGCTCATCGTCGGGACCTGCCATCGCCAGCTGCACCTCCGATGCCTCGTGCCAGGAGGGTCAAAAGTGCGTCGACGGTATGTGCGCGATCGTTCGTGAAGTCGTCAAGACCGTGACCGAGAAGGTGGTCGAGGCTGCGCCCACGTTTCGCATGCAGGGCACCGTGCTCGACGCGCAAAGCAAGGAGCCGGTGCACAATGCCACCATCAAGATTGGTGGCTACGATGCGAGCGCTCTCGCCGCGGACTTCGACAAGGGCTCGTGGATTTCATGGATGCTCCCTGCGGGCGACGGCCTCGTGCAGGTGAGTGCCTCGGCGCCCGGCTATCGACCGGCAGAGCAGACGGTGCCGCGTGGCGCCGCCAATGAGGTCAAGAGCGTCGATTTCGCCTTGCAGTCATCGAGCGAAGAGGCCAAGGGCCAGATCCGCGGCAGCATCAAGGACTCGCGCACCGGTCGCGCCGTCAAGGCCCAGATCCTCATTCCGTCGCTGGGTCAGAAGGTGAAGCTCGAAGAGGATGGGACCTTTAACGCCGAGGTCAAAGCAGGGCGCTACCAGGTGCTCATTTCGGCGCGTGGTTACGTGACCCAGAAGAAAGAGATCGAGATTCGCGCCGGCGACGTAGTGATCCTCAACGTCGATCTGCTCGGGCGCCGGTAGCCTCTCGGAACGCGATGCGAGAAAAGATTCGGCTCGTCGGCGCGGTGCGACGGGGCTCCCTTCGAGCCAGCCTCACCGCCGTGCTGCTCACGACCGGTGCCTGCGGGGCGCTGCGTGGTTGTCACTGGTTTGACAAGCCGGCGGCGCGTTGCGAAAGGCGCGCTGGGACGGTGAGCGTCAGCGATGCGAAGCACCAAGCGCCGCTCGAGCAGGGCGGCCCGATCTTTGACGGTCAGGTGGTGACGACGGGGCCCGACGGCCGTGCGTCGCTGACTTTTGCGAGCGGTCAGAGTATCGACGTCGAGCCGAACACGTCATTGGTCGTGCACCGAGCTGGCGGTACAGCGGCGCAGTTCGGCGCGGTGCTCATCAGCGGCGGCTTCAAGGCCCGAGGAGCCGGCGCGAGCGTGGCCTTTCAAATCGGCACGCCGTTTGGACTCGTCGCGCTCGAGGGTACGGATACGGAGCTCGATGTCAGCAGCGCGAGCGGCCTCACCGTGCTTGTCGGGGCCGTTTCGTTTGCTGGCGACGGCGGCCTGGCGAAGACGATCCAAGCAGGCCAGGCACTGTCGATCGAAGGCATGGTCGTCGACTTGCGCAAGAAGGACGCGGTCGTGACCCTCGAGCCAATGACCTTCTTGCTCGTGGGGAACACGAAGCAAATACGCGTGCGGCGGGCGGGCGAGGAAGCCTGGCGCAAGCCAGAAAAGCAGGAGGCGCTCGGCAAGGGGGATTCTGTCCGCACCGGTCGTGCGTCGGGTACGCAGGTGCGCTTTGACGAGCAGGCCGAGCTGAGCCTCGCGCCGCAAACGGAAGTCACCTTCGGCGAAGCGCTCAAAGGTGAAGGTCGGCAGCAAGCCAAGTACGCGATTG
>CAYHNK010000037.1:0-16096 GCA_964357695.1 uncultured Bdellovibrionales bacterium | reverse complement strand
CGACGCTTGCCATGATCAAGACGGGCGAGCAGGACATCGTGCACGAGATCGACGTTGCTGGGCAGTCCGTGCGCGTCGAGGCCGGGTTGCAGCGTGCCGACGTTGCCGTGCAGAGTGGCAAGGGAGGCACGGCCGAGCTGGAGGTGCGCCTGGGGCGCGCCACGTTGGCCGATGGCACGGTGGTCGAAGCCGGCCGCAAGATTGCACTCGAGGCCGGTGCGACGCATGGCGAGCTACAACCGCTCGCGCAGGCGAGCATCGAGATGACCGCGGGATCGAGCGCGTCGATCTACTACGGCGGCGGCGACCTTCCACCGGTGGCCTTCTCCTGGAAGCCAGAGAGTGACACGGCGGCACAGCGCTTTGAGCTCGCACGCGACAACACTTTTCAGAAGCTCGTGCTCGCCGAAGAAGTGCGTGGCGGCCGCTTCGTCTACGATCGCTTGGCCGGGGGGCGCTACTACTGGCGGGTGCAGAACAAAGAGGGCTGGCTTCGGGGCACCTACAGCGTCGACAAGAAGGAAGCCTCGGGTGACTGTCCCAACTGCAAGCGCACCAATACCATCGACGACACCGGCGAGCAGACGGTCGTCTACTTCCAGAAGCGCTTGCCGGCCATCGTACTACGGTGGAGTGAGGCCAAGGGAGCCGCAAGCTATCGCCTCAAGGTATTTGCCGACGGCGCGCTCGACACGCCGATGGTTGATCAAGAGGTCAACGAGCTCAAGCTCGCCTTTGAGAGTGGGCGATTCAGTGAGGGCCGTTACTTCTGGCTCGTGGCCTCGACTGACGCGACGGGCAAGGTGCTGCATCAAGGCCGCATGAACACCTTGGAGATCGCGTACGACAACGCCGTCGTCGATCTCGCGATCCGTAGCCCCGAGGCCAATGAGCGCGTCAGCGGTGCCAGCGCTTTCGTGCGTGGCGAGGTGGCGCTCGGCACGCGGTTGCAGCTCAACGGCGCCAAGATCGACATCGACCGGCAGGGTCGCTTTCGCGAGCGCGTCAATCTGAACAAGGGACGCAACGAGCTCATCTTTCGTACCGTCACCGGTGACGGCGTCGAGCGCTACTACGTTCACCCGATCGTGCGTCGCTAGGGACCGGGCGCCGTTCTTGACGCGCTGCGGTGCCGGCGCCGGATAGATCGCTCGAATCGTGCATAGACAAGGGGTCCGCCCTATGGCAAAAACCCCCAACGCTCCGACCACCGGGGCAAGTTGTCGGTCTCGTGGAGGCTTGTGATCCCGCGCGACATCGCATGTAGCGGCTGTGGCCGCGCCTTTCATCTCGATGACGCGCTCGTCGCGAATGTCGCCGCAGCTCGCTGTTTGTGCGGCGAGCGTCTGGCCCTTCGCCCCGAGCCGACAGGTCCCATCGGCCCCGGCCGACCTCTGGGCAAGTACATGCTCGAGCGGCGCATTGCCGTCGGTGGCATGGGCGAAATCTTCTACGGCAAGATCCCCGGCGTCGAGGGCTTTGAGCGCGAGGTGGCGATCAAGAAGATGCTGCCCCATCTTTCGGTCGATCGCGCCTTTATCGACATGATGGTCAAGGAGGCAAAGCTCACCGTCCTGCTGAACCACCCCAATATCGTGCAGGTCTACGATCTCGCCAAAGAGGGCGAGGAGTACTACATCGCCATGGAGTACGTGCCTGGCGCCACCGTGGGCTCGATGCTCGAGAAGTGCCATCGCACAAAATCGCGCCTGTCTTTGGAGACGGCTGTGCACATCGCCGTCAACGTGTTGCGCGGGCTCGGGTATGCCCATGCGCTGCGCGGCTCGGACGGCGCGCCGATGAACATCCTGCACCGCGACATCACGCCTCAGAATATCCTCGTGACGCGCGACGCCTGGGTGAAGATCACCGACTTCGGAATTGCCAAGGCACGCAACGAGATCTCCACGACCAGCCCCGGGATGATCAAGGGGAAGCTCGGCTATATTGCACCCGAGCAGCTCGGTGGGCGTGACGCCGACCAGCGCATCGATCTCTTCTGCGTCGGCATCTTGCTGTGGGAGTCGCTGGCGACGCGAAGGCTCTTCAAAGGTGCGGATGAGGTCGATACGTTCCGCCTCATCGCCGAGACCCGCATTCCCTCGCTGCGCACGCTGCGCGACGACGTGAGCGCCGAGATCGAAGCGGTGGTGCGCAAGGCGCTGGCGCGTGATCCCGACGAGCGTTACCTAACCGCGGAGGACTTCGCCGAGGATCTCTTGGCGGCCATTTCGCCACGCACGGCGGACGACTACGCGAGCGCGACGCGCGCGTACTTGCGCGAGCACGGCGAATTCTTCGCGGACGTCGAGGCCATCACCAGCGACGAGCAGCTCGGCGCCATGCCAACCGTCTCGATCGCGAGCCCGTCGCACCAGATGACCGATGCGCAGCTCATCAGCGTGACGGACCTGACGTGGCGACCCCCGAGGCAATCGCGACCCTGGGCGGTCATCGTGGCGGCCTTTGCCGCGGCGTTGCTCGCCGCAAGCGGCGTCGCCCTGTGGCAGCGCATGCAGGGACCCCCGGCGGCGGTCGTGACACCGGTGCCGGTGCCGACCGGCGAGAACGGCAACGGCAATGTGACGCCCGGCACCGACAAACGCCCGCCCCGCAAAGTAATGACGCCCGCGCGACTCAAGCCTCTAACGGCGGCCGAGATCCAGCTTGGCGTGCAGAAGCAACGGGAGGCCATCGCCCGCTGTCTGAGCAAGCTCGACGCTGCGAGAGCTCCCGCCGAAGTTGTTGCCCAAGTGAGCATCGATCCCGAGGGGGTCGTCAGCGAAGTCGTTCTGCAGCCAGCGCTGCCGGACGAGAAAGTGCAACGTTGCCTCGTGCGCAGTCTCACCGCCATGCGATTTCGCCGCCACGGCAGCAAAACCTTCCGCGCCAACATTCCTTTGCGCATTCAAGTCATGTGAGACGATCATGACCTCCCTCTACGAGATCGTCGCATCGGTCGCCAGCGTCTCGCGCGACGCGTTCGCGGCGGCGCAGGCCGGGCCGTATCTGCTGCGACAGCTCGCGGCGGCAGACGACACGCCGCAGTGGACGTTTAAGACTCAGACGTTGCCGTCACACTCGGTGGAGCGATTTCGCGAGATCGCGCACGCTGGCAGCGTGGTGCCCGAGGCGCTCTCGGGCTACGAGGCGCTGGCGATCGTGAAATCGGCGAGCAATCCATGGCCCAATCGCATCAGCCTGGGGCGCGCACGCAACAACGACATCGTCATCCTCGACCCGTCGATCTCGAAGCTCCACGCCCATTTCGTGCGCAACGAGCAGGGCGTCATGACCGTCGCCGACGTGGGCTCGAGCAACGGGACGCAGGTACGCGGGCAGCCGCTGACCCGCGGTCAAGTTGCGGAGCTGACGAGCGGGGACACCGTTGTCTTTGGGGCGGTCAGCCTGCGATACTATGATGCGCACGGGCTTTACGACTATGTGGCGCAGTTTCTCGGCCGTGCCGGGTCGAGTGGGTGAATCGAAGAACGGCGCGCGGCGTCTGAGCTGAGTCGAGTCACCGCGCGTTCCATTTGGATGCCAGCCAGGAGGATACCCATGATGATGCAGCGTCTGGTGCTCGTAGGGAGCTTGCTTCTCGTCGCGTTGCCCGCATCGGCCGGCCCGATGGAGGGCAAGGTGGTCGAAGCGCGTGGGGGTGTGTTCGCGCAGCCACCCGGGGGTAGTGAAGCGGCGACCAAGACGGGCGCTGTTCTCGCAGCAGGCACGCGTGTGCGCACGGCTGCCGATGGCCACTTGCTGTTGTCGTTCGATGACAGCTCGCAGCTGCGCCTCGAGGCGAGCTCGACGGTGCTGCTCTCCTCCTATCCGCGCAAGCGGGCGCAGAAGACCTCGGTGGTGCTCTTTTTCGGACGCGTGTGGAGCAAGGTGAGCCGCTCGATCAGCGGTGAAACGAGCTTCGAGGTCAACACCCCCAACGCCGTTTGTGGTGTGCGCGGCACGGAGTTTGAAACGGCGGTCGCCGACGACGGCTCGGTGCGCGTGCGCGTGAGCGAAGGCAAGGTGAGCGTGGCCGATGATGGCGACGAAGCGCTGGTCGAAGAAGGGGACGAGGTCGAGGCCACCGATGAAGAGGTGGGCGACGCGTCTGACGCCGAAGAGCAGGCGAAGTGGGAAGCCTGGCAAAAACAGAAGTCGGACCGCGTGAAGGCCGGTGGCAAACAGGTCATCGATCGCGTGGGCACGAGCGTCAAGCAACGGCAGCAGAAGATTGAGGCACTGCGCGCGCGTCAGCAGGAGATTGAAACAAAGCGCAAGTCGGCCGAAGAGCGCCTGCGCTCGGGTGAGAGCAACGCGGCGGACGAGATCCGCGGCTACAATCAGCAGCTCGCAGAGCTCGCCGACGCCATCGCCGACATTGGCGACATGGCGCAGGCACAGTTCGGCTTTGTCGACCATCTCGCCGATCTTGCTGCCGATCCCCGATTCCGCATGGTGGACCGCAAGTACCTCGAGAGCCAGGCCGCGAGCCTGCGCAAGGTCAAGGCCATGTTCGACCGCATGGTGAAAGAGGGTACTGACATCTCCATGGAGGCTATGGACAAGATGCTCGACGATCTTGGCAAGGGTCAACGCGGCACCCTCAAGGACAAGCGGGGCTCCAGCGTCGAGGACATGTTCGACAAGGGCGACATGGACATGGACGACATGCGGCCGTAGTCGCTCGGGGCCGCCTCCCGCCGAGATTTCGCAGTTCCCCTGTGTACATGCTAGTGTGCCGCCTGGGCAGTAGGTGTGGAACTGACCACAGAGGGCATGCTTCGTGACTCCACCAACCAATCGCACGACGTCCGACGTATTTGTTAGCCTCGCCTACGCGGCGGTGCCGTTGGCACTGGCACTCGTCATCGGCTACAGCATCGGCTCGCTCGTGGCGGGGGACTTGGCCAGTGAAGAAGCCGTCGTTGTTGCCGATCGCCTGATGAGCGTCTTCTTTTCGACCTTTGCGCTCGGCACGCTCGGCGCCATCGGGGCTCTGTACTATCGCCTGCGGGACCACGCGGCCGCTGTCGATCTGGCCGCCATCGCCGAGGGCGTTGCGACCGGCAAGCTGCATGTTGTTGCCGAGCAGGCGCGCGCGTCCCACAGTGTCACCCCGGCACTCGAGGCGTTGCTCATCAAGCTCGAACAGCAGCGCGCGACGTTGCAGCGCGCGAGTCAACTACAGCGCAACGTTCTCGAAGGCATGGGTGGATCGGTCACGACGCTCGGCGAGAACATGCGCCAGGGCCTCGAGGGGGTCGACGAGCTCGAGCAAGTTGCCGGCGCCGGTGTCTCATCACACAAGGGTATCAGCGATAGCGTCGATGGTCTTTCGCGCAGCGCCGAGGAGACATCGTCGAGCATTCTCGAGATGGCAGCGATCAACAACGAGGTGGCGGAAAACATCCACAGCCTGGCCTCGAGCGTCGAAGAGACGACCACCGCCATTGAAGAGATGACCTTCTCGGTCAAAGAGGTGGCGCGCAACATCGAGGAGCTGAGCACGGCGGCGGAGGAGACCGCGGCCTCGATGAATCAGATGGATGTGTCGATTAGCCAGGTCGACACCAACGCGAGTGAGACAGCCCGCCTGTCGGAAACGGTCACCGCGGACGCCGAGATCGGCGTCACCGCCATCAATCGCACCATCGAGGGCATCGATCGCATCAAGCACACGAGCCGCACCGCTGCCGACGTCATTGGCACGCTCGGTCAGCGTATCGGCGCCATTGGCAACATCTTGACGGTCATCGACGACGTCGCCGAGCAAACCAACCTCTTGGCCCTCAACGCCGCCATCATCGCCGCCCAAGCGGGCGAGCATGGCCGTGGGTTTGCGGTGGTCGCCGATGAGATCAAGGCGCTCGCCGAGCGCACCGGCGCTTCCACCAAGGAGATCGCCGACCTCATCAAGACCGTGCAGTCCGAGTCCAAGCGCGCCATTGACGTCATGTCCAAGGGTGTCGAGGACGTCGAGCAAGGCGTTCGCCTCGGACACGATGCCGAGGATGCACTGCGCAAGATCGTCGATTCTGCCAAGCGCTCAACACTGATGATCAAAGCGATTGCGCAGGCCACGGTCGAGCAGGCCAAGGGCTCCAAGCAGGTGACCAATGCGATTAGCCGCATCGCCGAAACCGTGCAGCAGATCGCGCTGGCGACCGCGGAGCAGGCCAAGGGCTCCGAGCAGATCATGCGCAGCGCCGAGCGCATGACGGCCATCACACAACAGGTCGAGCGCTCGACCGAAGAGCAGAACCGGGGCGGACGCCAGATCACGCAGGCCATCGAGAACATTCGCGAGGCCGTCGAGAAGATCACGCAGGCGCAGCGAGAGCAGGTGCGTGGCAACCAGGGCCTCGGAACGGCCGTTTCCCGAGTACGTGATGCCACCGTGCAGTCGCTCGATGTCACGCACACGATTGAAAGACAGATTGGCGACAGCGCGGCGCGCGTCGATGAGATGCGACGTTTGCTCAGTCTCGACTAGTCTGTCGCACCATTGGCGCACCCATGCTGGGCCTCGGTTTCGGAGAAGTGATCGTGATCGTGGTGGTGGCGCTGCTCGTGCTGGGGCCGCGTCGCCTACCGGAGCTCGCACGCCAATTCGGACGGGCGATGCGAGAGGTGCGACGGGCAGCGCACGAGCTGCAAGTCAACCTCGATGAGGCGACGCGCGCCGTTGATGTGCGACCGCCACCACAGCCGCCCGAGCCACTCGTTCTTCCCGGTAGCGGTAAGCCACCCATGCGCCAGGCCGCGGACGTGCGTGCCAGTGAGACGCGCGCGGCCGACACCGACAGCAGCGCGAGCGCCACGAAGGAAACGCCATGAGCGACGAGGCGCCCAAACCGGCTGAGATCGAAAGCTCGCGCATGAGCCTCATGGATCACCTCGAGGAGCTGCGACGCCGTCTGCTGTATATCGTCGTGGTGCTCGTCGTGGCGACGTTTGCGTCGTTCAGCTTCGCGCCGCAACTCTTTGACCTCTTGCGCGAGCCGCTCGAAGCAGTGACCCGCACTCGGCTGCAAGTGCTCAGCCCCCTCGAGCTCTTTGTCACCTACCTCAAGCTCGCCATGCTGGCGGGCATCTTCGTGACGGCGCCGTGGAGTCTGTTCCAGCTCTGGCTCTTTGTGTCGCCCGGGCTCTACCGCCGCGAGAAGCGTTGGATCACACCCTTTATTGTTCTCGGCACGTTGTTCTTCTTCGCGGGGGGCCTGTTCGCCTTTGAGCTCGTCTTGCCCATGGGCTTTCGCTACCTCGCCGAGATGGTGCCCGAGACCATCGAGACAAACTATTCGGTGTCACTCTACTATTCCCTTGTCGTTCGCATGATCTTGGCCTTTGGCGTCGTTTTCCAGCTGCCGCTCATCATGTGGGTGCTCTCGGCGGCGGGTATCGCCTCGCCGGCGGCCTACTCGCGTTTTCGCAAGTACTGGCTCATTGCTGCCTTCGTCATTGGCGGCATCCTGACGCCGCCCGATCCCTTCACCCAGATCATGATGGCGGTGCCGCTCTTGCTCTTTTATGAGCTCGGCGTGTGGGGAGCGCGCATCATGTACCGCCAACGCACGAGCACCTCGAAAACACCCTGAGCGGCTCCCTGACGACTAAGTGGGGGCGTACACGAGCGCCAGCGCGAGTGCACCTTGCGCAGCGTAGTACGTGCCGAGCTCCAGCGCATAGGGGACGTGTAGGTGGGCGAAGCGACGATAGGCGAGCAGTGTGTCGCCAAAGGCAAAGAGCAGCGCGCCGACGACCCCCGCACCATACGCGAACGTGCCGACGAAGGGCGCATCGATGCGGACGAGCAATCTCCAGATGAGAATGGCGAGCACGGCGCCATAGACCGCTACAGCCGTGCGCAGCCTGCCCCCGACGTGCGCCATGAGTGGCACGAGAGCCGCTGCGAGCATGGCCACCGGCAAGAGCAGCACCAGCCAGTGCGCATGCACGTGCGAGACGCCGAGCGAAAATGCCCAGACGTACGCGCCAAGGGCGATGGCGAATGAGGCCAGCCCGGGAAGAAACCATCGTGGCGGGCACATGAGGAGCAAATCGCCCA
The DNA here is from genome assembly GCA_964357695.1 of uncultured Bdellovibrionales bacterium. Classification (GTDB taxonomy): domain Bacteria; phylum Myxococcota; class XYA12-FULL-58-9; order XYA12-FULL-58-9; family CAYHNK01; genus CAYHNK01. The sequence goes on along the minus strand of CAYHNK010000037.1, from coordinate 8,025 downwards.
GGGCCGAAAACGCCAGTGCGACGCAGGCCGCGCGTCGCTGCGCACCCGCGGGCAGGTGTGCGGCTACAAACGCGAGAACGATCAACGTGGTGAGCGGCTTAAAGATCCAATGCACAGGCATGCGGTTGACGCCGCGACCCCACACCGCGAGCACGGCTGCGGTGGCTGTGGCAAGGACCCAAGCTACGACCTCCATGGGGAACACCGAGCCTCCTGCCAACACGCTACCTTGGGCGTGCCGTGCGTCGCGCGAGCGCGGAAAAATTGTTGGCACGCAGGAGCGTCGCTGCCAGCTCGGCACGCGTGTACGGTTTGGGCAACTTGTCGACAAAACCGAAGCGCGGCGGATCCGACATGACCGGATCGTCCGAGTAGCCGCTCGAGGCAATGGCCGCGACCTCGGGATCACGCTCGCGCAGCGCGCCGAGAAGCTGTGCCCCCCCCGGGCTGCCAGGGATTGTGAGATCGAGGATCAACAAGGTGAAAGGATCACCGTCTGCTCTCGCCGCGGTGAGCAGGGTCCCCGCCGCACTGCCGTCGCACACGCACGTGGCACGATAGCCCAGGCTCTTGAGCATGAGGGCGGCCATGTCGCGGATGAGCGGCTCGTCATCGACGACGAGGACCCGTCCGGCGCCGTGTGAGGTGGCGATGGCCGCCGCCTGCGGGCTTTGCGCGGCGTCAACGACCTGCGCTTTGTCAGCCGCGGGCAAAAACAATCTGAACGTCGTACCCGTGCCTACCGTCGACGCGACGTCGATGATCCCGCCGTGGCGCGTGACAATCGAATACGTCGTGGCGAGACCGAGGCCGGTTCCTAGTTCCTTCGTGGTGTAGAACGGATCGAAAATGCGCTGGAGCAGCGTCGCTGGGATGCCGACGCCATCGTCGGCGACGCTGACTTCGACGTAGCGCCCCGCCGCGATCCGTGGATGCTCGCCTGCGTTGAAGGTGCGGTTGACTGCTCCCACGTGCACCACGCCTCCTTGTGGCATCGCCTGTTGCGCGTTGAGCACGAGGTTGCCGATGGCCTGACCGACCTGCCCGCGGTCGACGGCGCAGGCCCACAGACCGCGAGGCTCGTCAAACGTGCAGGTCACAGGCGAGCCGCTGAGCGCAAAGCGCGCGGCGTCTTTGATGATGGGGAACATGTCACTGACATGGCGCTGCGGCTCACCACCTTTGGCGAAAGTCAGGAGCTGCTGGGTGAGCGCCTTGGCGCGCTCGTAGGCCAGCATGGCGCCAGCGAGTCCTTCGCTGACGGGGCCGCTGCCGCTGTGTGCCTGCGCCACTTCGAGATAGCCAAACACGCCGGCCAACAAATTGTTGAAATCGTGCGCAATGCCGCCCGCAAGCACGCCCAGAGACTCGAGTCTCTGGGCCGCGGCCGCTGCAAGCTCGGAGCGACGACGCTCGGTGATGTCCTGGATCGTGCCCACGAGGCGCAACGGCTCACCGCTCGCGTCGAGATGGAGCAAGCCTCGCCCATACACCAAGCGTTCGGCCCCGTCGCTGCATCGTGCGACGCGGTATTCCCGGTCGAACGCCTGGCGTCGCCCAAGCACTTCGTCGCGCAGATACGCGGCCATGATGTCGCGGTCCGCCGGATGCACGAGATTGAGCCAGCCACGCACGTCGCGCACATAGGTCGCGTCGATGCCGAAGAGCTCATCGAGAGCTGAGGTGCTCGTCCAAGACGCGCCAGGGATATCGTACTCGTAGCCGCCCACGCGGGCGATTTGTTGCGACTCGCGCAGCAGCGCCTCGCTGCGCTGCAACGCCACCGCGAGGTGGTGACTCTCGGTGACGTCGGCAAAGAAGCCGGCGAGACATGGCACACCATCGAGCTCGAGCGGCGTCGATGTGACAAGCGCATGCACGACACGTCCGTCTTTGCGTAGGCACGGCACCACCTCGGCACCGCGCTCGCCGCGTGCTTGCGCGTCAAACAGCGCTCCGACCGCGGGCAGATCGTCCAGGCGATGAATGTCCGCAACGCCCAAGCTCAGCAGCTCACGAGGTGCGTAGCCGAGCAGGCGCCCGGCGGCAGGATTGGCGAGCCGAAATCGACGCGTCGCCACCTCGGCGACGATGATCCCTTCGCCGGCATGCTCGAAGATGCGCTCGTACACCTCTTCGGTGGCTTGCTGCTTGGCCATGGTCCCCCCGAACGACAGCCCCCCGTCAACGATGCACCATCATAGCTCGATGGCTACCTGCGCGCTACGCCGTGCTTGCATGCGATGGCCGATCTCTGCTTTACACTCCCGCCGGGGCCCGATGTATGGCTGGACCAGTGCTTGGTATCGATCTTGGAACCACCAACTCCTCGGTAGCGGTAGCATCCGACACCGGTGACGTGCGGTTGATTCCATGTCGCGGCACTGAGGTGAGCCTCCCGTCGGTGGTAGCAATCGGTGCCAAGGGCGAAGAGCTCATCGGCTATGAGGCGAAGCGCCAGGCGCAGCTCAATCCGCTGCAGACGATTTTCGGCGCCAAGCGCATCCTCGGTCTGAGTGCGCACTCGGAGATCGTCACCCGCATGCGTGCGTACGCACCCTACCCCATCGAGACCATCGACGGAGATGACATTGTCATCCCGATCGCCGGTCGGCGCTTTCGCCCACCGGAAATCTCGGCGCGCATTCTCGCCAAGCTGCGTGAGATTGCAGGCAGCGCTCTTGGTACCGCGGTCTCTCAGGCGGTCGTGACGGTGCCGGCATACTTCAACGATCGCCAGCGCCAAGCGGTGCACGAGGCCGGACGGCTCGCGGGGCTAGAGGTCGTGCGCATCATCAACGAGCCAACGGCTGCGGCGATTGCCTACAGCGCCAGGCGCGAGCTGCACGAGAAGATAGCCGTGTACGATCTTGGCGGCGGCACATTCGACATTTCGGTCATCGAAGTCCGCGGGCGCACCCTCGAGGTGAAATCCACCGGCGGCGACGTGTTTCTTGGCGGTCTCGATTTCGACGACGCCGTCGTACAGTACATCCTCACCGATTTCCAGGCGCAGCGCGGTCAGGATCTACGTCGCGACCCCGTCGCCGTACAGCGCATTCGCGACATGGCCGAGCGTGTGAAGATCGATCTCTCGACCCGACGTGAGGTGCCGCTCTCGATCCCGTTCATCGCGCAGGACCCAAAAGGGCAGCCGATCAACCTCAGCATGATCGTGCGGCGCGAGGAGCTCGAGGTGCTCGTGCAGCCGCTCGTCGACCGAACCTTCGACGTGTGTGCGAAGGTGATCGAGGACGCGGGTCTTGCGCCCGAGCAGCTCGACCAAGTCGTGCTCGTCGGCGGCCAGACCCGCATGCCGCTCATCCAGGAGCGTATCAAGCACTTCTTTGGTCGAGCGCCCGCGAAGAGCGTGCATCCCGACGAGGCGGTCGCCGCCGGCGCCGCGCTGTTTGCCTGGAGTCTCGGCGACAACTCCGACCTCAAGTACCAGTTGCTCGATGTCTTGCCGATGGCCATTCGCATTGGCACGGCGACGGGTGGCTTGCACCCGCTGTTCGAGCGCAACGCCGCGGTCCCCAACCAGCGGGCGTTTACGTTCACCACCCATCGCGACAACCAGCCGGACGTGGTCATGCGGCTCTACCAAGGCGATGCGCCGGTGGCACGCGACAATACGCCACTCGGTGAGTTCACTTTTTCCGGGCTGCGTCGCGGCGCAGCGGGCAGTGTGCGTGTCGAAGTGGTTTTTGACGTGAGTGCTGAGGGTATGCTGGCGCTGCGCGCGCGCGATCTCGATACGGGCACTGAAATGCAGCAGAGTGTGCGCTTTCGCGCACCTGATGCTTGACACACCAGGGACTGCTCTCCTACCAAGGGGAAGTCTGCTGACGCAGCGGAGGACGTAGATGACAAAGGCGGAGCTGATCGAGAGGGTTGCCAAGGAAGCTGGGCCGACTGTGACCAAGAAACAGGTCGGTCAGCTCGTCGAGTCCGTCTTCGAGCATCTTCACAAGGCGATCCGCAAGGACAAGCGCTTCACCTACCCTGGGTTTGGCACCTTCGCCATCAAGAAGCGCAAGGCGCGCAAGGGCCGCAACCCCAAGACGGGTGAAGAGGTGCAAATCGCTCCCACCAAGACCGTCGCTTTCAAGCCCGCGCCCAACTTCAAGGCCAGCCTCTGAGACGGCGTGCGACGCTCATGCCACGTCGCGACGCCAGGGGCGTCAGGACGTCCGGGCACGTCGTCATGGCGCTTGCTGCGGTATCGCTGCTTGCCTGCAGGTCGACACCGCTGGGCAACGCCTGCACAGAAGACGCGCAGTGTGGTCCCGGCTACGACTGCTTTCGCGACGTCTGTGTGCAGCTTTGCACGAGTGAAACCGAGTGCGGCAAGGACCAGCGCTGCGACCGCTACCACTGCGTCGGACCGGGGGCGCCGATCGATGTGAGTGGCAATGTGGTCGCCCGTCCGGCGAAGTCTGCGGTACCCCGAGCCACGGCAGCGCGCGGATCCGAGCAGCCCAGCGCAGTCTCGCAGCCGGCAACGCCTGATGCGACGCTCATCGAGCTGCGGGCCCTCAGGCGGGACGTGGAGCTGCTACGTCGCGATCAACAGCAGGTGCTCGAGCTCTTGCAGCGGGGCACAGCAGCGCCGGCCTCCACACCGAGCGCACCCACCGACCACCGATGATGACTAGGCCGCGCTGGCCTTCGGCGCGGTTTCAGTGCTCTTCTTTTCGGATTTCTCGGACTTTTCAACCGCCGCGCCGCCATCCTTCTTCTCGCTGGTTGTGGCGCTCTTGCTGCCATAGTCGGTCGCGTACCAGCCATCGCCCTTGAGCTGGAACGAGGTCTGGCTCATGACACGCTGCACACGCCGCGAGCCGCAGCTGTGGGATCTTGGCGGCGGGTCCGAGTGCCGCTGTAACACTTCAAAGACCTCACCACACTTTTTGCACTCGTACTCATAGATCGGCATGTCGACTCCTTGAGACCCCTTGCGTCGCAAGGCATATAAGCACCGCTTCCGAAACCGTCAAGTGCGTCGCCGCGCCGTCGCCCCGTTCACCGCGGCTGGGCGAGCACGCGCTCGGTCTTGACCGCCTGGCGATCTCGCCGTGAGCGACCGAGCTCCTCGCTCGCCAACAACGAGCGGGCCACCGCGACGACCCCGCCGCCATCGACACCGAGCGTGAGCACCGTGTCGTTCGCAAAAGTTGGCGTGTCGAGCGTACGCAGATCGGCAACACTCAGCTGATAGCCGCTCGCGATGAGGCGCGCGACATGGCTGGGGAGATCGATGCGGGGAATGCCGATGAGCGCCCGATCGAGTGAAATGATACGGCTCTTGGCGAGCTCGGGATCATCGATCGCGGCTTCGAGGCCGACCGCGTCGGCGAGCGTGAACGAGCCAACGGCAAGGCGACGAAGCTCTTTGAGGTGCGCGCCGCAAGCGAGCTTTTGTCCCAGGTCGTAGGCGAGCACGCGCACGTAGGTACCGGCCGAGCAGCGCAGCTCGAGCGTCACGTCAGGCAGCGCCACCTCGATGACCTCCAACGTGTGGATGGTGACGCGCTTGGACTCGCGCTCGATTTCGACGCCCTGGCGCGCCAGCTCGTAGAGCTTTTGCCCCTGCACTTTCTTGGCCGAGTACATCGGCGGCACTTGCTCAATCTCGCCGCGAAACGACGCGAGTGCCTCGCGCACGGCGGTCTCGGACACCTCGACGGGATGCTCGGCCACGACGCGCCCCGCGGTGTCGTGCGTATCGGTGGTGATGCCGAGGCACACGGTGGCGCGGTAGGTCTTGTCGTGCCCCGTGAGATAGCGAGCGATCTTTGTACCATCGCCGAGCACAAGTGGCAGCACGCCGGTCGCGACTGGGTCGAGGGTTCCGGTGTGACCTACCTTCTTTTCGCGTAAGGCTTTGCGCATCGCCACGACGACGTCGTGCGAGGTGGGACCCGCGGGCTTATCGACAATCAGGACTCCGTGCATGCCATGCTCCTTCTCGGGCGGCGGGTGCTCTAGCGGGACCGGCGACCCGGACTCTTGGGCCGCCGGCGTCGGGGGCGGGCATCCGCGGGCGGGGCAGGCACGGGAAGGGGCTCAAACGCTTGTGCGCGCGCGGCCAAATCGGAGCGCGCGGTGTCGATCGCCACGTTGGTGCTGCCCGCGTCGCCAGGCGCATCGGCGGCGCCTTCGTGGATAGCGCCAATGACCGCGTCGAGGCGGGCCGCGTGATCGAGCGTTTCGTCGGCGGCAAACGACAGCTCAGGGACATACTTGAGGCGCAGGCGATGGCCGACCTCACGCTGCAAATAGCCGCGCGCGTCATGCAGGCCGCTGAGACTCGCCTCTCGTTCCTCGGGAGTACCGTAGATCGACACGTAGACGCGTGCTGTACGCAGGTCCGGTGTCGGACGCACTTCCGTCACCGTGACAAAGCCGACGCGCGGGTCACGCACGCCGTCCTGTAGCAGGCGCGCAAGCTCCTGGCGCAGCATCTCGCCGACTCGGTGGGGTCTCTTGTTCTCCTGTGACGACACGTCGCGCGTGTAGTGTGTTGCGTGGTGCTTGTCAAGGCGCCCCCGGTTCTGCGAAGGTCGCCCCGTGATGTCGCCGCACGAGCAGACAGACCGCTTGGCATCCGGCGTGCGCCTTGTGGGGCTGACCGGTGGTATGGCCAGCGGCAAGTCGACCGTGCACCACATGCTCGTCGAGCTCGGGGCGACGGTGCTCGATGCCGATGCGATCTACCACGCCCTCATCGCGCCGATCTCCGGCGAGGCGAGTGAGCTCGCACGTCGCATCGCGCGCGAATTTCCGGATGTCTTGCGTGACGATGGCTCCCTCGATCGTGGGCGCCTCGGCGCTCGTGTGTTTGCGGACGCGGCGGCGCGTGAGCGGCTCGGACTCATCACACACCCAGCAGTGGCAGCAGAGGCCGCAGCACGGCTCGCACGGCTTGCGGCCGATGGGGCGCGTTGTGTGGTCTACGACGTACCGCTCCTCTACGAGCGTGGGCTCGAGTGCGGCATGGACGGCGTCATCGTCGTGTGGGTGCCTCGTCGCATCCAGATCGAGCGCCTGATGGCCCGTGACGGCCTTAGCGTCGCGACCGCCGAGCAGCGCCTGCTGTCACAACAGCCCCTCGATGATAAGCGACGCCGCGCCACGTGGATCGTCGACAATAGCGGTACGCTCGATGAGACGCGCCGTCAGGTTGAGCGCATCTGGCAGGAGGTAGCGCAGTAACGGCCGTTGCGTGCGCGTTGATGCGCGCGACTACGGCGTGGCGTCGCGACTTGGCTCGGCGGCATCGCTCACCGCCTGCTCGATGATCCACGTCAGCTCATCGTTCGCTGCGGGCTCTTGGTCCGCCTCCGACGGCGTGCGCGCACGCGTCCACCCGCGCACCGCCGCTTGTCCCATCACCCACACGAGATAGACCGCCATGATCCCCAGCGCCCAAAGACCCACCTCGGGCGGCACGCCGAGCGCTCGGCCGAGCGTGGCAACGACGAGGTAGCGCAAAAAGCGCCCGGGCAAAACCGCGGCCACGTAGCGCGCGAGGGGGTAGCCACTCGCAGTCGCGAGAATACGCACCAACCAGAAGGGTGCGGGCAGCAGAGCGCAGGCGAAAATGGTGAGGGCCGGAATGCGGCCGAACAGGCCCATGACCCAGCGGGCCGAGCGGTGCTGACGCAAGCGATCGAGCCGCGGACTGTCGAGAGCGCGACCGACGAGCGCATAGTCGAGCACGGCGCCGAGTGCCACGCCGGGCATGGCCACGAGCGCCAAGACCCAGGCCACCGACCCCGGGGCAAAAAATAGTAAGCCGGGCTCGTTGTAGAGCGGGATGACGGTATTTGAAGGGGCGCTGTAGACGGCGTAGAGCGCGTACGGTGCAGCGGCGGGAAAGAGCACGAGCGTCAGCGTCGCCAACGCAGACAGGGCCGCGAGACCCCAGCCAAAGATGCGCAGGCGCTGCCCAAAGCGGCGTGCTGTTTCTCGCCGTCGTTCAGCGGGGGTCAGCGTCGTGAGGGCGATGGGTGCTACAAA
>CAYHNK010000036.1:20067-22327 GCA_964357695.1 uncultured Bdellovibrionales bacterium | reverse complement strand
AGCGCCTGCCCGACCTGATCGTGCATCTTCGGCCGACGACGCCGCTGCGCTCGCGCAGCTGCTCGATGGGCGGTCCGCTTGGCTTTGCCAGGGTCGCGTTCGCCAAGGCGCCGAGGGTCGCAGCGACCGCGAAACCGCCGGCGGCGACAAGGAACAGCGGGTCGCGCAGTCCGCCGAGCAGAGTGCGCGCCAACGTCCGTGTGCACGCCTTGGGCGACAGCCCTGCGCTCCACAGGACGGCGGCGAGCAGGGCCACGTGCAGTCCGTAGAGCGCGAGACAAAAAGGACAGAAGGCGTGGATGACGAGCACCTGCGCCACCAGGAGCACCGCGGCGTATGCGACGGCAAACAACGTGCCGCCCCACAACAACGATAGCGCGCGTTGCCCCAACGCGTCGCGACGCGCATAGGCCAGCGCGGCAAGGCCGAGCAGCACGAGATAGAAAGCCACGCCGAGGACGCTGATGGGGACGCCTGCAAGGCTGCCAAAGGCACTCTGGGCCACATCGTCGCAGGCAAGTGGCAGGCCCAACCAGGTGTGACTGGGATTGCACACCCGCGAGTAGAAGGGATCGCCCACCGAGCGCACGTGGTGCAAGACGAGGTAGCCGGCGACCACCGTCGCGGTGGCGAGGATGATCACGGCGAAGGCGAGGCCACCGCGGCGTGAGCGCGGCGTGTCTGGGGTCATGAGCGAGCTCCTCGTGGTGTCTGTGACGACCCACGCTTTCACGATCGTCCGTAGACATCAAGAGGACGCCGAGCTAGGACTGGCATGGGATGAGCACGACGGCCACGGGGGCCGCTGCGGGAGCGAGGTCTAGGATCGTGGGCAAAGAGACTGACAGCCGTTTGGCCATTCGACCCCACGCGGTCGAGGCGTATCTGCGCACACGTGGGTTTGACGATGCACAGGTGATGTCTTTGCGGCCGATCGGCGCGAGCACGCAAGAGGGCTTGAAGGCGTACGGCTACGGGCGACCCTTGCGCGTGACGTTCACCTCGCAGGGGAAAACCCACGATCGCGTCATCCGCACCATGTCGCCGGATCCGTATGGGCACGAGCGACGCGCTGACCGCGCGGCGGCCATGGTCCTGGCGCGTGACACGTTCGCCTCGATTCCGCAGCACATCCACGCCATGGACGTCGGCGCGTTTGACGCCCAGGGAAATCTTGTGTGCCTCCCCGAAGGCGAGCCCTTTCTCGTCACCGATTTTGTCGAGGGGGAGCTGTACGCGCACGATTTGCGGGAGATGCAGGGGCTGAGCGATGCGCGGCCTCTGGATCTCGAGCGGGCGCAAGCGTTGGCACAGTATCTGGCGCGGCTGCACGCCGAGCAGGTCGAGCCATCGCGCTACGTGCGCGCTCTGCGCGATACGCTCGGCAGCGGTGAGGGGGTCTTTGGCTTGACGGATGCGTATCCCAGCAGCGACCGGGTGGCCCCGCCCGAGCGCCTGATGCACATCGAGACAGAGCTGGTGCGTTGGCGCTGGGAGCTGCGACGTCGCTCCGCGCGGGCGCGCCGCACCCACGGAGACTTTCACCCCTTCAACCTGCTGTTTCGCGCCGGCGTGGACGTCTCGATTCTCGATTGTAGTCGTGGTGGCGCTGGCGAGCCGGCCGATGACGTCACCTGCTTGAGCGTCAACTACCTGTTCTTTGCGCTCGCCGCGCGCGACGAGCTCACGGGCCCCCTGCGGACCGTGTGGGACCGCTTCTGGGACGCCTACCTCGTGGCGACGGGCGATGACGAGCTGCTCGAGGTCGTCGCACCATTTTTCACTTGGCGCTTGCTCGTGTTGGCCAGCCCCGTGTGGTACCCGAATGTCGCCGCCGATGTGCGCGACCGCCTGCTGCGCATGGCCGAGCGACTGCTCGCCGGAGAACGCTTTCATCCTGCATCTGTCGACGAGCTGTTGCGATGACTTCGTTGGCTGCGGCAGTCGTCGTTTGGCTCACCGGACTTCCCGCGGCGGGCAAGTCGAGCCTCGCACAGGCCCTCGTACACGCCATGCAGGCGCGTGGTCTGGGTGTGCTCTGGCTGGACAGCGACGAGCTGCGCCAGATCCTCACGCCGCTTGCCGACTATCGCGCGCACGGGCGCGACGCATTTTACGACGTTCTGGGGGCCTTGGCGGTGCGTGCCGCGCAGGGTGGCGTCCCGGTCGTGGTGAGCGCGACGGCCTCGCGCCGTCTCTATCGCGAAGCCGTGCGTGCGCGCGTGCCTCACTTTGTCGAGATCTGGCTGCGTTGCGCCCC
>CAYHNK010000036.1:0-20057 GCA_964357695.1 uncultured Bdellovibrionales bacterium | reverse complement strand
GCGCTGGCGCGACCGCGACCCCAAGGGGCTGTATCGTCGTGCCGACGCAGGCGAGATCCAAAGCCTACCCGGGGTGGACGTGCCCTACGAGCAGCCCGAGGCCGCCGAGCTCGTGCTCGATAGTGACCGCATGGCGACGGCCGACATGGTGGATGCGACGATGCGCTACCTCGATGCCCACCGACTGCTCGGCTAATACGAGATGCGCCGCTGATACCAGCTGTTCCATAGCTGGTTCGGTGCCACCCAGGTGGGCACGTCCTGGTGCAGCACGTGCTCGGCGACGCCCACGAGCTCGAGAAACTCGGCGTGCTCGCGCATCGGACGAATGCCTAGCGTCCTTTCTGCGTGGTCGATGGTAACGCCCTGAGGCGCGTCAACGAGCAGCTGCATCAGTGCGTGCTCGGGCGCCGCATAGGCACCACGGTAGGAGACGTGACGCCCGAAATCGAACGCTGCCCAGATGCCCTCAAACAGCTGCATCGCGTCGTGCGATGCTTGTCGCGTCGCTTCGAGCACGTCGAATCCGCCTTGCTGTTGCTCGAGCTCGGCGCCGATGCGCTGCAAGAGATAGGGGTGGCGTCCGGTGGTGCCCAACATCATCGTAATCCCCTCGGCGTCGAGCTCACTCAGGCCCGTGCGCAGCACCGCCACCGCTTCGCTCTGGCGCAAGATGCCGAGCGGCACCGCCCGTGCGCTGTGTAAGGGGGCTCGCCGATCGAGCAGCTGCTCGCGTAGCAGGCGGCCCCCCGTGAGCACGATCGCTTGTGGCGCCTCCGATTCGCGGGTGCGCAACAGCGCATCGAGAGCATGCACCTCGTGCGCGTGCTCGTAGTTGAGCAAGGAGTCGATGTTGTCGAGCATCAGCACGTAGCGGCACCATGCCGGCGTGCCGACGAGAGGCTGCCACAGCGAGCGCGAGGCCTCGAGATAAGTCTCTGTCAGGCGCTCGCGGGCATCGAAGCGCACTTTGGCCGTAGCGAGCGGGGGTGGCGCGCCGCCCAGATGCGGGTCTCGCACCGCGATCGTGAGGTGCTCCCACATGGCAGGGAAGAGCTGAGGAGCGCGACCGGCACCGATCTTCGCGACATCCACGCGTACCATGATGAGCTTGGGGGCCTGGGGCTCGCGGTGGCGCCGCTCGGCGATGAGCGCTTCGAGCTGCATGAGCATCGAGGTGCGACCGGTGCGCGGCCCGCCGCACAGGGCGAACGATCGGCCTTGCAGGAGGCGTGTCGAGAGCGAGCGCAAGAGTTGCTCGCGCCCAAAGAACTGTCCGGCACCGCTGACCGGGTGCTCCGGGTGGAAAAAGCCCATCGGGTGCTCCCGTGCGCTCGAGCCGATCGCCTAGCGCTCGATGGCTGCGATGATCGAGCGAAAGAGGTCGGCGCCGAGCACGTCGGGGCCGTGGCTCTTGGCGTCGTCGAGCACTGCCTTGGCACGTCCATCTTCGCCGGCGTCCTTGAGCGCGAGGCCGAGCATGTAGAGATAGTAGCCCCGCTCGGTCGGCTGTTGCTGCTCGCGCGAGACGCGTACGAGGTGCTCGAGCTGGCCGATGCGATCCTTGCGCACGCGCTTGACCTCGTCGCGCTGTCCCTCGTTACTGAAGAGCGTCTCGAGAAACGACAGCGCCGTGACCGAATGGGCGTTGGGCTCTTGCGGGTAGGCGACGCGGCGCAGCTCGAAGAGCGCCTTTTGCAGGCGACCTTGGTGGTAGTAACACAAGCCCAAGGACGTACGTGCTGCACCGGACCAGAACGGGTGCTTGCGCCTGGCCGCCTCTTCGAACTTCTCCACCGCGCCGACGAGATTGCGATCGCGAAACAGCAGATCGAGCCCCAACTTGTAGATCGCCTCGACGGCGGCCTCGCTCTCGGGGTGCTCTTGTACGATCTGCTGGCGCACGCGCCGCATGCCCTCGAGATCGTGCTGGGCGTCGAGATTGGCGAGATCGTTGAGCAGTGACTCGAGACCAGCCATCATCTTCTCCCGCGTGGCTTCCCCGGGGGGGCCGCGCACGTCTGCTATCGGACGCCGACCGCCGGTCCGAGCTTACTGAGAATGTCGAAGTACTCTTTGCGACCGTAGCGCACGTTGAGAATGTGAAAGTCCTTCTTCGTGAGGCCCACGCAACCGAGGCAGTAGGTGCACTCGGTGCATGCGGTGCAGCTGACGAGGTAGGCGCTGCGCGTGCAGTAGCGACAGTCGACGAGGTAGGCGCAATCGTGGCAGGCGATGCAACCGCGTGAGTGCGTCATGCCGCTACAGTGCTGCAAGCTCTCGCAATGCGTGCAGCGATAGCAGCTCTCAAGATTGCGCGAGAACAGGCAGTGACTGCTAGCACGCAGGTCGCTCGAGTTCAGGCACATGGCGGTGTGCGCCTGGGTATCGAGTGTCTGGGCCAGCCGTTGAAGCTCTGCGTTAAACTCTCGTCGATCCATGGTCCTTGTGGGATATCCCAGAGCGACCAAGGTCGTCAAATCGCGCTCCATTCGGCGCTCGACTTGCCCGGGGCGAGGGTCTATAAGGCGCGCCATGGCTGATAACGAGCGACGTGAGCACGAGCGCATCCTCATCGGCATGCCAACGCGCATGTGGTTGAAGGAGCCGTATCGCGGCAAGCCGATCGAGTTCGAAGGTCACGCAGTCACGCGCGATCTCGCCATTGGCGGCACGTTCCTCGAGTCGAGCTATCTGCTGCCGGTCGGGTTCCCCGTCAACCTCGAGATGGCCATCGAGGGTGGCGACATCCTGAGCGCGCGAGGGGAGATTGCCCATCGCACCGATCCCCTCGGGGACCGTCCCACGGGCATGGGTGTCAACTTCACGCAAGTCGACGCCGAGAACCGTGAGCGCCTGCTGCGCTTCTTTGTCAGCGACCGCATTCGTGAGTTCTACAGTCAACGGTTTGTGGTCGAGTTCCCGCACCTCGAAGACGTGCTGTCACTCAAGGACGTTGCGCTCGTGATCAACCTCTGGGAGGACAAAGAGGGTCGTTTGACGGCGCTGCGCCACTCCGACGAGACCCTGTTGTCCAAAAAGAGTGTCAGTCCGGCTGCGGCACTCCAGCCCATGCGGCGGCGCCGATAGCGCTGCGCCAGAGCTGGGAACGCGCTCAGCCGATGATCATCGTTTCCTTGTGGTCGACATCGCCGCGCGCAAAGCGGTGGAGGCGATTGTCGTGCACGAACGGGTGCTCGGTTCCTTTGGCGAGATACTCGCCGACGATGCGACCGACCACGGGCGCCATCATAAAACCATGGCCAACAAAGCCGTGCAGCTGGAAAAAGCCAGCCACCTCATCCACCTCGCCGACGATGGGATTGCCGTCAGGCGTGACGTCGTAGCAGCCGGCCCACTGGCGCAGCACCTTGACGGCGCCCAGGCGTGGCATGCGGTGCACGAGCGCCCGCGCCATGCGCACGAGGAAGCGCTGCGAGGAGCGCATCTCGACGCCGACGGGCTCATCCGGATCGCCGAGCCCGCCGACGACTTCGCCGCGCAGCGACTGTGAGAAGTAGAGTCCGAGGCCGAGCTCGCTGACGAGCGGCCCGAGGAATGGGCGCAGCGACTCGGTGACGAGGATCTCGTGGCGCTCGGGTCGATTGGGCAGAGTGACGCCCGCCATGCGCGCGATTTCGGGTGCCCAGGCGGCGGCAGCGTTGACCACCAGCTCGGTGCGAATCGTGCCCCGTGGGGTCACGACACCGCACACGCGACCGCCTTCGACGAGCAGGTGCGTGGCCGGGGTGAAGGTGGCGATGTGCACGCCACGTTGGCGCGCGCCCTCGGCGTAACCCCACAGAAAGGGCCAAGGAAAGATCACGCCGTCTTCCGGATTGTAGACCGCGGCGACGAGGTCGGAGGTCTCGAGCTCGGGTACGAGATGCTGCATCTCGCTGCGGCGCAGCATGCGCGAGGGCACGCCCAAGCGATTTTGCAGCTCGACGTTGGCGCCCATGCCGCTGGCGACTTTCTCCTTCGCGGTGACAAAAAGGTAGCCGCCTTGGCGCAACCACACGTTGATGCCGAGCTCTTTAGCGAGCTCGCGGCACAGCGCGATCGATTCGCGCATGAGTAGGATGTGCTGTTCGGTTGACCACTGCTCGCGGATGCCGCCGCCATTGCGGCCGGAGGCGCCAGCGTTCAGGTACGAGGCCTCGAGCACGACCACGTTCGTGAGACCGCACTTGGCCAGGTGGTACGCGGTGGCAAGGCCCATGATACCGCCGCCGATGATGACCACCTGGGCGTGCGTGGGCAGTGAGGGAAGCTGCTCGGGGGGCGCGGGCATGGGGGGGGGCGGCGTCCATGCGGGAGCGGCTTCGCTCGGATAGATGGGCGGTAGACTCGCGCCAGCGGCGAGTGCTGCCAGGGGGACGGGCCACAGCGGCGGCCGCGCGCTGGTGGGTGCCAGCGTGTGACCCCCATAGCCAGCGCGGGTGAGCAGCTGGGCCGCGCGCGCCAGACAGCCGCGTCCCTGGCAGATGCCGGTGCCGAGGCCGGTGTAGCGTTTGAGCGATTCCATGTCGGTGTGGCCGCGGGCGATGGCGCGCTCGACGTCGCCACGGGTCACGTCTTCGCAGGTGCAGACGAGCTCGCGCGCGGTCATGGATGTGCCCCGGCGGTCCCGGGCAGCAGCGTCAGCGCTGTCTCACCGACGCGGCGGCCATGCTCCTCGGCAGCGTGTGCCCCGAGGCCGATGATCTCGCCGGCGAGTAGAACCCCTGGGCGACTCGTGCGACCGTCTTGTTCGCATACGGGCACGAAGGCGCCGCGTGTCGCGTCAAAGGGCGTGGCGATGCCCATCTGGCGCGCCAGCGCGTAGTCCGGCACGGGCGCCGGGCACCACACCACGGCATCGGCCTCGAAGGTCTCGTCTTCGTCGACGAGCTGCACCCGTTGCACACGGCCTCGGCCGGCGAGCGCTGCGAGCTGACCACTGAGCGAGCGGCGCGCCACAGCGAGCTCACCGAGATTGAGCGCCAGCTCGATGCTGACGCCTGCGTGGGTCAGCGAAGTCGCGAGCGTGCGGGCCGCCTCCATCGTGTCATCGTCCGCGTTCGTCTGTGTGGCCATGACGATGCGGCGTCCCGGTCGTACGCCCAAGCGCAAGGCCTGCTCGCACAGGCGGCGGGTGATGAGTCCCGGCGCGTCGTTGCCGTCGCAGGTCGGGGCAGGCTCCATGGCGCCAGTGGCCAGGACGCAGACCTCCGCCTGCACGCGGATGAGGCGGCCCTCTTTGAGCACCAAGACATCGCGATCGTCGTACAGCCCGACGGCGCGTGCCCCGGCGAGAGCGGGGGTCGGGGCGTCCGGGGCCGCGTCGATCAGCAAGGACGCGACGCCAGCGCGGGTGAGCACCGCATGGGCCGCGCGCCCAGCTTGGCCGCCGCCAATGACGAGGACCGGCACCGACTGCTGTGCCACCTCGTGTGGGTCGGCCTCCATTTTGAGCGCCGGCAGCTCGCCATGTCCGGCAAGGCGCCGCGCCGCGGCCACCGCCATGCGATTGAGTGTCGTCGACTCGGTCATGAGAGTGTGGTGGTCGAGACCCTGCGGGAACATCCAGTCGAGGGCGCCGAGGAGATCGTGCTTGGCGCTACCCATGACGTGCTGACTCTCGACCTTCGCGTCGGCATGGGACAGCTCGAGGCAAGAACGAGTGTTCGGATGGCCGTCGACGCGCGCGAGGCAACGCCCGCAATGCCCGCGTCCACAGTAGGCGCCCCGAGCGCGGTGGTATTTTGACGAGCGGCCAAGGACGTGGCGGCCGTGCGCCATCAAGGTGACAACGAGTGGCTCACCGGGCCGCGCGGCAAAGCGCTTTCCCTCGAACAGAATGTCGAAGGGTGGGGGCTCAGCAAAGAAGCCAGGAACCTCGAGCTTACGATGCGACATGGCCATGGGCTCCGCGTGGTGGCCATGGACATAGTCGAGTTGTTCGCCGACTTCAACGTGCCAGCGCCCTCGCCGTCAAGGCGATTGACACCGTGGGCGGGATCAGCTACGAGAGCCCTCCGGCCGTCGGGGTGTAGCTCAGCCTGGTAGAGCGCTTGGTTCGGGACCAAGAGGCCGTAGGTTCGAATCCTATCACCCCGACCATTTCGTCACGGTTGCGCGAACGTCATGCTGCCCCAACCTCCAGGATTGTTGACCGTGCCGCCGTCGGTGTTCTTCCACGTGCGAGACGGACTGGAGTCGTCGCCGCGGAGATCGTTGAGGACGATGTCGAGACCCCAGATGTCACCCGCCAACGGTGCCGTGAACGTGTCGTGCACGTTGCTCCATGCGCTCCAGGGCAGGCTCATGGCGAGCACGTACCCGGTGTCCGCGACGGCGTCGCCGAGTGTCCCCTGCACGGTCACGTGCGACGTCCAGGTGCCGTCCCAGCCGTTGCCCCAATAGCCGCCGCCTTGGTCGTCGCGCTGAGCGTTGAGTAAGTTGACGAAGAGCTTGTAGTCGTCGACGTTCGCGAGCTCGGCGTCGCCATCGCTGGTGAGGGCGCGACGGTCAAGCTCGAGCTCGATGCTATCGTCGCCCCAGAGGTCGCCGTCACGGGTGGCGATGATGGACGCGAGATCGTCGTCCTGCACGCTCGCGGCGACATACAGCGCGGTGTCGTCCCACAGCAGGCGATAGGTGCCGGTGGTCCCTGTCTCGGTGACCGTGAGTGTGATGGTCGCCGCGGCGGCAAAATCGCTCAAGGTCGTGTCGGCGAGGTCGGGCACGGTCGCCGCGCGATGCACGAGGTACCCGGTTGGTGGGACGCTCGAGCAGACGGCGTCAGTGCACGCCGCGCACACGTAGGTACCCAGGGCATCGCTCGCGACGCAGGCAAGATCGTCAGGGCACGGATGTGAGGCACTGCACTCCTTGCCCTCGACCTCGAGGCCGCGATAGGCGCACGCCCCCAGGCCGCCGCCGAGCAGCACGATGCTTGCGAGCTTTATGATATGACGCATGGCGCAACCCTAGCGGAACTGTCTACGCGTCGCCAGTGCGTATGCTAGACTCGCTGCGTGACCTCGATGGCAACTCAGGCGACGCAGCGATGGAGCCAGGCGCGTATCCCAGTGCGCAGCCTACGACTCGAGGTGCTCGACGGCCCAGACAAGGGGCGGCAGTTGCGCGCCGAGGCTGAAACGGTCGGTGTGGGAACCGCGGTCGACAACGCTCTGGCGCTCGCGGATCCCACGGTGTCGCGCTACCACGCCGAGCTCACCCGCCTGCCCGATGGTATCCTCGTCGTCGATCAGGGCTCGACGAACGGTACGGTGGCCAACGGTGTGCGCATTCACAACGCGACGCTCGCTCCCGGAAGTGAGGTCTGGTTTGGCCGCTCGCTCGTGCGCGTGACAGACGGCGAGGATGTCGTCGTGCGTTTGTACGAGAGCAGTCAGCTCGCGGGCCTGCATGGACGCACCCCCGTGATGCGTCGACTGATGGCGCAAGTCGAGCGTGCCGCCGACAGCGACGCCTCGGTGTTGGTCATCGGCGAATCTGGTACGGGCAAGGAGCTCATCGCGCGGGCACTCCACTCGCTTGGGCCTCGCGCGAGCCGCCCGTTCGTGACGCTCGACTGCGCTTCGTTGACGCCGAGTCTCGTGGCCTCTGAGCTCTTCGGTCACGAGCGGGGGGCGTTTACCGGGGCGACGCAAACCCACATGGGCGCCTTCGAGCGCGCGGATGGCGGTACCCTCTTGCTCGACGAAATCGGCGACTTGCCGACGGAGATGCAGGCCACGCTGCTGGGTGTGCTCGAGCGGCGTCGCTTCCAGCGTCTCGGTGGGCACGAGGAGCGTCCGTTCGCCGCGCGCGTCATCGGCGCGACCCATCATGACCTGCGTCGCGACGTCAACGCCGGCATATTTCGACTCGATCTCTACTACCGTCTCGCGGTCGTGACACTACGCGTGCCGCCGCTGCGTGAGCACAGCGACGATGTGCCCTTGCTCGTCGAGCATTTCTTGCGCCTGCACGGTCACGCGCAACCAATTGAGTCGACTTTTTCTGTCGCCACACTCGACGCGTTGTGCGCACGTCCGTGGCCGGGGAATGTGCGCGAGCTGCGCAACTTCGTCGGTGCGGTGCTCGCCATGGGCGAGGTCCCCGAAGATGATACGACCCTGCGTTCGTCTGGTGGACTGCACGAGCCGACCGACCAACGTGAGATCTCGCTCGATGTGTCGTACAGAGACGCGCGTGCACGTTCGCTGCTGGAGTTCGAGGCGCGCTTTCTCGATCGTCTCATGCAGGCCGCCGGCAACAATATCTCCCAGGCGGCGCGCCTGGCGCAGATGGACCGCTCGCACTTGAGTGAGCTGCTCTCGCGCCATCGCCAGATGCGGGTAGGGCGAGGTGGCGGTTAGTTTAGGGTCACCTTCAGCTCGACAGTGCGACCCGGCTTGATGCGCACGGTGCGTGTTTCGCTCTTGCCTGTCGCTTCGCAGAACACGCGCACGGTGTGGGTTCCTTCGTACAGGACGACGGGCTCGTCGAGGGGCGTCAAACCACGGTGCTTGCCGTCGACAAACACGTCACCGAACGGTGTCGCGAGCACCGTCAGCGTGCCGGTGGCAAAGCTCTTGTGGATCTTCTCGTTGCGACCGGCGCGGATGCGAACGTCGGTGGTGTACGACAGATCGGCCTGCGGATTGACGAGGCGTAGCTTGTAGACGCCCGGTACAAGCGCCAGCGGCTTGCCGAGCGGTGTCGTGCCGCGCGAGCGGCCATTGACCTCCACTTCCGTCCAGGGATTGGTGATCACATCGAGCCAGCCAACGCCTTCGGCCGGTGTGCGTGCGTTGGCTTGCGACTTCGGCGGGGTCGGTGACGTGTCGTTCGACGTCGCCGCTGGGAGCTGTTGCGCTGGCGCGGCTGCGCTGACCGCGATCGGAGGCTGCGGCACCTGCACTTGCACCGGCACGTGAACGGGGACGCTCGAAGTCGTCGACTCCGGCCCGCGAGCGATGAGTGTCGCCGTGGCGCCGATGCCGACCAGCAGCAGAGCGCCGGCCAATGCCAGCGCGCGGCGCAGGCTCTGGGCGGGCGGTCGCTGCACGCGAACCGTGGGGGCCGGCTGGTCTTCGGCCGCGTGCGATGGTGCGCCCTGCATGCCATCGTCCGCAGGGAGCTCGCCGACGACGGTGTCGTTGGTCAGGGGGCTCGACGGTGCCGCCTCCGGCTTGGGTGGCGGAACGAGCTGGCGGACGAAGTCGGCGAGCACGTAGCTGTCGACCACTGCGCCCTGTTCCAGCAGAAAGCGCTGTAGGTCCGTCTGCATCTCGCGCGCCGATTGGTAGCGACGGCTACGATCTTTCTGCAGAGCACGAAACACGATCGCGCTCATCGACTCCGGCAGATCGGGAACGAGCGAGCGCGGGTCGGGCGTGGGCTCGTTGACCACCGCGGTGAGCACGCCGACGTCCGTGTTGCTCACAAAGGGCCGACGCCCGGTGAGCAGCTCGAACAGGACGATGCCGAGCGAGAACAGATCGGAGCGGCGATCGAGGCGGGCGTTCTGTTGGATTTGCTCGGGCGACATGTAGGCGAGCTTGCCCTTGAGCGATGTCGTGCGCGTGCGGTGCTGATTGGTGGTCGCTTTCGCAATGCCGAAGTCGAGCAGCTTGACGGAGCCGTCGTCGCTAAGGAGCACATTGTGTGAGCTCACATCACGGTGCACGAGCGAGAGCGCCGCGCCGTCTGGCAGTGTGAAGGTGTGCGCGTACTCGAGACCGCTGCACGTCTCGCTGACGATCTTGGCGGCAATAGCGACAGGAACGTGCTCACTACGGCGCTCACACTCGCGCAGCAGCCTGGCGAGGCTTGCGCCTTGCACATACTCCATGGCGACAAAGTAGCTGCCGGCGACCTCACCGAGGTCGAAGATCTGCACGATGTTGGGGTGGTTAAAGCGTGCCGCAAGTCGCGCTTCGTCGAGGAACATCTCGACGAAACCCTCTTCCTCGACGAGCTCGGGCAGCAGTCGTTTGATCGCGACGTGCTTTTCGAATCCTTCCGGGCCGGCATAGCTCGCCAAATGGACTTCCGCCATGCCACCGGCGGCGAGCTTGCGTAGTAGCCGGTATCGGCCGAAGCGTTCCATCACCGTCCTTTGTCGTCGTACGACCAGCGTACTCTACGAAGACCGCAGCGCCAACGGTTTCGCTGCTTGCGCGCCTGCGAGCCGCGCGTTAGCCTTGCCGTCATGAGAAGCACCCAGCTTCGGCACCGACTATTGCCGGCCCTGATGGTCGGCGGGCTGTGTCTCGGGTTCGGGGTCGCCGTGGGCGCGGTGACCCCGGAGCTCGAGCGGGCGATCCAGGCGTACAACAGTCTCGATCTCAAGGTTGCCGCAGGGCTACTCGATCAAGCGCTGCTTGGTGCCGCGACTGACCCCGAGCGTGCCACGGTGCTCATGTACACTGGCCTCGTACAGCTCAATCTGCGGCAGCGCGATGACGCGGCGACCAGCTTTGAGCGCGCGCTCGAGCTCGATGTCGACGTGGAGCTCCCCGACGGCACGTCGCCGAAGATTGTGGCGCAATTCGAGTCGCTTCGACGTCGTGTGCGCGAGAGTATTGCGGCGCAGCCAAATGCAACCGCCATCGAGGCTACGCCGGTGACGTCAGAGCGCGGGCCCGCGTCGCTCATGATGATCTCGAGTGCGGACGGGCCACCACCAGCGAGACGTTGGACCTGGGCAACAGCGGCCGTGAGTGCGGCAGCGTTCGCCGTGGGTGGCTCGTACCGCTGGTTGGCGTATGACAAAGTGCAAGCGTTCACGGACGAGCGCTGGGCCGATCGCGCAAGCACCCTCAAGGGCGACGTCGAGTCGATGAATCGCATCGGCACCGGCGCCTTCGTTGTTAGCGGCGTGCTGGCCGGTGCCGCACTGGGCCTGTATTTCTTTGAGCCGACGATGTAACGCCGCGGTAGCGCGTCCCCTGTAGCCTCAGACCCACGACTGTAGCCGACAGCCCACGACACCGCCCAGGGCGCGACGGCGTAACCCCGTGAGATTGCACGAGCGGTCGGGCGGCATCGTTCCTGCTACGCTTCGTCCGATGGACCGCAACCAGCATGTGAGGCTACCGATGAACCACAAGGTCGCGTTGTGTCTTGATTCACTTCTTGCGCTGTCGCCGGTCTCGGCGCTGCTCCTGACACTCGCTGCGGCACCCGTGCGAGCGCAGAGCGGCGTGGGCCACGAAGGGCAATGGTTTACCTACGGCGGCGCGCCGACGCTGCTCGTTGGCTTTGACTGCCAGGAGCTCGCCGCCGACCCGAGCATCGACTATGTCGCCGCCCTCGATGCGTTCGCCGACAACGGTATCAACAAGGTGCGGGTGTGGACGTACGTGTGGTTCGGCACCACGTCGCTCGGCGCGCTCACGCCCTGGTTGCGTGACGGCAACGGCGATCATGACCTCGACCAGTGGAACGCCGCCTACTGGACGCGCATGCACGACTTCGTCGCTGCGGCAAGATCCCGCAGCATCGCGGTTGAGGTCACCGTGTTCGCGCCTTATCCCGGCGGCACGTGGTGGTGGGCAAGCGACAGCTATCGCCTCGCCTGGAACGCGACCTACAATCAGAACGGTGCCTTCTCGACCAACGCCTCCGGCCACTTCGATCCGGAGTTCTTCGATCTCGGCTACGGGGAGACCAGCACCAGCGGCAACACCCTCGCCGACTACCAGGCCGCGCTGGTCGACAAGGTGGTCGCCGAGCTCGGTGGCTATGACAACGTCTACTTCGAGGTGTGCAACGAGTTTGGCACCTATGGGCTCGACGTCCCGAGCTGGTACGGCTGGCAGGTGCATTGGGCCGAGCGCATCCGCAGCGCCACCAGCCAACCGGTGGCAGTGCACGCGGGAGGCGGCAACGAGAGCTACAGCGCCTCGCTGTACTGGAGCGAGCCGTCCATCGACGTTTTGAACTTCCGCTTCGACTTCGGTGTGAGCCCCCAGCAGCTCTCGGACTGGCTGCACGACGCCCAGGGTCGAGGTAAGATCTTGACGGTCAATGAGACGCATTCGTATGCGAGCGCGGGCGCGGGAGCCACCGACTTCTACGGCAATCTCGACGCCGAGACGCAGTACGCCTGGGGCCTGTTGCTATCCGGCGCGCACGTCGGCTTCTACGAGGACGACTCGAGCCGCATCGGCAGCTCCGGTTGGCTCGCGGGCGCGGCACGGCTCGGGGCGCTGCGCGACATCGTCGAGCGGCTGCGCTTCTGGGAGCTGTCGCCCGTCGACGGCGCCGGCAACGAGTACGATGCGCTGGTGAGCGACGGTCCCGGCGCAGGCGGCTGGCAGGTCCTCGCGAATCCTGGAAATGAGTACCTCGTCTACTTCTGGGGCGCGAGCTCGACGACGGTGGCAGCGCTGCAATTGCCGGCGGGTGATTACAGCTACGCGTGGTACGACCCGCAAGACGCGACCTTGCTGGCAAGTGGCACCGTGGCTGGCAGCTTGGCCACGAGTGTCGCGGCGCCGCCAGCGAGCTGGAATGCCACCGTGGGGGTCGTCTTGCTCGTGCAAGCGGCTGCGGGGACATCCACACAGGCACCGTACGGCGGCAGCGCGTGGCCCATTCCCGGGACGATCCAGGCGGAGGACTTCGATGACGGCGGCGAAGACGTGGCCTACCACGACCTCGAGAGCACGAATCATGGCGGCGGCTATCGCCTGTCCGAGGGCGTCGACATCCAGCCGACCGGAGACGCAGGCGGCGGCTACGATGTCGGCTGGACGGCGGCGGGTGAGTGGATCGAGTACACGGTGAACGTGGCCTCGCTGGGGCACTACACGCTCGAGGTGCGGGCGGCATCGGACGGGGAAGGGGGTGTCTTTCACCTCGCGCTCGATGGCGTCGATACGACAGGCAGCATCAGCGTCCCCGACACGGGTGGCTGGCAGAGCTGGACGACGCTCAGCCGCACCGGCATCCAGCTCGACGCAGGCGAGCAGGTCTTGCGGCTCGCATTCGACAGCGATGGCCCGGTCACCGGCAGCGTCGCGAACTTCAACAAGCTCACCTTCACGTTGGAATGCGCCGCGGTCTGTACGTCCGTGTGCGGCGGTGAGGCCGACGGCTGTGGCGGCGCGTGTGCGTTGCACGATGGTACGGCCTGCGCGAGTGATAGTGATGCTTGCACGAGCGACGCGTGTCTGGCGGGCGTGGCACCAAAGCCAAGTTGCGGTTGCACGAGCGCGAGTGGGGACGTGCTGGGTTGGCTTCTCTGCGTGTTGCTCGCGGTGGGGCTGCGTCGTCGGCGCTCAGGTGCGCGGCGATGAAGTGGACAGTCGTAGTCGTCGCAGTGCTGGCCACGGCACGTGTGGCCGCGGCGCAATGTCCCCCCTGCGCCGAGTCGTGGCAGACCCCCGACGCCAACTGCTATTGCGCCCTCTACGAGTGCAAGGCTGGGAATCCGCGGTGTGACGTGGATGTGGCAGTACTTGGCAGCCGCACGTGCGACCAGACAATCACAGCTTCAACACCTTGGTCTTCGATCAACTGGTCGAACAACACGATCTGCATTGAGGCAGGCAATCATCTGGGAAAAGGAACACTTACAGTTCCCGCTGTAGCCAACGGCTCATCAGGCAACCACAAGGTACTGCGGTATACGCGTGGAAGCGACAATGACGACGAGCCATGGAATCAATCAGGTACGCAGGCCAACGTTCAGAGACTTGTGGTTCAGGGAGACTATTGGCTAATTCATAGACTTACATTCCCCACTATTTCCGGCGGTTTAGACAAACCTGTGCGCGTCGAGGTCGTGCCGGGCAACGGTGACGTCACGAACGTGATCTTCAATAGAATGCTGATTGTGGGGTCTGATTACCTTTATTATGGTTACTCCCAGGACGGTAGCTCTGGGAGTATCGATTGGATAACAGTACAGAATAGCGTCTTACGTGGTTGGTACGGGAACGGGACGTCTGACGAAGTTGTTGGCCTCGACATCGGCACCGGCTCCAACATGCACGCGGTCAATAATGAAATCTACGACGTCGCCGCGCACCAGATGCAGGTAGGGCACAATGGCGGCCCCACGCTATCCGGGATCGTGATCGAGAACAATGATTTGTATTATTCTCCCACGGCCCAAACAACAGATGGTACGAAGGTCAAGGGCGAGAACACTCTATCTTTCAAAGCCTCAGGCGCATCAGACAGTGCTGCGCTGATCATAGACAATCGTATCTGGGGAAATAGGGTTACGGACTTTGCATTTTGCTGCAACGGCTCTTCGGGGCCAGCGGTGGCATTTGGTGCCGGTGGCGGGACGAACTCGGATTGGATCCTGTTCAAGGGCAATGTAGTCCTCGATTCGCAGCAGGGGATTGAATGGACGCACTGGAACCAGCCTTCCAGTGGCAATCGCGTCTCCGTGATTGGCAACATCTTCTACCAGATCGGAAACTTTTCCGGCACGCCGGAGCAATCGACGGTGTGGTGGGCCGGCTCCGGTGGCGTCAACACCACCGAGCACTACCTGAACACGATCGTAGAATCTGCCTACCTCGCCCAGGGCCTCTTCGACTCGAACAACGATTTCCGCTGCAACGTCGCCATCAAGGCGGGTACGAATGTCGCCAGCAACGGAAGCGGAACGCAATGGGACCACAACGCGTACTACGCCACACAAGACGCGGGTGAGTCGAACCGTGTCGCTGGTGCCATCATTCAGCCCGGGCGGTTGTCCGCATACGCCCTCGACGAGGTATTGGAGGCGCCCGAGCGAAATGACTTCCTCTACCGGGTAACCACCGCTGGCACCTCGGCCGCGGCGCCGCCCGGCTACTGCACGACGGTCGGCTGCACGACCCAAGACGGCACCATGACCGTGCAAGCCACCCGCGGTCCGTACTGCTTCTATCGCAAGCTGCGCACCGCGCCCGAGCAACTATGCATCCCCTACGCCACGGTGCACGAGAGCGCGCCGGAGTACGGTTTCTGTCGCGCCGAGAACATGGGCGGGGTGCCGCTCGGGTCGCGCCCGGGGATCGGTATCAGCGACGATGTCGCCCCGTGGTAGCTCGCCCCCTGTAGCCGCGACCCTACAGGTGTAGCCGGCAAGCCCCGGCAACGCCCAAGACGCAGCCGCGCAACTGCGCGATAATGCAGGAGCGGCAGGAAGGCATCGTTCCTGCTACGGTATTCCCGATGCAACACAACCAGCAAGTGAGGTCTTTGATGAACCGCAAGGTCGCGCTGTGTCTTTCGTCACTCTTTCTACTGTCGCCCGTCTCGGCGCTGGCCAACATCTTCGACTACGATCTCGCGGGCACGACGCGCACCGGTACGCCGGGCGCGCTCGAAGCTGGTGCCGCCAGTGTGCCGAGCCAGACCTGCGCGGAGCAAAGCGGTGTGTGCTGCACGAGCGGTCAGACCTGCACGGGTGGCACCATGGGGAGCGGCTCCGATTGTGCGTCGCTCTGTTGCACGGGAGGAGGCACCTGCGAGACTCCAACGGCGGCCGCGTGCGACGTCATGTTGCCAGCCACCTACAGCAACGACGTCGAGGACACGGGCGGTAAGGGTAGTTGGACCGCGCACTCGGCCGGGCCCCAGAGCACCATCCTGCGCGTCGCGATGCGCTTCGACCTCTCGAGTCTTCCTGCGGACCAAGACGTGGCCACCGCCGAGCTGTCGTTCAACGTCTCGTATGTGTCGGCGGGTCTTGACACGAAGACGTGGTCGATAGGTCCCTATGGTGGTGACGGAGTCGGCGACCCGGAGGCGGACAGCGGCAGCGCCATGTACGCGGCGTGCGATGTATCGAGCGACAACTACGTGAGTGCGGCGACTGAGCTACGCACGACGGGGGTCAAGACCTTCACACTCTCTTCGCCGTCGTTCGCTGATCTCGAAACGGCGCGCGATGCCGGGACGAGCTTCGCGCTGGCGGTGATGATGGACGACGAGACCGGCACCGATACTTTCGCCGGTATCGATCGGTTCGACCAAGGGTCGTCGATGGCGTTGCATGTGACCTGCGCGGCGCCGTGTGTACCGAGCTGCACGAGCGTGTGTGGCGGCGAGGGCGACACGTGCGGCGGGACGTGCCCCTTGCACAGCGGCGTTGCCTGCACCGACGACGGCAACAACTGTACGACGGACACCTGCTCGGCGGGAACGTGTGTGCACGTGGCTCTTCCTGAGTGCACGCGCACGGGTGGGTCGCCGTCGCAACCGAGCTGTGGTTGCCAATCGGCGGGCCCGGACTCGCTCGTGTGGCTCGTAGGCGTCCTGTTGGTAGGGGTGTGGCGCCGGCGCCGGGAGGTGCGGTGATGAAGTGGACAGTCGTACTCATCGCGGTGCTGGCAACGGCGCGCGTGGCCTCGGCGCAATGTCCCCCCTGCGCCGAGTCGTGGCAGACCCCGGACGCCAACTGCTACTGCGCCCTCCACGAGTGCAAGGCGGGCAACCCGCGGTGCGATGTGGATGTGGAAGGGCTGGCGGCGTTGCCGTGCGATCAGATCATCACGACGAGCACGGCGCCGACGAATGACTGGTCGGTGATCGATTGGAGCCATCGCGTCATCTGCATCGAGGCGGGAGATCACACGGGGCGGGGAGATCTCGATGTGGCAGCGAGCGGCACTGCGGGTGCTCGCAAGGTGCTCCGATACACCCGCGCGTCGGACGACGACGACGAGCCGTGGCACCAGTCGACCGGGAACAAAGCGAAGGTGTCGAGGCTATATCTTGCCGGCTACAGCGCCTGGCTCGTTCATCGCTTGACGTTTGACGGCGATGCGACCGCGAGTCACGGCGCCATCTACCTCACGGACGGCAACAACGACATCGTCTTCAATCGGATCCTCGCGGAGGACTACACGTACACGATTGCGGGCATGGGCGCCGACGGTCTGTATGTCAACGATCGCAACACCATTCAAAACAGCGTGCTCCGCAAGGCCTGGCCGAGCTCCTCTGGGGAGAATCAGATCATCGAGACGGCCGCATCGCCGAACCTGCACATCATCAACAATGAGCTCTATGACGGCAACAAGGCCACCTCTGTCGGCGATGGAAACCCCAGCATCGGAGGTGGTGTCTTTGAAAACAACGACGTCTATACCTCTGCCGACTTCTACACGGACTGCAACGGCAACTACGACGCAGCGTACCCCAACCCCTGCGCCCCCATGGAGGTCGGACTCGGCTTCAAGGCGGCAGGGACAGCCGCAGCGCCCGTCCTCGTGACCCACAACCGCGTATGGGGGCTGCGTGATGGCGACGGCGTGCTCTCGGGCGGGGGCCAAACGGGGCCAGCGTCACCCATCGTCTTCAGCGCCTACTGGAATGGCACCGGTGCCGATTACATGGTGATTCAGAACAATATCATTTGGGACTCCAGTGTGGGGATCGCCAACTATCACGGCCAAGGGTCAACAGATGGTGCCAATCTCCCGCCCGATGGGCCCAACAATGTCGATATCGTCGGCAACCTCATCTATGACATATACAACCACACACCGGACGCCCCCAATGGCACGACCGCGGGCGTCAACTTCTGGCGCGCCGACGAGGTTGCCGTCTACGCGAACACCGTCCTTGAGGTCGACGGTCCGTGGCTCGCGATCTCATCCGGTCAGGGGGAGAGCGCCGACAATGCGGATGCGCGGTGCAATGTAGCGGTCAACGCTGCCGGCGGCCTTGCCGACGACGGCGGCACGGGTCATGAGCACGACCGCAATATCTATTACGGCGGGCCTCACGCCGACGAGACGAATCGGATCTCCAACGCTGTCACCGCCCGCGCCAACGCCACGGCTCACGGAGTCGGCGACATTATTCGACTTAGCACGAGCGCCACAACGAGCTGCACCGCCGCCACCGATGCGGACTGCTTTCTCTACCGCGTGACCTCCGCCGGGACGTCCGCGGCCACAGTGCCCGCCTACTGCACCACCCTCGGCTGCACCACCCAAGACGGCACGATGACCGTGCAAGCCATCCGCGGCCCCTACTGCTTCTATCGCAAGTTGCGCACCTCTCCCGAGCAGGTGTGCATCCCTTACGCCGTGCCGCATGAGAGCGCGCCGGAGTACGGCTTCTGTCGGAGCGAAAACATGGGAGGCGTGCCGCTCGGGTCGAGACCCGGCATCGGCATCAACGACGAGGTGGCGCCCTATTGAGCGACCGCGGCGTCTCAACGGTGAGGTGTAGCATGTGGCAAAGAGCCGCGTGGGTATCGGTCGTCAGCGTCATGGTTGGGTGCGGCGGCGAGTCCTCGACACCGAGTCGCGCGTGCAGCCCGAGCTGTGGTCCCGGCGAGTACTGTGACCGCGGTGTGTGCTGGGAGGTGTGCAACCGGCACGTCGACTGCGCCGCCGGATGGTGAGGGACCAACATGCGACGACCGATTCTGTTGACGCTGATACTCGCGCGCGGCCTGCTTGGCGCTGGCGTGGCGACGGCCCAAACGTTGACCACCTGGGAGGTCGCCGAGCTGTCGTTCACCGCGGTGCAGGCCCATGCCTGGGCGGATTTCCCCGTCCAGGTGACGTTCTCCCACGCGCCAAGCGGTACGAGTCTGACGCTCGACGGGTACTGGGACGGCGGCGACACCTGGAGAGTTCGCTACACCTTGCCCCGCGCCGGCAGCTGGACGTGGCACGCGATGAGCAGCGACGCTGGTCTGCAAGGTGACGGTGCGGTCACCGCCGTCTCGGCGACTGCGGAGCAACGCGACGGCAATCGCAGCTACCGCGGCCACCTGCACGTCGCTGCCGATGGACGCCACTTCGCGCAGGCCGACGGCACGCCCTTCTTCTATCTCGGCGATACCAACTGGAACCTGATGATGTCCGGCTGGGATCAGGGCGGCGCCTTGTGCAACCTCGGTGGCAACTTCGAGACGTGGGTCAACGACCGCGTGCAGAAAGGCTTCACCGTGATGCAAGGGCGCTACTTCGGGCTCAGTCTCTGGAACGAAGGTGGCTATCCCTTTCCGGACAATGCCGGCGACACCAACGACTGGGGCTATCTGAACCCAGCCTATTTCCAGAGCGTCGATGTGCGCCTGGCCTACTTGTGGAGCCGCGGGCTCGTGCTGGCGGCACACCCGGACTGGCTCATCGAGAGGAACGTCAGCCTGACGCGCGCGCAGGCGATCTCGCGCTTTCTCCTCGCTCGCTATGGCGCCCACAGCATCGTCTGGAGCCTCACCGGGGAGTTTCAGTCCGCCATCGACAGCGGCCAGCTGCAATGGGAGGCAAATGATTGGGCCGAGTTGCGTGCCTTAGGCACCTTCGTCGCGAGCCACAACCCCTACGGACACCCGGTGAGCGTGCACCCCGGCGGCTCCGACGAAGGCGCGCCGACGTTTGGCCAGCAGAGCTCGGCGCATTTCTTCCACGATGAGCCCTGGCTCGACCACAATTGGCTCCAGACCTACGTGCACGACGACAAGGTCGCGTTTCGTGTGCAGGAGGCCTACGCGTATCTGCCGTCAAAGCCGGTGGTCGAGTCGGAGCCCTGCTACGAGAGCTACAGCTTCACCTGGCCGTGGACGGGCTTCTGCGATGCCGAGATGGCGCGCCGCCAGGCCTGGACGGCGATGCTCTGGGGTGCGGCCGGGCACGTCTACGGCGCCGAGGGCCTGTATTACTGCGACGATCTCAGCGCGCTGGATCTTGCCGGCTCGACCGAGCTCTCGTATCTCGGCTCGTTGCTTCGCAGCGTCGACTGGTCGCGCCTCGTGCCGACGACGGCGTGTGTAGCGCAAAACGGCGCCGGCCCCGACCCGTCCGCCCTCGATCCCTTCGCCCCCTCATGTGCGGCCGTGCCCGGGGAGCTGTATGTGCTGTACTTCCCCGCCGGGACGCAGGGTGACAGCTTCGAAGCGCGCGCGCTGGCAGGGCGCACGTACGTTGCCAGCTTCTTCAATCCCCGCAGCGGCACGAGCATCCCGATCAACGGCGGCGATCCAGTGAACGACGATGAGAACGACACCTGGACAATTCCCGCGCGGCCCGACAGCCAGGACTGGGTGTGCGTCCTGCAAACGACTGCGCCTGCGCTGCCCA
>CAYHNK010000035.1:0-22498 GCA_964357695.1 uncultured Bdellovibrionales bacterium | reverse complement strand
CAGCCGTCTCGACCTGCGCGGAGGGGTGAACGAGCGCGCAGCACAGGGCCGTCGGCACCGGGATCTCGAGGATCTGCAACGGCTCGTGTGACACCACCGCCGTGAGGCCGCCGTAGACGCACGGCGCGACGTTGTCCGCGTGCCGGGCGCCGCTTGCCGCCTCTTCGCCCGCCAGGGCGTAGGAGACGAGCTGCGACTTCGTCAGACCCAGTCCCAACAAGCGGTCCGCCGCCACCACCGCCGCCACCGCCGATGCCGCTGAGCCTCCCATGCCGGAGCTCAGCGCGATCCCTTTGTCGATACGCAAGCGAAAGCCGTGCGCCAGTTTCCGATCGGCCTGAAGCGCCCGCAACGCCACACTCGCCGTATTGCGCGCGGCATCGCGCGGGAGGCTCGTGGCGACGCCCGTGATCTCCTCGATGACGATGTCGTCGCTGCCTGAGCGCAGCGACACGGTGACGCGGTCGCCGACCGCATCGCAGGCAAAGCCGAGCAGGTCGAAGCCGACCGCCACGTTGGCCACCGTCGCCGGCGCAAAGGCAGTGACCGAGGTCACGTCGGGGCTCCGAGATAGGCGGCGACCCGCAACAAGTCGGCAAAGACACCCGCGGCCGTGACCTCGGGGCCGGCGCCCGGGCCCTGCACGAGCAGCGGATGGTCATGATAGCGGGCGGTGCGAAAGGCGATGATGTTGTCGGTGCCGGTGATGCGCGCAAAGGGATGTTGCCGCGCGGTCGCGCGCAGCTCGACACGCGCCCCTCCGGAAGCGTCGACGACGCCAACGTAGCGCAGGACTTCATCGTTGGCTGCCGCCGCGCGTACGCGCGCCTCCATTGCATCGTCGAGCTCGCCGAGTCGTTGCATAAAATCCTCGACGGCGGTGATCTGCTTGAGCGCTTCTGGCAGAAGACTGTCGATCGTCACGTCACCGACATTGATCGGCAGACCCATCTCCCGGCCCAAGATGACGAGCTTGCGCGCAAAATCGAGGCCCGAGAGGTCATCGCGTGGATCGGGCTCGGTGTAGCCGAGCGAGCGCGCCTCAGCGATGATGTGTGAAAAGCGCCGACCCACGGTGAGCGAGTTGAACACGAAAGACAAAGTGCCCGAAAGCACGCCCTCAATAGACTCGATACGGTCACCGGTGGAGATGAGATCGCGCAGCGTGCTAATGACCGGCAGGCCGGCGCCCACCGTGGCCTCGTAGAGATAGTGGCGTCGCTTGTCGCGCGCCGCGCGGCGCAGCGCTTGGTAATAGCCGAGCTCGCCGGCATTGGCCTTCTTGTTAGGCGTCACCACGTGAATGCCGCGCGTAAGCCAATCGGCGTAGTGGCTCGCCACCTCCGCGCTCGCCGTGCAATCGACGATGACGCAATGGGGTAGATGCGGCGCCTGGACATGTCGCACGAAGGCCTCGAGCTCAGGCGTGGTCGCGTGACGCGTGAGCTGCGCCTGCCAGTCGTCGAGCGACAGCGCCGCCTCGGACAGGTACATGTGGTGGCCATTCATCAGCGCGCGCACCCGCAGGTCGATCTTGCGCTCCGCGTGCAACGCACCGACTTGGGCGGCGAGCTGGCGCAAAAACGCTTGACCGACGAGACCGGTGCCGATGACCCCCACCGACAGAGTCTGATCGGAGAGGAAGAAACCCGAGTGCACAGCCCGCAAGGCGCGTGTCGAGTCCTGCGCGGCGATGACCGCCGAGATGTTGCGCTCGGAGGAGCCCTGGGCGATGGCACGCACATTCACCTGGGCCTTGGCGAGGGCGCCAAAGAAGCGCGCCGCGACGCCGAGCGAATGCACCATGTTGTCGCCCACTGCCGCGAGGATCGCGCATTCCGCCAGCACGTCAACGGACTCGATGTGTCCTTGACGCAGCTCGGAGAAGAACGCCTGCTCGATCGTTTGCTTGGCGAGCTCCGCCTGCCCTTGGGGCACGGCCAAGCAGATCGAGTGCTCGCTCGAGGCCTGCGAGATCATGGTCACCGAGACCCCAACGTCGCGCAGCGCGCCGAACAGACGGCTGGCAATGCCCGGCACCCCCATCATGCCGGTGCCCTCGACGTCGATGAGCGCCACGTGGTCAATGGTCGAAAATCCTTTGACGACCGGCGCGCCGTGGTC
This sequence comes from uncultured Bdellovibrionales bacterium, assembly GCA_964357695.1. GTDB lineage: Bacteria > Myxococcota > XYA12-FULL-58-9 > XYA12-FULL-58-9 > CAYHNK01 > CAYHNK01. The sequence goes on along the minus strand of CAYHNK010000035.1, from coordinate 20,374 downwards.
AGAGCGCACGTCGACCGATGCATGATGGATGCAGGTGCCGCGCGCCGTGGGATTGAAGGTGTTACGGATCCAGATGGGAATGTCGCGCGCCATCGCCGGCGCCATGGTGTGCGGGTGCACGACTTTGGCACCAAAGTACGCCAGCTCGATGGCCTCCTGGTAGCTCATCTCGCTGAGCACCACCGCGTCGGGCACGCGCCGCGGATCGGCGCTCATGATGCCATCGACGTCGGTCCAGATGGTGACTGCGCGCGCATCGAGCAGTGCGGCGAAGATCGACGCGGAGTAGTCGCTGCCGTTGCGCTTGAGCGTCGTCGCGACGCCGTCCGGCGTGGAGGCGACGTAGCCGGTGACCACGAGCACGTCCGCCGGGTGCTCGGCGATCCACGCGCGCAAACGCTGCCGTGAGGTATCCCAATCGACGAGCGGAATGCCATCGCCGGGACGAACGACGAGCACGCGCCGAGCGTCGCAGAAGCGACTGCGCTGCCCCTGCGAGCGCAAGTGCGCATCGAGCAGCTGCGCCGACCACACCTCGCCCAACCCGGCGCACAGCTCCATGACCAGCTCCGAGCAGCTGCGGCTGAGCCAAATCGCCTTGAGCACGTCCGCGAGATCGCGAAAGTCAGAGTCGATGATGCCGAGCAGCTCGGTGCACGCGGGCCCTGGCACCAAGGCCTGCGCGGTATCGCGGTGGCGAGCGCGCAGCGCATCCAACCGCGTGTGCAAAGATTCGTCACGCGCCTTGGCGCGCTCGGTCAGATCAATGAGCGCATCGGTCACCTTGGCCATGGCGGAGACAACGACGGCCACGGGCCTGGCATCCTCGCGCTGCAAGATGTCACCGACCTGTCGGTAGCGACCCGCATCGGCAACGCTCGTGCCGCCGAACTTGTGCACGACCCATGGGGACCTGGGCGTCTCAGGTGACATGGGGCTCCTTTTGCAGCGCCCGTCGCACGGGCGCAAAGCTCCGACGGTGGATCTCGCATGGCCCGAGCGTCCCGAGCGCGGCGAGGTGCTGCGGCGTCGGATAGCCGACATGGCGCTCAAAGCCGTAGCCCGGATGCACCTGCGCAAGGTCGCGCATGCGCCGATCGCGCTCCACCTTGGCGATGATGCTGGCCGCGGCGATCGATTGACTGCGGCCGTCGCCACCGATGAGCGCGGTGTGCGCGATGCCCAGCGCGGGCACGGGCAAGCCGTCGACGAGGGCGTGCTCGGCCCGTGGGTCAAGACCCGCCAGAGCGCGCCGCATCGCCTCGTGGGTGGCTCGCAGAATGTTGAGACGATCGATTTCGTCGGGCTCACAGACGCCGAGGGCGAATGAGGTGGCCTGCCGCGCAATCTCTTCGGCCAGCTGCTCGCGCCGACGCGCGCTCAAGCGCTTGGAGTCGTCGATGCCGGGGAGGTGGGCATCCTCGGGCAGCATCACCGCGGCAGCAATGACCGGACCCGCGAGCGGACCGCGACCCACCTCGTCGACGCCCGCGATGCGTAGGACGCCTTGGGCCCAGAGCGTGCGCTCCTCGTGCAGCAAACGCGCGAGCCGCGCTGTTTCGTTCTCACGCATCACGCGTGCGCGCCCTGGGTGGCGAACGGCGGCGCCAGCGACGAGAAGACCTTGCCTGGGTTGAGGATGCCCTGGGGGTCAAAGACGCTCTTGAGCCGCTGCTGTAGGGCGATGACCGACGGCGCTTGCTCGATGGGCAGCAAGTCGCGCTTGGCCAGACCGATGCCGTGCTCGCCAGTGATGGTGCCACCCATGCCGACGATGACCGCGGTGATGCGGCGGCGCAACACCTCTCCCTGCGCTTGCTCCTCGGCGCTGCGGCACAGCAGGTTGACGTGCAAGTTGCCATCCCCGAGGTGTCCATAGGCGCTGACCTCAATGCCCATCTCGTCACCGAGCGCCTGGGCCCGCTCGAGGGCTTCGGCCATGCGACTGCGTGGCACGGCGATGTCGTCGGAGATCTTGTGGGGCATCTTCTCCTTGAGGGTCGAGGAGACGAGACGGCGCGTACGGCGCATGGCTTCGCGCTGCTTGTCGCTCGACGCGACGGCGGTGTCCGTGGCACCCGCCTCGCCGGCGATTTCGGCGAGGCGCAAGAGGGCCTCGCGGGCCTGTGACGCGGGTCCGTCGGTCTCGGCGAGAATGGCGGCACCCGCACCCACGGGAATGCGAAATGGCGCCGCCGGGCGTACGACGTCGAGCGCCAGGCGATCCATGACCTCCAGCGTGCTCGGCACGATGCCCGCAGCAAACATGCGCGCCGCAGTATCGTTCGCCTTCGCCATGTCGGGAAAGGTCAGCCACGCCGTCTCGACGGCCTCAGGTGCGGGAATGAGATGCACCGTGATGCCAGCAATGAGCGCCAGCGTGCCCTCGGAGCCAACGAGCAGGGAGGTGAGATCATAGCCCGCGACGCCCTTGAGGCTCTGGCGACCGAGGCGCATGAGCTCGCCGCCGGCGAGCACGATCTCGAGACCCCAGATGTAGCGCACCGTGGAACCGTATTTTACCGCGCGCGTGCCGCCTGCGTTGGTCGCGACATTGCCGCCGATAGTGCACGACTCGAGGCTGCCCGGATCTGGCGGGTAGAACAGATGCTCCGCAGCGGCCGCCTGCGCCAGCTCCTGGGTAATGAGCCCCGGCTCGACGCGCGTGAGCTGATCGCCGGGACGCATCTCCAAGATACGTTTCATGCGGGAGAAATCGACCACCACCTCGCCGCGGCTGGCGATGCAACCTCCGGCCTTGCCGGTCCCGCCGCCGCGCGCCACGATGGGCACGCCGAGGGATGCCGCTTCACGCGCGAGCGCCGTCACATCCTCGGTGCGCGTGACGAAGAACACCGCGTCGGGAACTCCCGGCGCGAGACCTGACTCGTCGCCGCCCGCGAGCGTGCGGGCCTCGAGATCGGTGCGCAAACGATCGCCAAACAGCGCTCCCAGGCGCTGACACAGCGTATCCACCGCGAGAGGTCGCACAGCCATGTCTCGACACATATGCCGAGCGCCCCCAGCGGCGCAACGGACGCACAGGTGAGTTGCCGGGAGCCGATTGTGCGACTAGACTGACGCGCGATGGAACCGACCGCCGAGACCGCACGCATCGCCCCCGTAAAAAGCCCCGCCGAGCGGCTGCAGCAAGTGCTCGGGGGACATCGCGACGAGCGCCACATCGTCGCCATCCGCGGCTACCCAGATCCGGACAGCATCGCCAGCGCCATGGCGCACGCCTACATCTGCGAGCAGTTCGCCATCGAGCCGACGATCATTTACTTCGACGACATCTCGCACCACGAGAATCGCGCGCTCGTGAAAAAGCTCGCCATCGAGATGGTGCGCTACACCGAAGCCTTCGATTTGTCCGGCTACGATCGCACCGCCATTGTCGACACGCAGACCGTGGCGCTGCCCCCCGAGCTCGAGGACATCCCGCTGTTGAGCATCGTCGACCACCACAAGCTCCAAGGGGAAGTGCGCGCCGAGTTCGTCGACATCCGCGAGGACGCGGGCTCCACCTGCGCCATGTATGCCGAGTATCTCGCCGCCGGCCTCGCCCCGATGGAGCGCGACAATGCCTATGTCGCAAGACTCGCGAGCGCCCTGCTCTACGGCATCCGCTCGGACACCGACGACTACTTGCTCGCGCGCGAGGTCGACTACCGCGCCGCCGCGTTTCTCGCGCCTTATGCGGACCACGATCTGCTGCTCTCTATCTCGCGGCAGAACGTGTCGCCGCGCACGATGGAGATCACGCAGCGGGCGTTCGCCAACAAGGTCATCGCGGACACCTTTCTCATCGCCGGCGTCGGCTACGTGCGCGACGAGGATCGCGACAGCATTGGCCAGGCCGCCGACTACCTGTTGCGTCGCGAGGGCATCGACACGGTCATCTGCTACGGCATCGTCAACAATCAGTTTGTCGATGGCTCGTTGCGCACGACCAGCAACGTCGTGGATCCGGATCGTTTCCTCAAGGATCTGCTCGGCGCCGACAGCCATGGCGTAGCGTTCGGCGGCGGACGCGCCGACAAGGGTGCCTTCAAGATCCCACTCGGACCGTTTGCCCACTGCGGCGATCGCGACTTGCTTTGGCGCGTCGTACAGCGCACGGTCGAGGATCTCTTCTTCAACAAGATCGGCGTCAATCGGGACTAAATGACATGAGCACCCTTCTCGTCCTCGTGGGCAGCGGCGTCGGCCTGCTCGTTGGCGCCGCCATCGCAGCGCGGCTTGCGGCCCAAAGAACGCGCGCCGCACGCCTGCAGGCGGCCGAGTGGCTCGAGCAAGCACGCCGCGAAGCCATCGAGATTAAGAACAACGCCGAGCAACGAGCCACCAGACTTGCTGCCGAGCTGGTGCGCAACGCGCAGGCCGCGTACGAACAGGAGAGCGCAGGACTGACAGAATACGAGCAGGCCCTCGATGAGCGCGAGCAGCTCATCGAGAGCCGCGAGCTGGAAGCCACCACGCAAGAGGCCGAGCTCCGCCCGCGCCAGGAGTCGCTCGTGCAGCTCGGGGAAGCGGCACACGCCCGCCTTGCCGACGTGGGCACGAAGCGCACCGAGCTCCAGGCCGTGCTCGAGCAGCGCAGCGGTATCACCGCGACCGACCTCATCCAGCATGTCGTGGCCGAGGAGGCTGCACGCATCGAGCTGGATGTGCAACGGCGGCTTCGCAGTCTCGAAGAAGTCGTGCGCGAGACTTCCGCTCAGGAGAGTCGGCGGGTGATGGCTGTGGCCGTCGATCGCTACAACGGCATCGGTCACCTCGAGCGCGTGCAGAACGTGGTGCCCATCGACCACCGCCCGACGCTCGAGACCCTGTGCGACACGGAGGGCGCAGCGTACAAGGCATTCGTCGAGGAGGTCGGCTGCGAGCTGACCGGCGACCTCGAAGGGCGCAGCGTCACCGTGCGTGGTGATGACCCGCTTGCGCGCGAGTTGGCGCGCCGGGTGCTGCGACAGCTAGCCGGGCGAGCCGTACGTGGCGCCGATGCCATGCGGCAGGTGGCCCGGCAGTTGCGCGGCGAGCTCGATCGCGAGGTGCAAAACGCCGCACGCAAGGCCATCCGCATGCTCGGCGTGACCAAGCTCCACCCGGACGTGCTCAACCTCGTAGGTCGCCTCAAGTTTCGCTTGAGCTACTCACAAAACCAGCTCAAGCATGCCATCGAAGTCGGCTACCTCACCGGCATGATGGCCGAGGAGCTGGGTCTGGATGTCGTGCGCGCGCGCCGCGGCGGCTTGCTGCACGACATCGGCAAGGCGATGACGCACGATCACGAAGGCTCACACGCCGTCCTGGGCGCCCAGGTGGCACGTCGTTGCGGCGAGGAGGAAATCGTCGCCAATGCCATCGGCGCGCATCACAACGACGAGCCTGCCGCGAGCCCCATTGCCCACCTCGTCGCCGCGGCGGATGCGCTGAGCGGCGCACGCCCGGGAGCACGTCGCGAAAGCGCCACCAACTACCTCAATCGCATCGACGACATTCAGCGCATCGCCGCCCGCGACCGCGCCGTGCGTCGCGTCGACATCATGCACGCCGGTCGCGAAGTGCGGGTACTCGTCGCGGGTGAGGATCGCGGCGAGGTCGATAGCGACACGCGCAACGGCGGTCGTATCTTGCGCGATGACGAGCTGTTTCCGTTGGCCCAAGACATCGCACGCGACCTCGAGGCCGAGATGACCTTTGCGGGACAAATCCGTGTCACCGTCATTCGTGAGTCGCGCTCGGTGGCCATCGCCCGCTAGCGCGTAGGAGCACAGCGCCATGACGCCTCCGGAGGTCATCAGCTACGACTGCGGCTGCACACTGCCGATCGTCATCACCGTGCTGCTCTTGTCGCACACCTCCTTCGTGTTCACCGCGTATCTCTTGCACTACTACGACGGCGCAACGACCGGCCGCGTCCTACCGACCTTGGCGAGCTACTTGCGCGCTGGCGTTTGGGAGTCGTGGTACGAGCTCGTCTCGACGTTGTCGTATCCGCTTGGCTGGTTGCCGTCACCGTCACCGCTCGCCTACGACCCGATGGGCGGGCCACCCGTCGTGCTCGTGCACGGCTACATTCGCAACCGCGGCTCCATGCTCGTTATCTACTGGCGTCTCAAGCGCGCCGGGTTTCGCAACATCTACAACCTCGGGCTCGGCAACACCTTGGCCCCCATCGAGGTGCTCGCCGAGCGGGTGCGTACTCGCCTGACGACGATCGCGACGCTGACGCAGGGAGCGCCCTTGGTCGGCATCGGCCACAGCATGGGAGGCATTGTGCTCAGGTGGTGCGTCGACCACGGCGCGCCCATCGGACGCATCATCACCATCGCCACGCCCCATCGCGGCACGCGTATGGCCTATGTGGCGCCGGGCGAAAGCGCCGTACAGCTGCGCCCCGACTCGGTGTTTCTCGCCTCACTCTCCGATCCCCCCAGCGTACCGCTCACGGCGCTGTACACGACGCACGACAACATCGTCGTCCCCTGCGACAGTGCGGCCTACGGCGACGCACCGAAACGTTTCGAGGGTCGTGGCCACCTCACCATGCTCTACGATGGTGAGGTGTTTGAGAGCATTCTCGAGCTGCTCGATACGCGCCGTGCCGAGCAGGCCGATTAGACGTCAATCAGCGGGTCGTCGACGAATGGCGACGACGGTCACGTCGTCGTCCTGGCGCTCGGCAAACGTCAAGACATCACGCACAACGTTGGCGACGATCTCGCCGACCTCGAGCTCGGCGCACCGCGCAAAAACCTGCATCAGACGCTCCTCGCCGTAGAAGCGCCCGGAGGCATCCTGGGCCTCGGTCACGCCGTCGGTGTGCAGCAGCAGCAGGTCCCCCTCGGCGATCTCGATCTCGGCGTCGCTCATCTCACCCGAGACGTCGTCGCGTACACCCAGCCAGGTGCCTCGTGTGGGCACGCGCTCAACGCTCCGACTGGCAGCACGATAGACGAGCAAATCCTGGTGTTGACCGGCAAACACGGCAGCGGTGTCCCCGAGCGCCAGCGCCGTCACGGTCATGTAGCGATCGGCTCCAAGACGCTGGATGTTTTGGTGCAAGACGCGATTGACCTGCACCAGGGCCGCTGACGGCGAGATGCGTGGCGTCTCGTGTACGACTGTCGCGAGACTCGTCTGGGCCATCATCATGATAAGGCCGGACTCGACGCCGTGACCCGACACGTCGCCAATCGAAATCCAAAGGCGCCCCTCGGGCGATTCGATGACATCGTAGTAGTCCCCGCCGACCTCGGTTGCCGGCACCATCGACGCAGCAACTTCGTAGCGTCGGAGTCGATGGATCTTGGGCAACAGCGAGGTCTGGATGCGCTTGGCAACCTCCATCTCACCCCACAGCGCGTCACGTGCCGCTCGCAAGTCTTGCCGCGCGAGAAACTCGGTCTGCACCAATCGGTGTTTGACGTAGCTGACGGCGACCGCGATTACCGCCGTTCCCGACATGAAGAAGAGATTGTTGAGCAGCGTTGCCCAGGGCACGTCCGCCGTCGAGGGCAGCGCCACATTGAGACCAACGTACATCACCAGCACGAGGAGTGCGTTGACCGTCGAGTGCAGCAGGCCCCAAGGCAGCAGAATCGTCACCGCGACCGTGACGAGATTCAGACCCGCATAGTAAGTGGAGCTAAAGCCACCGAGATCGGTGGTCATCAAGGCGATGGTGCCGCCGACCGCCAGCGTGATGAAGTAGCCATGCAGCACCGATAGACGACTCGGACGGGTCAGGCGCAGCAGAATGTGCTGCGCAATCACCGCCACGGTCGCTCCCCCCCGATAGATCGCAAAGCGCCCCAGCAGCTCGGGCGGCATCATGAACGAGTCGAGGATGAAGAAGATGGGTACGAGCGTGAACGCCAGTACCGTCAACGTCTTCGACCACGCGTGCACGAGCTCGGCGACGTACGCGGCGAGCTCGGCGGCGCGAGTCTCGGTTTGCACGACCCTGCGCGGCACGAGGACCGGGCTCGCACTCGGTGGCGACGATGTTCGCATCAGGCGTCCTTGTGCAGGGTCATCAGCAGCTGCGCCCGCGCCGGCTCGAGCTCGACGTGCCGCCGGGCCACCGCGAGGTCGCTCGAGAGCTCGGCGAGCTCTTCCTCGTCGCGATAGAACAAGACCCAGTCGAGCCAGTACTCCATGTACCTGCGGCTCGGATTCGCCGGGTGAAAGTTGCCGATCAACAGCTCGCCCCCGCGTCCCGCGATTGCGTAGAGCCCTTCGAGCACCTGCTTTGCCACCGGTGGCGTCAGATAGTCAAACAAGCCCAGCGAGTAAACGAAATCGAAGTGGTCGAGGCCTGCGCCGCCTGCGAGCGCATTTTGCAGCGTGCGCACCGAGCCGCGAACGAGCTGTGCCCGAACCTCACCACCATGCTGCGCGGAGATGCGCGCCAGGGTCGAGCGTGCCTCCTCGAGCGCCTCTGCGTCCTGGTCGAGCAATACGAAATCGAAGTCGCCGCAGTCGCGCGCGTCGCGCAGGGTATCGAGCAGCTCCTCGGCCGGACCGCAGGCGACGGACAGCACGCGCAACCGACGTCCGCCACCCAGGGCGTCGCGGCGCGCACGCAACCGCTCTGCGATGAAAGCGCGACGATAGCGCACGGCCTCGGCGGCCGCGTGGCGCACCGGGTGATGATGCATCAAGCGCGCAAAGATGCTGTCACCACGAAAGCCCTGCTCATAGAGCATGCGCATCATCTCCGAATCGCCAGGATATCCCCGTGGTTTTAGATTCGTGCGACGCATGAGGGCCGAGCACATGATGATGTCCCAGAGCTGCTTGCGAAAGTAGTAGCCGTGGAGCTCGTGCTCGCGTCGCGAGAAGGTCGCCGTCTGATGCTCGAGCTCCGCAAGGCCGCGATCCATGAAGGCGGCAAAATCATCGTATTGCTGTCGAATCACCAGCGCCTGCACGTCGCGACGAACGTCCGGGGTTTCACGGGTGAGCCCCGCATCGATCTCATCGAAGAAGGCGCGATACACCTGAAGGTCGTACAGGAGGTCGTTCGCAAAGCGCCGAAAGTCAGGCCGCACCTCTTCCTTGCGCTGCCAGATCACGTCCAGCTGACGACGCTTGTGCGACAACGCGAGCACCCGGCCGTGACGAAACAGGCCGGAGAAGTCGAGCACATCGTCGACGAAGATGAGTCGCCCATGTCCGGGCTCAGGAGCGGGATCGTCACGGCGTCGGCAGGGCCTCGATTGGTGGGGTACGAATCGACAGCCGCCGAGCACCAGCTCGTCACTGTGGTTGACGAGGACGAGCCGGTCGAACGACGCCACAGACGCGGCGGCAGCTTCGTCGACAAAGCGCACAAACAATGAGTAGGGCAGGCCTCGAAGGATCACCACCTCGTAGCGCACAGCATCGCGCTCGAGATAGCCCGCGATCTCCTTCGAAGCCGTGGCGCTCGACACGTGCGTCAAGCTCCCTGCAAGGTGACCCGGCCGTCGGCCGTATGAAAGACGCGCAGCGCGCTAAAGCTCAATGATTGCCACTGCACGCTCTTGCTGTAGAGAACGCGCACGTTCGCCACACTACTCTTGCGCGCCGTCTCGAGCAGGCGGATCACCGGCGTAATCGACGACGAGTTGAAGTACTCGGCCGGATGAAAATCGAGCACCATGCATTTCTTACCCGCCAGCGACTGCTCGAAAAGGCGCGACAGCAGCGGCACAAGAAAGAGCCCTGGCTCACGCTCGGTGCTCCTACCGCGAAAAGTAACATGTAGCTCCGTGGGCGAGTCATCGACGGTGATCGTCAGCGCGCCGTTGGCCATTTCTTCTCGTGCCATCGTGGTCTCCCAGCCTGCGCTGCCGTCCTACAGCAGATGCACAGCCGATACGTTGATGTGGTTCTGTCGGTCGACGAAGAAGTCGAGGATGGAGCGCCCCTCGTAGGCGATGCGCACGAGCCCCATGCCGCTGTCGGTCGTGGCAAGACTTTGTGCCGAGACTTCCTTGACGCGCTCCAGATAGGCCTGAAACGGATCCTGAAAGCTTCGGATCCACTGAATCATTTGATCGAGCTTGCCGAGATCGTCCGCCCGATGTTCGTTGACCGGGTGCTCGACCTCCACCGTGATGCTCGAACCACGCATCGTCACGCGATAGCGAATGCGCGCGTTGGGATCGCGAAATGAGCCGTACTTGTTGGCGTTCTCGAGCAGCTCGGTGGCCACCATGGTGAGCGCATGAACGCTGTCCATGCAAACGCCGCGCTCAGTTAGAAACCGTGCGGTCTCAGAGCTCGACGTATCGATGCGCCCCCAGTCGGGCTCGAGCTCTAGCTCCAAGGTGTCGGCCATGCCTCCGCCTTCACCCCCACTGCCGCGCACAACGCCCGGCGTTCGAGGATCAAAGCACATCAGACCCTACGGAACAACTCGCCCGCGGTTCTAGTCGAGCGCCGTCGGCGACGCCACGGGGCGAGCGACTGCCCTGCCACCCGGTTCACGGGAACCCGCGCCGCGTGGTACGGCTAGTCCTTGGCGGCATTGGCGTAGGGCGCTTGGATGAGCGCAACACCGAGGAGGCGCGTATGGCACCACGAAGCGAGACCTGGCGGTGGATTCTGACCTGCTCTCTTCTCTGTAGCGTGCCGCACCGCGTACGTGCGGGGGCGGTCGACGACGAGGCTTGCCCCACGGCAGTCGCGCGGACGGAGCGGAGCACGTGGGTGATCCAGACTTTGCGTGGCGGCGACGTGCGAGCCATGCGCGGCGCTGTACTTTGCGCCACCACCCTCGGCCATCGCCGTGAGATCGTGGACGAGGTGGTCGGACTGCTGCAACGGCAGCCCGACCCAGGCCAACTGCACCAATGGCAGATGTTCCTGGAGGGGGCGGCGTCGCTCATCCAAGACGCGCCCATGGACGACGACGCGGTCACCGATGTGCTGATCGCTCTGAGCAACGCGCCCGAGCCGCACTTTGCGTCGATTTCGGCGCTCGCCCATCGGGGCCAACGCGGCGTCGAGCAGCTCGCGACCCTGATGCAGCGTCACGCCTGGCGCGCGGCGGTCGGGCGTGCGACCAACTGTCGGGAGTGCCAGCCCTCGGAGGCAAGCTTCGCGGCGATGATGCGTGCCGACCCCAACCATCCGCTCGTCATTGAAGCCGCGCGGGCGAGGTTGCGCGGACCGAACCCGATGTTGGACGCGGCGCCGCTATTCGACGTCCGGCCCGGCACGGCGAACACCTTGGTGCGAGAGCTCACCCCCGAGCTCGTGCGCCTGCGCGACGAAGGCGCGTACAAGGAGCAGTGGGCGCAGCTCATCATCAACCACGGCTTGTCGCCGAGCCTCGCGGCCGTGCCACTCGGCTACCTGCGTCGCTCGTGGGAGGCGCGCGGCATTCTGCAGCTCGACGTCGTCGAAAGACCCAGCGGCCCGGCATGCGGACAGGTGACCTTGAGTGAAGCCGGCGGCGTCTCGGTGACGCTCGCGGGCAAGGAGCACGACCTCACACACGACACGATCGACTCCGGCGTAATCTACGACGACCGGCGCTACCTGAAGTACTACGAGCGTGTGGGCGACTTCGTGCGCGTGCTCTCCTACGACGGCCAGAAGCCGCGGTGGCTCAAGCTCACGGCCTGCGCGCCGCCACTGCAGACGGTGACGTGGATCGAGGATATCGTCGAGCGCGGCGGCGGCTACCTGCTCTACGGCTACAACAATTATCGGCTGCGCAGCGCGCCTCGCGCCGATGCCCCCGTGCTGCTGCGCATCGAGGCGGAGACGAGGCACGTTATCTCACAGTTCACGGGGAAGATCGCCGGCGCGTGGGCCGAGGCGGTGGTGGTCGAGATCCGCGGGGGCATCGGGGACTGCTGGAACGATGACGATCTCGCCGCCGTCAAGACCGGCCGCAACTGGACAGGCTGGATCAAGGTCGTTGGCGACAACGGCCTGAAGGGCGAAATCGGCCATTACGGCGGCTGCTGACTCCGCCTCGCCTTCTGCCTTGTCGCTGCGTCGTCAAAGACCGGTTCAGCAGCGTGTGACGCGATCGCGCCGTGATCGGCGCCGCGTCCACGCGCCGTAGGCGACCGCGGCGGCAAGCATGAGGGCGTTCGCGTCGCCGGATGTCGTGCGGCAACCGCAGCCGCTGGAGACGAGGCGGGATTGTGCGCGTGCCTCGACGGTCGCGAGAAACGTGCAGCTCGCGCTGTTGCCGGCGACATCGCTGGCGCTCATCGTCACCGTGGTAGTTCCGACCGACAACATCGTCCCCGCTGCCGGCGCAAAGGTGATAAGCGGCGTGTCGTCGGCGATGTCAATCGCAACGCCCGCCGGGTACACCGCTTCGGCCGTTGACTCCTGCATCGCATCGAGCACCACCTCCGCGGGACAGGTAACGCTCGGCGCCGTGGTATCCACCACCGAGACGTCGAACGCGCACGTGGATTGGTTGCCCGCGAGATCCCGTGCCGTGGTGGTGACGACCGTGACGCCCAACGCGAAGAGGGTCTCGCTTGCAACGCTATAGGCTAGCGACACGGTGGTCATCGCGTCCGCGGCAGATGCCACATCGTACGCGACCAAGGCACCCTCCGGGCTCGTCGCCTCGGCAGCCGCCGGTGCGACCGGGCAACTCACCTCTGGCGCCACGGTGTCGCGCCGCAACGTGATACTGTCGCTCGTCGTGCCGCCCTCCGACGTCGCCTCGCAGGTGAAGATCGCCCCGGCCGTATCGGCGGTCAGGGTGACCGGATCGCATCCGACTTGGCCCGAGATGCTCGACTCGGCGTCCTCGACGCTCCAGCTCAGCGACACATCGGAGCGATACCAACCGCCGCTGCCGCCAGTGCCGGACACTACGGGCGCTACGATGGGCGGCGAGAGATCGCCCGTGAGCGCCGTGAGCGGCAGTTGCCACAGCTCGCGGCCGATGCCATCTTGATAGGCGGCGAAGACCACGTCAGTGCCAGAGAGCGTCAAGGACGTGGGCGACGATGACATGGGGCCCGCGGCGATCTCCTCGACGAGACGTGTGCCCTGCGTCGTGCCGTCGGTGATCCACAGCTCCTCGCCCATCTCCACCGTCGCCGCGACGAACAGGACGCGGTCGCTCGACGGGATGGCGACAAGATCGCGCGGCTGGCCGTCGTGCGCGCCTGGAGCGATGTCGAGCACCATCTCGGTGCTGCCGGTCAGGCGATGGGTGACCCAGAGCTCGATGCCGTGCACGCCGTCATCGACGGCGAACACGAGGTTGTCTCCCACGGCGACGAGATCGTGCGGCCGTGAGCCGAGCGCGCCAGCCCGAATATCGGCGACCAGCACGGTGCCCGCGGCGCTGCCGTCGCTCATCCACAGCTCGGGCCCGTGCGTGCCGTCGTCGGCGACGAAGTAGAGCGTGCCGCCGACGTTGGTGAGCTCGGAGGGATACGTGTACTGGGTGTCGGCGGTGAGGTCCTTGACGAGCACCGTGCCAATCGCGGTACCGTCGGTCTTCCACAGCTCGCAGTCGCCGCTGGCCGCGCAGGCGCGAAAGAACGTCGTCGTGCCGACAGCGCAGAAGTCGCCCGGGCTCGATCCGGACGCACCGGGATTGATGTCGGCGAGCAACGAGGTATTGGCCGCTGTCCCATCCACGCTAACCCACGGCTCGGCGCCGTGGGTGCCGTCGTCGGCGCGGAAATAGAGCACGCCCCCGATGTTGGCGAGCTGCTCGGGGACTGCGTCCGAGGTGCCCGCGCGAATGTCCTCGACGATGATGGTCCCGGCCGCGGTGCCGTCGGTCTTCCACAGCTCGCTGCCCTCGGCGGAAGTGCGCGCCTTGAAGTAGACGAGATCTCCGACCGTGGTCATGTACTCGGGAAAGGTCCAGCCCGGGATCGTCGCGCTGCTCGCAATCTTCGCGGTCCCGCCCGGCGTGCCGTCGCTGGCCCACAGATCGCTGTCCCCCGAGCCGCTGTCGGCGCGAAAGACGACGACGCTGCCGGCGCGCGCGAACGACGCTGGGCTCGAGCCCGTCGAGAAGCCATAGATATCGAGCACCATGCTCGTACCGACGTCCGTGTGGTCCGAGGCCCACAGCTCGTTGCCGTGGCTGGCGTCACGGGCGTCAAAGAGCACCATGCCGCCGTAGTCGATGAGCTCCGTGGGCAAGAGCAAGCCGTTGTACGTGCCGAGCGCGATGTCCTTGAGCAGCTCAGTGCCCACCTCGGTACCATCCGAGATCCACAGCTCCTTACCGATGACCCAATCATTCGCGGCGAAGATGGCCTGCCCCAGGTAGCCGACGAGACCGGTGATGCCGGCACTAACGCCCGCTGGCCCAATGTCGCGCGTCAGCAACGTCCCGGCCTCGGTACCATCCGAGACCCATAGCTCTTGCCCCGTCGTGCCGTCGCTCGCTTCGAAAAAGAGCTGTGTGCCGATGACCGTGAGTCGCGTGGGCGAGGAGCTGTTGCTAAAATCCGAGCGAATATCCTTGACGAGGGCGGTCCCGCCCGCGGTGCCGTCGCTCTGCCACAGCTCGATGCCGTGCGTACCATCGTTTGCGGCGAAGAACATGCGCCCGTCGAAGGCGACGAGTCCTGCCGGGCTGGAGCTCGCACTTGCGGCGCGGATATTTGTGACCATCTGCGTGCCGGCGTCGCTGCCGTCGCTCGTCCACAGCTCGACGCCGTTCACGCCGTCGTCGGCGGCAAAAAAGAGCACGCTCCCCAGCGCGGCCAGGCCCGTGGGTCCAGAGCCGGTCGTGCCCGAGACGATGTCCTTGACCCGCACCGTGCCGACGTCCGTGCCATCGCTTTTCCACAGCTCGAGGCCGCTTACGCCGTCGTCCGCGGCAAAGAACAAGGTGCCGCCAACGTCGACGAGACCGGTGGGATTCGAGCCGGTGCCACCCGCGCGGATATCTTTGACCTTCAGCGTACCTGGGGTCGTGCCGTCGGTGGCCCAGAGCTCGGAGCCGTCGGTACCGCTGACCGCGGTGAAGTAGAGCTTGCCGCCCGAAACGGTCAGCGACGTGGGGCTCGAAGAATTCGTGCCGGGATTGACGTCCTTGACGAGCACCGTCCCCGCCGCCGTGCCGTCAGTCTTCCACAGCTCGGTGCCGGTGGGGTTGGGATAGTTGCCGGCGGCGAAATAGACGGCACCCCCGAAGACCGTCAGGCTCCACGGATTGCTGGGGCCGCTCCCGTCCACGAGGTCGGTGATGAGCACCGTCCCCTCGGGCGTACCGTCGCTCTTCCACAGCTCGGTGTCGTGCAACCCGTCGTTGGCGCGGAAAATGAGCGCCGAGCCCAGCACCACCAGCTGCTCGGGCGTGGAATAGTATTGACCCGGGTTGATGTCGCGCACGAGGGTCGTGCCGAGGTCGGTGCCGTCGGTACGCCACAGCTCGCTGCCAAAGCCAGAGGCGTCAGCGGCGAAGTAGAGGTAGCCGTCTGGCAAGATCGCCCCGCGGGCCAAGCCTGGGGACGAGCCCCACGTGCTATCGGCCCCCGGATAGACGTCCTGCACGAGCTGCACCGCCTGCGCGCGCACTTCGTGGGCGAGGGTCAGAGTAGCCAGGACGATCACTCGTCGCGCAAATGCTCGCATGCCCACCTCCGCCGCCGGCCTCGCCGGACGTCTCCCCACGGCGGAGTCTAACCGAAACAGCGCGGGGGTGCGAAATATCCGTGGCGCGCCGTCGTACTCCTGCTCAGAAGACAACAACGCAACCACCCAAGGAGCGAAACCATGATTCGCCGCGCCAATGCCTTGATCAATCGCATCGAGATCTACGTCGTGCCGTCGCTGATGCTGCTGCTCGCTGTCGCGACCGCTTCCGTGTTCGTGCTGTCGCTGGGTGCGCTGCGCCTCGGCTGAGCGATCGCGCATCGCGCCAACTCACCACGGCTTGAAGATAAACAGCGCTCCTGCGGCGACAAGGCCAAAGCCAATGGCGTGATGCCAGCGCAGAGCTTCGCCCAGGTAGATCACCGAAAAGATGGCGAAGACGACCAGCGTGATCACCTCTTGGATGGTCTTGAGCTCGGCGGCGCTAAAGCCATCGAGGTGGCCGAGGCGATTGGCCGGCACCTGAAAGCAGTACTCAAAAAAGGCGATCCCCCAGCTCACGAGCACCACGGTCCACAGCGGCGAGCGCAGGTGGTTCTTGAGGTGCCCGTACCAGGCGGTGGTCATAAAGACGTTGGAGACGAACAGGAGGGCAATCGTACGCATGCCGACCCACGTACCTTATCGCGAGGGCGTCTTACACAACGGCGGGCGGAAGCTGTCACCCGCGCGCAGCCGATGCAGACGCACATCCGTAAAGCCCTCCGGGTCCGTCGGCCGCGGTTGCGCCGCGCGACCATCGAGGATGGTCACGCCCCCATCGCCAATGACGCGCGCGACACCGCCCGACAAGATGATCGCGGTGGCCTCGTCGATGCCGACGCCCAGATAGCCCGAGCGCGTCTCGATGCGCTCGAGGAGCCGCTGAGCGCGATCACGCTCAGAGAAATGTTGGTCGACAATCGTCACCGGCCACAGGTTGAGCCCAACGCTGTCCTCGTGTCGCCCAGCGATCATAGGACCCGACATGACCGCTGCGCCGGCGCTCGTGCCGCCGATCACCGCCCCCTCGCGGTAGCGTCGCCGAATCGGCTCGACGAGGCGCGCCTCACGCAAGGCCTGCATGAGGCGGCTCTGATCGCCGCCGGACATCCAGACGATATCCGCGTGAGCGATGGCCTCGGCTGCATCCTCACCCAGTGGATCGAGATTGCGAACATCCGTGGCACCACCGGCACGCCACATGGTCACCGAATCGGAGCCGCGCTCGCTCCCCTCCGACGCTTGGGGCAGCACTACCACGCGCGCGCGCACACCCCCGGCCAACGCCAACGCCTCGCGCACCATCTCGGGTGAGGTGCCGTTACCGCCGACGATAAGCAAATGGCCCTTGGGAGGCGTCGCCCGACAGGTGTTCGGAACACGCTGCGGCACCCGCGGCGTTGACGCGAACCCACGCGGGGGCGCACCAAGATCGAGCGGTGCGGGACGAGCCCGCTCGAGGAGGTCTACGGTCGATGGTGTCGTCGCGTGCGACGTGCGTGCTTGCGACAACCGACGCTCGGGTGAGCCCGGCTGGAATGCGACAGGGGTGAGCGAGGGCCGGCCGCGGTAGTGATAGCTCTCCAACATGAGCCGATTATCGGCACGGCTGCGACCGGCGGTGCGTGAACTCACAACGCGCTATGACATCCGCCGCAAGCGTTCGCGCACCGATACGAGCACGGCATGCTCGTTTTGGCCCCCCCTGCCGAGAACCGCGCCGAGCGTGCGCCACAAGATGCCGACGTCGTGCAGCACCGACGGGTCGGCGAGCGCGGCCATGGCGAGCTCTACCTTCGCTGGCATGACAATCTCGCGGTACGCCTCTTCGGGCGCGTCACAACCGGCGAGCAGCTCCTGCTCGTGCCGAAAGACCAGCGACACCTCGTCGGTGATGCCCGGCCGCACAGAGAAGATGGGCTCCCACTCGGGTCGGTAGTGGCGCACGTAGCGTTCCACCTCCGGGCGAGGTCCCACAAGACTCATTTCGCCACGCACGACGTTGACGAGCTGCGGCAGCTCATCGAGCTTCCACTGGCGCAGAAACCGTCCGAGCCGGGTGATGCGTGCGTCGCCTGCTGCGGTAACCTGCGTTACGACTCGCTCGGCGTCGCGCACCATGGTGCGAAACTTAAAGAGCGGAAAGGGCACGCGGTAGCGGCCAACACGCGGCTGCACGAAGAAGACCGGGCGACCGTCGATAAGGCGCACGACGAGCGCCACGAGGCCGAGCACCGGCACGACGAGCGGTAGGGCGGGCAACGTGAGTGCGAGATCGAAAAGACGCCGACGATCGGGCATGGAGGTACGAGCTAGCACGACGCCCGCGGTTCTGCCACCCGAACGCGCCGACAGCGGCCGTGCTTCACAGTGGGCGAACGACCGCGATGATATGGGTGTTGAGCAGGCGGATGGCTTCAAGGCCGCGCGCGAGCGACCACGAGATTGGCACCAAGCGGCGCGCGAGCGGCGGCGCGAGCGTCACGCGTCGACGTGACACGACGCTGTTCGGAAAGAGATCTGCCAGGGCCGCGCGCCCAATACCGCGCACATGCGGGTTACGCGGGTTGTCGTAGGCAAAATCGTACCAGACCATGGCGCCCCCCGGTCGCAAGACCCGCAGCATGTCGCGCGCCACGCTGCGGCGCGTGAGGTCATCGAGAATCGAGGTAAAGACCGTGCTCTGCCACACGAGGTCAAATGTCCCATCTGCCCATGGCAGCGCTGCCGCATCGCCCACCAGCAAGTCGGCCTGCGCGTAACGCGCTCGCGCCACCGCGATCCGCGCACCATCGAGCTCGATGCCAGACAGGTCGCTCTGGCGAGCACCAAAGTCCTCAAACACCGACAGCCACTGCCCGTCACCACAGCCGACTTCCAAGATGCGCTTTCCGGCGAGTGGCAAAACGGCAGCGCGTCGCAGCGCCCACAACAACGCGCGCTCCTGCCCATGACGGGTAAAGAGATTGGCGAGGTGCGTGAGGCTGTAGAAGTCGGGCGCCATGTCGCGGGCACGGCGGACATTCTCGGCCAGCATGCGCTCGCGCTCGTGCGATGATGTCGAATGGCTCATGCTCGGTCCCCGGCTCGAGAGTGCGGCTCTAGCACGTCGCAAGGCACGACGCGATGCACAGGACCGCAGTTGCTTGCCTACCACTGCCAGAACCTGCTACAGGCGCCAAGTCGTGAGCAGCCTAGGGACAGCATTTCAAATTGTGTTGGTTGTCGCCGTGCTCGTCGGTGCGAGCGCCTGCGACAGTCCCTGCGTGACCCTCGGACATGTCATTTGCGACTGCGAGACGAGCGAGACCGCCCAGCAGAGCTGTCGCCAGACGGTGGATGACCGGTCCAAGGATACGGACGTCAGCAGTGCCGACGAAAAGCGTTGCTCGGAGCTGCTCGATAGCTGCTCGTGCAACAAGCTCGCGGACGGAAATCTCGCGGCCTGCGGCTTGGATGAGCCCGACGAGTCCTAGGTTCCGCTTCGTGCCCGCCCGCGTCGCAGCGCCTCCGCCCCTCTCGCCCGCACCTTGGTGGCAGGAACGTCGCCGGCAACTGCTCGCGATGATGCGCGACGAAGTACCACGTTACGTCTATCACCTGCCGACCGTGCGCCAACGCGCCCTGGTCCTGCGCGATGCGCTCGACCCGATCGACACGTTGTTCTACTCCATGAAGGCCAACGGCCACGAGGAGATCTTACGCACGGTGGCGCGCGCTCGGCTCGGCATCGAGTGCGTCTCACTGCCGGAGGTCGAGCGCGTGCGTCGCGTGCTCGGACCCAAGGTCGCCGTTCTCTTTACGCCGAACTTCTGCCCCCTTGCCGAGTACGCCCGTGCGCTCGAGCTCGGCGCTGAAGTGGTCGTCGATGGACCGGAGCCCCTGCGCGCGCTGCCGCACGTGTTTCGCCACCGCGACATCGGCGTACGCATCGATCCGGGGCGCGGCCAGGGGCACCACGCAAAGGTGCGCACCGCCGGCGCAACCGCCAAGTTCGGCCATCCCCTCGAGCAGGCGGGCGAGCTCGCCAGCGCCGCGGCCGCGGTCGGCGCGCGGGTCATTGGCCTGCACGCGCACATTGGCAGTGGCATCTTGGACGCACGCGCCTGGACACGCACGGCACGAACACTGCTGCCGTTGCGCTCAGTGTTTCCACACGTACGCTGGATGAGCCTGGGCGGCGGGCTCGGCATCGCCTATCGCCCCGAGCGAGCGTCGCTGGATCTTGCTGCACTCGGGCGAAGTCTCGCGACCCTCAGCCGTCGCAACGCGGAGCTCGACCTCCGGCTCGAGCCCGGGCGTTTTCTCGTAGCGGAAGCGGGCGTGCTGCTCGCACCGGTGACGCAAGTGCGGCGCAAAGGCCGCGTCACATTCGTCGGTATCGCCACCGGCATGAACTCACTCTTGCGACCGGCGCTCTACGCCGCTTGGCACGGCATCCACAACCTCACGCGTCTGGGGGAGCCCAATTCGCGTCGCGTAGACGTCGTCGGGCCGCTGTGCGAGAGCGGCGACGTGCTGGGACGAGACCGAGATCTGCCCGAGACCGTGCCCGGCGACATTCTGCTCATCGAGCACACGGGCGCGTACGGCGCCGTCATGAGCTCGCACTACAATCTGCGCCCACCAGCCGTCGAGGTCGTCCTGCGCCGGTAGTCCGTGCGCGCCTACGGCTCAACGATCCGTTTCGCGAAGAACACCAAGTCAGGTCCCACGACCTTCATCCCATAGAGCACGCCGTTGATACCGACGATCCACTTGATCGGATCGCGCAGCGCCTCAG
>CAYHNK010000034.1:0-22507 GCA_964357695.1 uncultured Bdellovibrionales bacterium | reverse complement strand
TAAGCATTATGTCAAAAACAACCTAGGTTCGATTCGCGTCTTATCTCAGCTTGGTTTGCTTTACAGCGAATACAAACAACATGTGCACGAGTGGCTGGAAATGATCGAGCGCGAGTCGGACCGCTGCCTAGGTATCCTGCAAAACTTTCTGGCCTTCGCGCGGCCTGACCACGGCATGCGCGAGCGTCTCGTGCTCAACGATGTCGTGCAACGCGCCGCGCGACTCGTTACGCACCAGCTTGGCACCTCGCGCACGCATCTGCACGTCACCTACGGCCCGGATGTGCCGGCGATCGACGGGGCCTCCACGCAGCTACAGCAAGTGCTGGTCAACCTCCTGCTCAACGCGCAGCAGGCGCTCGGCGAGGGCGGCAATATCTATCTCGAGACACGACGCAACGGCACGGGCCTCGCCGAGATCGAGATCCGCGACGACGGGCCCGGTATTGCCGCTGAGGTGCTCCCGCGCATTTTTGATCCCTTCTTCACCACCAAGCCGGCGGGCAAGGGCACTGGGCTCGGCCTGTCGGTCAGCTACGGTATCGTCCGCGATCACGGGGGCGAGATCGTCGTGCAGAGTCGTCCCGGCGAGGGCGCGGCGTTTCTCGTACGTCTCCCCCCGGTGGCGCCCTGACCTTGCGCTGTGATGTACGGCGGTTCAATCTTCTAGGGATGCGTCGATGGGGCTTTCTCGTACTGTTGTGTGGCTGCGGTGCACTGCCGACGACGCTGCCGCAACCCGTCGAGCTCGTGCCCAACTACGCCACAGCCAGCGTTCGCGCTCCGGTGCGCATTCTTGGTCGCAGCTTTATGGCCCATACGACGGCTGAGTTCGGTGGTGATGGCGCGCTGACGGTTGATACCCGCTTTCACGCCTCGCTGGGCTCGACCGCGCTCGAAGACGTACAGTATGTTGGCCCCACCGAGCTCGCCGCCGTGGTGCCGAGGACCTTGGTGCCGGGGATCTACGATCTGAGCGTCACGGCGCCCAATGGACGTCGAGGCACGCTCGTGCAGGCGTTCGAGGTGGTAGCGCCTACGTGTTTGACCGACGACGATGGCGACGGACATCTGGCGCGCACCTGCGGCGGTGACGATTGCGACGACACGCCGGCGCCGATGGGTTGTGGCGCGTTGTGCCATCCCGACATCGACACCGACGTCTGTGACGGCTACGACAACGACTGCGACGGGGAAACAGACGACGGCTACGTGGTCGACGCTGGCTGCGGTACGGGCGACTGCCTCGCGAACAACACGCCATCATCGTGCGTCGACGGTTTGGAGACGAGCTGCGTGCCCAACGTGCCGCAGTCGGAGGGACCGAATGGCGATGCGAGCTGCGCGGACGGCCAGGACAACGACTGTGACGGCACGACGGATCTGCTGGACGTGGGCTGTGCCGTCGGCCTCAGCCACCCGCCCGTGGCCGCGCTCGTCGTCGACCCACCCGCCGGCACTGTGGGGGTGACGGGCACCGGCTTCGCTGCCGATGCATCGAGCAGCACGGATGACGTCGATGTGCTCGCCACGTTGGGCTTTGCTTTCGATTGGGGTGACGGCGGCGGCTTTGGCGCGTCGGCGCAAGGTGTGGCAACGGCCGGCCATAGCTACGCCACGGCGGGCGAGTACCTGGTGACCGTGCGTGTAAGGGACAGTGACGCCCTCACCGCGTACGCCAGCTACTTGGTGGTGGTCAGGCAGGAGGGCACCGTGCTAGCGACGCCGGTCGACGAAGCGGGGCTCATCGCAGCCCTCGATGCCGCGCAGCTGAGCGCGGGGCGCGACACCATTGTGGTGCCGCGTGGCAGCACGATCGGGCTCGCAGGGCTCCTGCAAATCCAGACCGACGCCGACGGTGTGGATCTCATCGGCGACGGTGCTGTGATCGATGGCAGCGGGATCGGCTCGAGCTCAGCGTGCCTGAGTCTTGATGGCAGCAATATTCGCATTCTGGGCTTCGAGATCACCGCCTGCCCGAGCTTCGCCGTAGTGTTCAATAGCGGCGCGGGTCACGAGGTGTCGCGCTGCACCATCCACGACAACGGCAACAGCGTGAGCATCGGCAGCAGCGCCCTCGATCCTATCTTCGGCCCAGGCAACGAGGTGACGGGGCACGCCGCAAGCGGTGTGCAGATCAATGCCCCGTGCCGCGTGGTGGACAATCGCATCCATGGCAACGGGGCGCACGGCGTCAACTTCAGCTCCAACGACATCATCGGCGCCGTGGTGCAGGGCAATACCGTGTTCGGTAACGGTGGCGACGGCATCTTCTTGACCGTCAAGACGAGCGGCGCCAAGCTTTACCACAACACCATCAGCGACAACGCGGGCAATGGTATCAACCTCGGCAACCTGGTCGAGCTGACCGAAATCGTCGGTAACGCCATCACCGACCACGCGGCAGGCTGGGGCGTCATCTACGGCGCCGATGCCAAGGTGGCGCGTTTTGACCACAACGCCTTCTACGCCAACGTGAGCGGCGACCACTGGGTCACGACCAACCCGAGCTTCACCGTGGGCGACGTCGCGAGCGATCCACTCTACCTTGACCGTGCAGCCGGCGATTATCGCCTGGCGAGCGGCAGCGACCTCATCGACGCTGGTGATCCCGCGCTCGGCGTCGACTGCAATGGTGTCGTGGCGGGCGATTACAACGGTGGCGCGCCAGACATCGGCGCCTGGGAATCACCCTGAGCGTCGAGAGCATCAGCGGTCCTATAGCCCCTCGTCGAGTCGAAACAGTCATTTTCCTCGGTTGTCCGTGCTACGAGCGATGTTGACGTGGCCGCGCACGCATCCACGCTCGGCCCGAGCTTTGGTTGGATTTCGCTTCGTGCTACATGCCAGTGGTGTCCGACGCGCCGCTGAGCATCCTGCATCTGGTGAGCTATCCGCTCTACAGCGGTCCACTGCCGCCCACGACGGGACTGGCGCTCGCGCAGCGACGGCTCGGGCACACCGTCTACCTCGCTTACGACCGCAAGCGCGGTGACGACGACGCCTTCGAGGAGGCCGCAACGCCACGTTTGAGGCGGCTCGGGCTCGATCCGCCGCTCGGGTTGACGCTGTCGACCAAGTCATCGGCGCTCGAGCTCTTGTCCGACGTGCGCGCGTTACGCGCCCTCATCACGCACCACGGTGTGCAGGTGCTGCATGCGCACCAGTCACACGACCATGCATTGCTAGCGCTCGTCGGCGGCGGGGCTCTGCGGGTGCGCACGGTACACGCCAATCGTACGCTGTCTCGACGGTTGGGACAGCGCTGGCTGAACGGGCGCGCTGACGCGTTTGTCGTGCGGCACGCACATGCCCGTGCCCAGCTCGCCCTGCATAGCGGCATCGACAGCGAGCGCGTTGCGGTCATCGGAGGCGCGATCGACGCCGAGCTCTTTATGCCGCCCAGTGATGTGGCGCGACGCGAGGCGCGGGTGCGTTTTGGCTTACCCGCAGACACGCTCGTGCTCGGGCATGTGGCTCTGATTGCCGAACGAGGCCAGGAAGAGCTCGTCGACGCCGTCGCGAGTCTCAGGGAGACGGCGCTGCATCTGCTCTTTGTCGGGCGTGGTGAGGCCGAGGTCGCTTTACGAGCGCGGGTCGAGCGGGCCGGATTGAGCGCGCGAGTCCATTTTACGGGCTACCTGCGCGGTGACGACCTGCTGCTCGCCTATGCTGCCATGGACGCCGCCTTTGTCGCGCAGCCGGGTAACGATGCCTCGGCGCGCGCGGCCCTCGAAGCGATGGCGTGTGGCCTGCCGCTCTTGGCGGTGCAGGTCGATGCCCTCGCAGAGCTCGTCGATGCAGACGTCGGTTACCCCGTTGTCGATCGGCAACCCGCGGCCATCGCAGCGGCGCTGTCACAGCTCATCGCCGATGGACAGCAGCGTCAAGAGCGGGCACGTCGGGGCCGCGAGCGCGTGCGTACCGAACGAACCTTCGAGCGCGAAGCGCGCGCCACCGTCGATTTCTATCGCCGTGCTAGGGTGATGACGGGGCGCCGAGGGTCAGCTTCTCGCCGATGAAGCGCTCGATGCGCGTGCGTGTCTCGGCACTCATGCTGTCAAACTGCACGCCCTCGGCGAGATGTCCGGGGTCCCACTCGGCGCGTGTGACAATGCCGAGGACCTCGACGGGCTCAGCGTCACCGGGGAGTGTGAACCGCACCTTGATGCGGCTGCCGACGGTGCTCGGGATCCCTTGCTCGAAGTAGACCCCGCCAGGCGACAGGTTGGCGATGCGGCGAAAGTAGACGGCATCGCCGTCCGTCTGCTCGGCCCACAGATCCACTTCGATACGCGGCTCGCTGCGGCGCTGCTCGCGACGACGCTCGGCCTCGCGTCGGTTGCTCGCGTCGGTTTGCCCGTTGTGGCGTCGTTCATTTTGGCGTCGGTCATTCGGCATGCGGCGCAGCATGCCCAACCGCGGACCGAGTGGCAACAGGGAGAAGCAGTTAGAGCGCCCCCATGTCACGCAGGTGCGCCGCGAGGCTCTTATCGTGTTTGCGGATGTGGTTGACGAGCCACTCGACGAGCACGCGGCGTGTCGTGGCGACGACGTTCTCGGACGCGCCTTCCTGCTGCAGCTTGGCCTCGAGCTTGCCCACCACGGCGATGAGCTCAGCATGTTGCTGCTTGTGCGCCACGATGTCCGGGTAGCCGCGCACCGCCATCATCACTTCCTCGTTGCGAAAGTGGTCGAGCGCGTAAAGACGCATGAACTCCAGCGTCTCGCGCACGCGATCCGCGCCGCGCTCGTCGTTGCAGGCGGAGAGGAAGGCATTGATGCGGCGAAAGAGCTCGCGGTGCTGCTCGTCGATGGCGTACACGCCGGTGAGAAGGTCGTCGGTGAGCTCGATTCCCATGCCGTGCCTATATCACGAATT
Organism: uncultured Bdellovibrionales bacterium; assembly: GCA_964357695.1. GTDB lineage: Bacteria > Myxococcota > XYA12-FULL-58-9 > XYA12-FULL-58-9 > CAYHNK01 > CAYHNK01. The sequence goes on along the minus strand of CAYHNK010000034.1, from coordinate 17,625 downwards.
CGGCTTGCACATCGCCGAGCCGCGTACTACAGAGCAAAGCCCGTCGGGGCGTAGCTCAGTCTGGTAGAGCACCAGCTTTGGGAGCTGGGGGCCGCGAGTTCGAATCCCGCCGCCCCGACCATTTAAACCCTTCAACATGCTTGGCTTTTCTTCGGGCGCCTCGAAGCATTGAGCGCTCTTGTCGGCAGGCGGCGGCTCCGTGGGGGCTTGAGATTCACCGTTGACCACGGAGCGGGCTTGCTCGACAGGCTCTTGCACGCTCGGCGCGGCGAGGGCTTCGACGCCGAACCGCAGTTGGTCGACGGCCGCGCGAAGGTGCGCTTGCTCCAAGTGGCCGGAGGTCTCGGCTGTGAGCGTCGGCGTGCTGTGTCTCATCACCTTCTGCGTCACCGCGAGCGATGCGCCTTGTTGCAGCAAGAGCGTTGCCGTCGTGTGCCTCAGATCGTGAAAGCGGATCGGTCGCACGCGAGGTCGAGGCCAAAGCTTCATGTCGCACGCAGGGCAGCGCCGCGGCGATAGCTTGCTCAAGGAAGGGCACGAGCCCAACGGCGATGGGGATCACGTCGACGCGCCCGCTCTTGGTCACGTCGCGGCCATGGCTACGGCGTACGGTGAGCGTGCGCTGGCACAGGCGAACAGCGCTCGCCAGCGCTCGGGCACCGCAGCGAGCACCGAAGGGATCTCTTCGGGCCGCAGATCGTCACGCGCGGGCCTCGGCACCTTGCGGCGCTTGACGGCGACAACCGGGTTCGCGCCGGTGAAGCGGCCCACCTCGCGTGCACGGTTGATCATGGTCAACAGGTAGCGGCGAAGGTGATTGAGCGACTGCGGGCCGAGCGTCTTGCCCCTCCTGTGCAGGTAGGCAGCTACCTCGCCGCTCGTGAGCTTTGACACACGCTGGCGTGCGAGCTTCGACTGCAACACGTGCTTGCGCAGTACATAGGCGTTGCGCTCGTGCGACGGCAGGCGCGCCGAGTATTCCGCGAGCCACCATTGCACCAGCTCGCCCAGCGTCTCGCCGTCCTCGACGGGCAGCGGTTCGAGGCCCAGCCGTTGACGCTCGGCGCGTCGTTCGAGATCGTCGGGCAGGCGCTCCGCTTCCTTCTTGGTGCGGGCCTTCGTGGCGCAGCGGCGCCGCTCGCCGTTGTGGTCCGTAAAGGCCGCGTACCAGCGATCGCGGTGTCGGTAGGCGTGCGCCATGCGTTACGCCCTCTTCTTTTGTGGAGCGAGCTGCGCCACGCGCTGATGCGAAATGCCGAGGACCACGGCCGCGTCGCGCTGGCTCAAATCCGCCGCGAGCAACTGTCGGACAGCTTCACGCAGCGACGCTTGCGCCTGTTGCTGGGCCCGCTCCGCACGGTCGCGCGCCGTCGTCGCACGGCGTGCCGCCGCCAGCGCCGGCTTGCGGGGGATCTGGTACGACTCTGCGATCTCTGCCTTGCCAGCGTCGTCGACACACACCGCGAGGGCCTCGCGGATCCGCTCGCGCGCCGTGTCGAGGCTGCGTGCCTGCGTGTGGCAGCCGACCACGTTGGTGACGCTTGCAACCCAGTAGCCGGCTTCGTCGAGCTCGTAGCGCACGTGATAGGTCTTCATCGCCGTAGCCATCCCTTCCCGAGACATTCCTGCATGTCGCGCTCGATGGCGCGCAAGAGGCCCGGGCCCACGTCCTCGCCCGCGTGCATCGGCACCGTTGTGAAGTGCTCGCCGCAACCACAGACCACGCGAACGTGCGAGCCCTTCTGGCGGACCTTCGCGCACCCAAGCTTCTCCAAGATCCGCAAGACCTCCCGACCCCTCATGATTGAATGTACCTCGCGCTGCAATTATTGGCTACCCATCTAGGCGATTTCATGATCCTGCCCCCCGATCCGACAGCCGCACGATCGCCGGTTGCGCCGGCCGCTCGCCGAGGGCGAAGGCCCGGACGGCCGCCGGGATTGCCGCTCTGCCCGGGCTTGAATGGGCGGCCCGGTGCCTTTGTCGGCCGGGCTGCTTTGGCGCAGTTCTCAGCACGTCGAGGCATCTTCACCCCCCGTGGAATTCGGGACACGTAGCAAAAGGACGGACCATCGCCGGTCCCCATGCGCGCGGCGCAGCACTCTTTTCGCGCCCCACCTCGCGACCAAACCGCGTGCATCGATGCTCGCCCAGGTCGCCAACGGTACGCGCGCACAACGCCTCGTAGCGGTGTCCGTCACCTGCCAGCCGTGTGCCCTGCACCGCCTTGCACCGCGCGACGTGTGCGGGCTCCTGCGAATTTTTCCGCGGCATGTTCATGGTGTCCTTCCGTTGCTGGTGTGATTCGCGATGAATGCGGCGAGGTCCGCGGGCGCCACACGGACCGCGTTGCTCACGCGCACGTGCGCGAGGTCGCCACGGTCGCACAGCTTGTACACGGTCGCAGTGCACACCCCGAGTCGCTCGGCGACCTGGCGGACGCTCAGCAGGTGATCGGCGCCACCACGAAGCGCGGCGAAAGGCACCCCGGATCGCGGGGGCTCAGTGGGGGCTCGCGGTGTTTGTTTTGCTTCGCTCGGCTTCCACGCGCCTTGCTCGGCTGTAATGATTCCAATGGGTTGCGAAGCCGTGCTAAGCGCTGTAGGGCCACGAGCCAGCTTTGGGAGCTGGGGGCCGCGAGCTCGAATCCCGCCGCCCCGACCAATTCCTTCGACCGGGCGTGCGGCTCTATTTGAAGCTTGCCAGCGCGGCCAGCACGACATCGATATCCGCCGGCGTATGGTCGGCCGCCACTTGAAAGCGGATGAGCTCGTCGCCCTTGGGCACGACTGGATAGTTGAGCCCGGTGGCGAGCACGCCGTGGGCGCGCAGGTGACGCACGAGGCGCCCGGTCTTCTCCGTGTCGCGCACGAGCAGCGGCACGACCGGATGCTCGCTGGGGATCGTCTCGTAGCCGAGCGCCACGATGCCGTCCTCGAAGCGTTTGGTCATCGCGCGCAGGTGCGTAAGGAGCTGCTCACCCTCGGGACTCTCGACGATATCGAGCGCGGCGAGGGCGGCGGTCGCCTCCGAGGGCGTGATCGGATTCGTGTAGATGTACAGCGGGTTCTTCTCGCGCAGGTAGTCGATGACCGGTTGTGACGAGACGATGTAGCCGCCGTTGACGCCGAACGCTTTGCCGAGCGTGGCGACGAGAATGTCGATGCCTTTGGCGCCCGTGTATTCCTCGGTGCCGCGGCCGGTGCGCCCAAAACCACCGACGCCGTGTGAGTCGTCGACGACGAGGACGGCGCCGCGCGGGAACTTGTCGTCGTACTTGCGAACGATGTCCGAGATGACATCGAGGGGCGCCAAGTCGCCGCGCATGCTGAAGATGCCATCGGTGATGACGAGCGCTGCTTCGGCGTTGCCGACCGAGGCAGCGAGCTCACGCTCGAGCCCGTGGACATCGAGGTGGCGATAGACGCGCTTGTCTTTCGGACGGGCAAGCTTCATCGCATTGATGATGCAATTGTGGTTCAGCTCGTCGCTCACGATCACCGTCTCGGGCGTCGTCAGCGTGACCACCACACCGAGCATCGAGGTGTAAGCGGCGCTCGTGATCATGCAAGCGTCGCGGCCGTGAAAGCGCGCCAGGCGTTGTTCGAGCTCGATGTGCGGCGCGTAGCTGCCGCTGATAAAGCGCACCGCGCCCGGGCCGACACCAAACGCTTGCGCGCCTTTCTCCTCGGCCGCCCGCAGCTCCTTGCGCAACGACAGCCCGAGGTACGAGTTCGAGCTCATGCGAATGAACGGGGTCTCGCCGTGCCCTTCGAGCAGAAAGCGTGGACCGTGCGCACCCTTGGCAGCAAGGATGGCGCGTACCACCGGCTCGCGTCGCTTGGTGGTGCCCGCCGCATCAAGCTGCTCGACTTCATGGCGAAGCTGGGGCGTGAATCGCTCGAGAGGCATACGCGTCTCCTTGGGACTACTTGCGGCCATGCGGCTCGCTGCCGCGATGGGTGTGGGGTGCGAGCTTGTCCAACATGTCGACGGTCATGGCGGCGAGATCATACTTCGGGCGCCAGCCCCATTCCTCGCGCGCCGCGCTGTCGTCCATCGAGTCCGGCCACGAGTCGGCAATCGCCTGGCGCACCGGATCGACATCGTAGAGCATCTCGAGCACGGGGACGTGCTTTCTGATCTCGGCGGCGAGCAGCGCGGGCGTGAACGTCATGGCGCTGATGTTGTAGGCGTTGCGATGGTGCATGCGCGTCGGGTCGGCCTCCATGATCTCGACCATCGCGCGCAGCGCATCGGGCATGTACATCATGTCGAGCCAGGTGTTCTCGTGCAGGTAACAGGTGTATTTCTTGTGCTCGAGCGCCTGGTAGAAGATGTCGACCGCGTAGTCGGTCGTGCCGCCACCGGGCTGCGTCTGGTACGAGATGAGGCCCGGAAAGCGCACGCCGCGCGTGTCGAGGCCGAAGCGATGATGGTAGTAGTCGCACAGCAGCTCGCCGGTGACCTTGGTGACGCCATACATCGTGCTCGGTCGCTGGATCGTCACCTGAGGCGTTTTCACCTTGGGCGTCGACTCGCCGAAGGCGCCAATCGAGCTCGGGAAAAAGAGCGCGCAGCGATATTGGCGGGCCGCTTCGAGCATGTTGTAGAGCCCGCCGACATTGATCTGCCACGCTTGATTGGGGCGCGACTCGCCGACGGCCGAGAGCAGCGCCGCCAGATGATAGATGGTGTCGACGCTGTGGATCTGCATGACGCGCGTGATGTGATGCGCATCGAGGCAGTCGAGAAACTCGAAAGGTCCCGAGTCGCGCAGCTCGACATCCGAAGGCATGCGCACGTCGGTGGCGACGACATTCGCGCCGCCGTAGCGCCGTCGCAGCTCCATCGTCAGCTCGGAGCCGATTTGGCCCACCGCGCCGGTCACGAGAATCGTCTTCATACCCACGTCCTCTCTTGAGGTGGCGAGGGTCGTATAGGGCGTCGACGCGGGGCGGTCAACGCTGCGTGCTTGCGCCGTCGACCCTGCCGTGCGTAGGTTAGCGCTCACACGGGAGGGGACCATGAAGATTGCTGGGAGTATCACCGAGCTCGTCGGCCGCACACCGCTCGTGCGTTTGGGGCGCATGGCCAAGGGGCTCCACGCCGAGGTGGTGGTCAAGCTCGAGGCCTTCAATCCCTGCTCGAGCGTCAAGGATCGCATCGCCTTGGCGATGATCGAGGCCGCTGAGCGGGACGACAAGATCCACGCCGACACCGTGCTCGTCGAGCCGACGAGCGGCAACACAGGGATTGGCCTGGCCTTTGTCGCCGCGGCGCGCGGCTACAAGATCATTCTCACCATGCCGGATACGATGAGCATCGAGCGGCGCAAGCTGCTCTCGGCTCTTGGCGCCGAGCTCGTGCTCACGCCGGGCACCGAGGGCATGAAGGGCGCCATCGCCAAGGCCGATGAGCTGGCGCAACGGCCTGGCCATCTGCTGCTACAGCAGTTCGAGAACCCGGCCAATCCCGAGGTGCATCGGCGCACCACGGCCGAAGAGATCTGGCAGGACACCGACGGCAAGGTGGACATCCTCGTCGCCGGGGTGGGCACCGGCGGCACGATCACCGGCGCGGGGAGCGTGCTCAAGGCGAAAAAGTCATCCGTGCGGGCTATCGCCGTCGAGCCGACGGCCTCACCCGTGCTCTCCGGCGGCGCGCCCGGTAAGCACAAGATCCAGGGTATTGGCGCCGGCTTTGTGCCCAAGGTGCTCGACCGCACGGTCATCGACGAAATTATCCAAGTGACGGACGAAGACGCTGGCCGGACCGCGCGGCGTCTCGCTCGCGAAGAGGGAATCGTCGGCGGCATTTCGTGCGGTGCGGCGCTGTGGGCGGCGCTCGAGGTCGCGGCGCGGCCCGAGAGCCGCGGCAAGATGATCGTCGTCGTCTTGCCGGATACGGGCGAGCGCTATCTTTCCACCTGGCTCTTTGAGCAGGAGAATGGCTGAGGCGCGTCATGGCAGAAACGAGCGGGCCAACATTCGTCGCGGGAGAGAACGGTATCGAGGGGCACGTCTCGCTGGCGCCGGTGGTCGAAGCCTTGGCGGCGCACCGCGATCCGCTCGCCCCCACCCGCTACGCGACGCAGAAACGGCATTCACTGCCATCGCGCGAGGTGCTCGGCGACATCGTCGAGTCGCTGCGATCGGTGTTCTTTCCCGGCTATTTTAGCGAATGGGATCTGAACAGCGAGAGTCTGCACTTCTACGTCGGTGCGACGCTCGACCGCGTTCTGCATGCGCTGCAAGAGCAGGTCAAGCGCGGCCTGTGCTTTGAGTGCCACGAGGACCCGAGTGTCTTTCATGGCTGCGACCGTCGCGCCGTGCAGGCTACGCAAGCGCTCCTCTCACGTCTGCCCGAGGTGCGACGTGTGCTCGGCACGGACGTCGAGGCGGCGTACGAGGGAGATCCGGCGGCCAAGAGCTATGCCGAGATCATCTTCAGCTACCCGGGGCTGCGTGCCATCACCCACTATCGGCTGGCACACGAGCTCCATACCCTCGGCGTGCCGCTCATCCCGCGCATCATCACCGAGCAGGCGCACGCGGTGACCGGCATCGATATTCATCCGGGCGCGCGCATCGGTGAGAAATTCTTCATCGATCACGGCACAGGCGTGGTCATCGGCGAGACGTCGGTAATTGGCCGCGGCGTGCGCATCTACCAAGGAGTCACGCTCGGCGCGAAGAGCTTCCCCCTCGACGATCAAGGCCGACCCATCAAGGGCGTCGATCGACACCCAGTCGTCGAAGACGATGTCGTCATCTACGCCGGCGCGACGATTCTCGGACGCGTCACCATCGGCAAAGGCTCGGTTGTGGGTGGCAACGTCTGGCTCACGCGCTCGGTGCCTGCTGGGAGCAACATTACGCAAGCGCAGACGCGCACGTTGGCGCTGCAAGATGGCGCGGGGATTTAGGGGTCGGGCGCGCTACTATTCACATCTGGGCCGTCGCTGTTTGGCCGCCATGGGCGGCGGGCTCGGGCGGCTGTCGCCGAGGCGCCAAGAGCGCCAATGCTCCCACAGGACGATCGACAGGGCCACGGCCACGTTCAGGCTCTCGAGCGCGCCGCTGCCCGGGATGGCGACGACGTGGTCGGCGAGTCGCTCGATGGCAGGCGAGAGCCCCGCGTTCTCCGAGCCGACGAGCATGAGCGAGCGCGCCGGCAGCTTCACCCGTGCGAGCGTCTCGCGCGCATGTGGCGACGTGGCGACCACGGCGATACCCCGTTGTTTGAGCTGCGCGATGGCCCGCGTGGCGTCGTCGAGCGGCGCGAGGGTGACGAGCTCAGCCGCGCCTTGGGAAGTGCGCAGTGCCGCGTCGGAGTAGCCAGCACTGTCGCCGCAGGTCAGTAAGTGCGGCACGCCGAAGTAGGCGCAAACGCGCGCAATGGCGCCGAGGTTGTTGGGGTTCTTGATGCCGTCAGCGAGCACCAGCGATAGCGGCTCGGAGGCCGACAGGCCCTCGAGCACCTTGGCGAGGCTTGCGGGCCGCGGGCGCTCGGCGACGAAGAGAATGCCGTCGTGATGCATCGTGTCGGCTAGGCGCGCAAGCGCATCGCGCGGCGCCGGGTCGAGAGGCACCTTGTGCGCGCTCGCCCACGCGACGATGTCGGCAAAATCCGTCAGACGCTCGGGCATGAGGTAGATGCGGCGGATGTCGCGTGGACGTCGCGTCAGTAGCGCCCGGCAAGCTTCCTCCCCGGTGACTTTGACGGCCTTGGACCAAGACGAACGCGCAGGGGGGCGTGGGCTCATGGGGCCCGTCTATAACGCGGCAGCGCCCGTTGCCACACATTGATCTTGCGTTTTTACTGGCGGCAAGTGCATCCTAAGGGGCGTGATAACATGACGGGGCGATTCCGCGACGTCTGCGGTGCGCCAGTAGCAAGCGAGGCAGCCATGGGTCGTGTGAAGAACGGTTCGGGCGAGCAGGCAGGGCAGTACTACGACGCAATTCTCGATGCGACGCGGCCAATGAGCCCGGGTGGCAACACGGTGACGGCGAAAGAGCTCGCCGCGGCCGAAGCGAAGATCAAGAGCGCGCCGAAGGCCGAGCAGCGGCGAGCGCTCGGGGACACTGTCGAGTTTCTCGGCGAGACGCTGGCCACCGAGGCACGCAAACAGGTCGACCAAGGTGGCGCGGACGCCGTCGTGCGCGGGGAGAACGAGCTCGCCCGTCGTGCGGCACTCGAAAAGCTTCTCGCCGGCCCCGAGCGCGGCAAGGTGTACACGAAGGCGCACGAGATTGCCGCCATGCAAGAGGGCATCGCCACGGCAGTCCGGGGGCAGGTGGATGGCACGCTGGACGCGGGGGCGGCGCGTGATCGCCTCATCGCCCTCGTGCGCGATACGACGGACGCCGCAACATTGCAGGTCATGCGCTCCGCCTGGGTGCACCTGCTCGGCGATCATCGACGACTCGATGCCGCGCTCGTCGGCAAGCTCGCCGAAGTGCTCGAGGCCGCGGTGTCGACGGTCGAGGCGCCGCTCGCCGCGGCCAAGCAAGACGCCCTCAACGAGCTACTCGGAAGCATCATGGGCAAAACTGGCGCCGCGATGCCGACGAAGAAGCCCGCACGGCCGTCGAAGATCGGTGGCCAGGACGAGGCGATAGTCGCCAAGGAGATCGATCAGCTGGCCGAGCAGCAGGGCACCGGCCGCTTGCTTTTTGACGTCGATCGGATCCGCGTGCCCGCTTACCGCAAGACGCTCGACGCGATTCTTGCCGACGACTCGGTCAAGTCGTTGCTGCCGACCATCGAGCGCATTGCGAAGCGACAAGAGGAGGAGGCGCTCGCGAGCCAGGATATCGGCGACGGTATCGTCCTCGATCGCAGCACGCCGCGCTCGTACTTTCGTGGCGTCTACAAGGCCATCTACGATGTGACGCAAGCGACCGGCCGGACGCTTGGTTTCACCGACGAGATTGCCGTTGTGTGGGATCCGAGTCTCGCGCCCAACGCCTACGTCTACACTTCGGCGATGGAGCGGGCGCGCGTCACCGTGGCCGCTGGTCTGTTCGAGAAGCTGTGGAGCCACAACAAGGGCGACTGGATTTCCGTTCCGGTCAACGACGACGGCAAGGCGGTGGCGCCGGGAACGACCGGCGCACACGACTACCCCATCGGGCGTCTCGTTGCGGAGTCGGTCATCGCGCACGAGCTCGGCCATATTCGCGACGAGGTGGTGATCACCGACACGCTGCTGCTGGTGCTCATGCAGAGCGCCGGGGTCGATCTACTCAAGGAAGTGGAACAGGGCACGAAGGTCGGCCAACAGCTGCAGGAAGCGCTCACCAAACGCTATGGCGACGAGCTGCCACTGAAGATCTTGCGTGACCCGTCGCTGCTCGCACAAATCCCCAAGGATACCGCGCGGCAAGTCTTGCGCGGAGCATTCCCGGCGCTACGCGAGGCGTTCGCGGCGGACAAAGGCGACAAGAAGGCCAACAAGGAGGAGCAAGACGCCGCCGCCATGGCAGAGTTTCTCAAGCGTTTCATGGTCGTGAGCCGTGCGGCCGAGTCGACTGCCGATCGCTTTGCCGCGGCCCTGCAGGGCGTCGCGCTGCCGACGCAGCTGACCGACTACATGCTCAATACCGACCGCGTGCTTGGCACCGACGAGGACAAGACACGCCGCCTGGTGGAGCTGCTGGAGGGCGATCCCGCGGTGTGGGCCAAGGACAAGCTTGATCGCTCGGCCAAGCGTGGCGCCGATGACGCGCTCGCTGCTCGGGACGGACAATCCCATCCCCAGGGTGCGGTGCGCGTCGCCGATATCGAGGCCTACACGCACGAAGATCTTGCCTTCCGTGAGCTACAGACCCTACGCGCGCTGCCGGCAGGGGAGCGTCTGCTCGGTCTCATGCAGGTGTACGAGCGGGCGATCAGCGAGCGGGAGCGCGCCGCCGAGGAGCTGCATCCTCAGGATCAATGGGACTCGGCAGAGGGGTTGCGTAACGAGGCTCGTCTTACGCACGAGGTGGGCGATCTGGGTGACAAGCTCGGAGCCTTCCAAGGGTATTTTGCCGACCTGCTCAAGGCGGACGGGCTCGGTGGCCGAGAGGGCGTCTATGTCGACCGTGCGCTCGACTTCATCGAGGCCGGCGGCTCCACCTTCACGCGCGAGCTCGAGCTCACCCCGGGCCTTGAGGGCGCCTCCGCCGAGATCCGCACTGCTGATTTCCCGCGGGTGCTGGCACAGCTTGCGAGCTTGCTCACCGAAGCGCGGGCGCAGGCCAAAGGCGAGGCCGTCGAGCGCATCGATGAGCGTCTCGCGCGCGTGGCTGATCTGCAGGCGCAGATCGCGACACGCCACGCGGATCGTCAGGAGCAGCTCGAGCTACGTCAGCTCGTGAGCAGCAAGCTCGGGCGCCTCGCCGACTGACGCCCGACGACTCAGAGCAGCGGCACCGCCAACGCGATGGCGCAGGCCCACTTCACCGGGCCGCGCAGGTGTGGGGCACGGCGCGCGAAGCTGTCCCAACCGAGAGCCAAGAGCACCATGGACGTCTCGATGGCGATGATGCTGCCGAAGGTGGCGAGCGGACCCAGCTTGCCACCCACCACGTCACGCAGGCCCGGGTTCCAGATCGAGCCGTAGACGAGCACCACGTGCGCAAAGTAGATGAGCAGCGACTGACGCCCGACGACGGCGAGGAAGTCGGGTAGGCGTCTCGTGCGGCGCGTTGCGAAAAGCAGCAGCCCCAGCAGCACGAGCGCGATACCGAGGCGCAGAAATAGGAAGTCGGAGCTGTCTTCGGGCTCGAGCGACGGCCGAAAGATGTGTGCGGGCAAGAGCTGCCACGCCGTGGCGAGGCCCAACAGACCCGCACCGACGCCGAGCAGTCGGCGCGCGACGTGCTCGATGCCAGAACGCTGCCAATCGACGGTCAGCGTGCCGAGGCCGGCGCCGAGGAGCGCAAAGCCGCTCCATGGAAAGAGCGGGAAGTTCGAGCCGCTGCCTTCGTACAAATACCCCGCAAGCGACAGCGGCAACGTCGCTTGCCAGTCGTGCAGGCGCATAAGCGGCGTGGCGAGCGCCACGAGGGTGCCAAGTCCCAGGGTGGCTGCCACAAATCGCCGACGCGTGCGACTGACGATGACGAGCAGCTCGAGGGTGAGCACGGAAACGTAAATCGCTTGCAGCACGTCAACCTGGAGAAAATCCCGCCAGCCGGTTGTGCTGAGCGTGGCGAGGTTGCGCACGCCGTACACCGGGAAGTGCATCGCGTATCCGAGCACGAAGAAGCTCAGCAGGCGCCCGACGCGTTGTCGCGCAGCTTCACCCAAGCGCACGTGCTCGTGCCAGCGCTTACTTGTGGCGATAGCAAACGCGTAGCCGGCAAGGGTCGTGAACATCACGGAGCTCAGGCCGCGGATCCACAGCCAGGTCTCAAAGACTGGTCCTTGCGCGAACTGCGGTGCCAGCAAGGCGTGCAGGCAGTGGCCTTGCACCATCATGAAGACGGCGAGTGCGCGGGCGAGATCGACAGCGACGAGGCGGGGGCGCGCATCGACGAGGGCGGGCTGGACAAGCGACACCTGCGCCACCGAGGGGTGGTTGACGAACGCGGCCTCCGTGTCGAAAGTGCGCCACACGCGCGCGCCTTGTAGTTTGCGCTCGGGGTCGTTGGCAAGCACAATCCGCTTGGGCCACAACGCCCGGGGAGGTTCCATGAAGACAGTGACAGGTGACGAAGATCGCGCCGATGCGGCGCTGGTTAGCGAAATTGTTGGCGTGCTTTCTGAAGCAGGTCTTGTGTGCCTGCCGTGTGGCGGTCGCTATCGCATTGTTGCCGATCTCACCGATGCCGGGGCGGTGATGGAGCTGATGCAGTCCAAGCACCGCGTGCAGCGGGCGCCGGCATTGGTCTTTGTCGATAGCTTGGCGATGCTGGCGACCGTGACCGACGAGCTCGATGCTGCGGCGCGCGTGTTGGCGCAGGCGTTTTGGCCCGGACGGCTAACGATTCGTGCGGCACTGCGCGAGTCGCTACCGGCCAAGGTGCAAAAGCTGCTCGGGGGACAAAAGAGCCGCGTGGGTGTGCGTGTGCCCGCCTCCGCGCTGGCGCGGGCAGTGGTCGGGAAGCTCGGGCGACCGCTACTCGTCTCGAGCGCGAATTACGAAAGCAAAGGCGGCGACAGCTCGGTCGCGCAGGTGCGAAAAAACTTCGGCACGCGTGTGCGGCTGTTGGTCGATCAGGGAGATCTCACGCCCGAGCCGTCGTCGACGGTGGTGGAAATCGTCGATGGCCGCGTGGTCATCGACCGTGAAGGGGCCATCGACGCGAGCGAATTGGAAGCGGCGCTCGCCGGCTCCTAAGCGCGCAGGGGGCGACCTATCAGGGCCTCTGGGCCGCAGACATGACCTGGGCGGGCCTCGGCACGACATATCCGTTCAGGTGCATCTGGACGAACGAGCTGCGTTAGTTGGTGGAGCCGTCCGGGCTCGGCGGCCGTATCTGGAACTTGATCATTTCACGTTGTAGGAACGAAGACAGTTGCGTCATTTGGCTCGAGCACGTCTCGATGCTCTGGGCCTCGGCCGAGCTGGTGTTGGTCAAGCTCTGCAGGCTTTGAATCGCTTGCACAATCGTGGCGCTGAGGTCCTGCTGCCGCACGGTCACTCGGTGCACGCGCTCAGCTGCCTGCATCACGCGCTCGGCACTTTGGGCAATGACCTTGCTGCCACGATTTTGCCCTTCGGTGGACTTGTCGACCGCGCCCACCATATCGCGCACGCGCTGCATGCTTTCGCTCACCGAGACGGCGACCTGCGCTTCCTCGTGCGTGGCCTTCTTGATCGCCAGGGCCGCATCCGCAAATACTTGCACGCTCTCGGCCAAGCGACGTGTGGCCCCCACCTGTGCCGCGGTGACCTTGGCGATGGAGTTGGCCTTGCTCGTCACGTCGTCGGCGCTGACGACGATGCGATCGAGCGCCGCTTCGGCCTCACGGCCGAGATCCAGACCGACCTTGACGCTCGTCATCACTCGCTTCTGGTAGTCGTAGTAGGTATTCGCCGCGTTCTGAGCGGTTGCGATCAGTTGCGTGATCTGGGTCGTTGCCGCGCTTGTCTTTGCCGACAGGTCGCGTACTTCGACGGCGATCACAGAGAATCCGCGGCCGTGCTCGCCGGCCTGGGACGAAATGATCGCGGCATTGAGCGCCAGCAGATTGGTCTGCTGCGCGATTTGGTCAATCACCGCGACGATGCCGCTGATGCTCTGCACACCGTCCTGTAGCTCGCGAATGGCCTGGTCGGACAACTCGGCACTTTCTTGAATCGTGCGAATGCCCATGGGGGTGCGTTTGATTGCTTCGGCGCCGGTCTTGAGGGCGATTTCGCGCAGCGCCTCCGAGAGCCGCCGCGATTCCTCGGCCATTTGCTCCATCTCGCCAATACCGGCGCTGATGACGCCGACCGCCTCCCGCGCCTCTTCCGAGACCTTGGCCGTCCGCTCGGCGCTCGCGGCCACGGCGGTCACCGTGCTCGAAAGATTGCTGACGGTGAGCGCAACCGACTCGATGTGGCTGCGGATCTCGGCGATCGTGCGGCTGACCACAGCGATTGTCTTGGCGAGATCCGCAGTTGACGACGACGACACTCGGGCTGCGTCCTGTAGGCCCACGGCCTCCGCAGAGAGATCCCGAGTCAGGTGGTCCATGTCGCCGACCGCATCGGTGATGCCCCCGAGCGTCTCGATTTGCCGCCTAAACGCCGCGGCCATCGATTGCGCCACTGCGGCCAACGAGCCTGCAGAGGTGTCGAGTCGCTGCGAGTGTTGCTGAGAGGCGCCGATCAGGTGCGTCAAATCGGCGATCATCTTGTTGGTCGCACGGCCCAACGCCCCGATTTCGTCTTCGGACCGGACCTCCACCTCGCGCGACAGATCGCCGGCCGCAACTCTGACCATGCCCGTCTTGACGCCCTCAACCGCTGCAAACACGATGCGACGAAACAGCACGTAGACGATGAGCCACGTCAGAAACATGTTGATGAGCGACAGCGCAACGATGATGATCTGCGATTGGCGCAGCGCCCGCTCGACGCCCGCGGTTGACAGACCGATGCGCGTGGTACCGATGCGCTCACCTGCCTGGAAGATCGGCTCTGCGATTTCGACCAGGTGACGGGTGCCTATGGCGGGGACGGTGAACTGGCGCGTCAACGGCTTGCCGTCGCGGTCAAAGATGACGACGTAGCTGACGTCAGGGTCCTTGGCCACGTCGCGAACGTAGCCATCCAAGAACATGTAATTGTAGGCCACGATCGGATCGGCCGAGATTCCGGAAATCAGCCGCGCCAGGTTTTCACCCTTGCGGCGGAGTTGCTCAACCAGCACCGAGCGCTCGTGTCGTGTCAACAGCAACATGAGACCCGCCGACGTGAGGGTCACGCCGACGAGAATGTTGGCGACGAACTTTCTGGTCAAGCTCACGGTTGGGACACGAGCGGGCGGGACTTCACTTGTCGAACGGGACTATGACGCTGATAGCACCACGAAGCTCGCCTTCTTTGTATCCTTCCTTGATGTTGCCGGAGATGTCGCGCTCGCCCGCAGGGTCGCCGTGGCAGGGCAGACACGTGGCGGTGATGTAGAGCGGGAGCATGTGCCGCACGACCTTCTTGCCGTCGACTACCGTTGCCTCGGTATATGGCTGCTGCTTGCGCCAGCCGGTGGCAAACTTTTCTAGGATCTGTCGCTCGAACTCGTCCGGTTTGTTAGCGGGGTTTCGGTTCTTGATGCTGGTCTGCTTGGCCTTCAGCCCCGTCTTCTCGCCGAAGCGATCCAAGGTGCGCTTGCCAAAAATCGCCGGGGAAAAGGACTTGAATCCTTGGCCTGGCGTATTGATCTGCGGCTGCGCCTCAGTGACGATTTCCTTGGCTGATTGGTGCAATTTGAGAATCGTGGCGCTGACGCGGCCGTTGTCGGTGAGCTTGGTCACGTCCATACCGGTCATGCGGTTGAACCCATCGGCGATCTCCACTTCGTAGACCGCGGCGGAAAAGCCCTTATCGGCCTTGCCGGAGTTGTTGAACAGCGATTGGTTGTTGGCAATGACTGCGCGGGCACGAACCATGTACTCGGCGATTCGCTGTGCAACGGTTTCGGCTTCTGTCGGCGGCGCCGCCATCGCAAGGCCGCTCAGCAGCAAGCCGAACACGATAACGCCCGATTGCAGTGTCCACTCGGTCTTGGCTCTCATCAGGGACCTCCTTCGGCGCGCGAGTAAGCCACCGCGCCACGATTTCGTCAATGCTCGCCGGCTCCTAAGCGAGCTCGGCGTGGCGGGGGCAGGTGACCAAGTGGTCATTGACCATCCCGACGGCCTGCATGAACGCGTAGACGATCGTGGGCCCACAGAAGCGAAAGCCGCGCGCGCGCAGCTCCTTCGACAGCGCATGGCTCGTGGGCGTGGCGGCGGGTAGCTGGGAGAGGCGGCGCCAGTGGTTCTGGCGGGGCCGACCGTCGCCAAAAGACCACACGAGAGTCGCGAAGCTCTCGCCTTGTGAGCGTAGGGTGAGGTAGGCATCGGCGCTCGTGATCGCGGCCTGGATCTTGGCGCGGTTGCGCACGATGCTCGCGTCGGCCATCAGTGCCGCGACTTTGTCATCGCCATAGCGAGCGATGCGCTCCGGATCGAAGCTGTCAAATGCGCGACGAAAGGCCTCGCGCTTGCGCAGGATGGTGATCCACGACAGGCCTGCCTGAAAGCCGTCGAGGAGCAGCTTCTCGAAGAGCGCGCGATCATCCCACTCGGGTACGCCCCACTCCTCGTCGTGATAGGCCACGTAGAGCGGATCGGTGCCGCACCAAGGACAGCGCGTGGCACTCATCCGAAGGTCTTGTCGCCGTGGGCCCAGTGGCTCGCCGGCACGCCGGTGTAGGTGGTAAAGATGCGCTCCGGGTCGATGTTCAGGGCGGTGACGAGGATCTTGGCATACTCGCGACTGAGCGCGCCCGCCTGCTCCGCGCTGATCGTGCCCACCGCACGCACGTCGAGATAGGCGGCAGGAGCGTCCTCCCCGCCCATGAGCATCGTCGCCGGCGGCTCGATGACTACCATCAGATAGGACTCGGGCTTGCCGAGTAACCACGCGGTGGCGGAGCTGAGACGTTGGGCGAGCGCGCGGCGCTGCTCATCATCCAGCGTCGCCGAGGTCTGTAGGCGCACGAGCGGCATGACGTCCCCCTGGGTGGCGTTGCTTGTAGCGGTAATAGATGAGGCCGGTCGCCGTCAACCCGAGACCGATGATGGACGGCACGAACGCCGTGACGAGGGTGAGGATGAAAAACGATCCGTAGAGCGCGAGCACGATGATGAGCCCCCACGGGTAGAGCCAGGCACGATAGGGACGGTGCAGGTCGGGAAAGCGGTGTCGTAAGATCGGCACGGCGACAAGTGTCATGAGGTTAAAGAGTGTGCTCGTGGCGGTAAAGAAGTCGATGACCGTTTCGTAGGCGTGTGTGGCGAACGCTGCGACGACAAGTAGTAGCGAAGCCCACGCGCCCTGCGCGATGAGCGCCGCGTTGGGCGTTTGGTAGCGCGCGCTCAGCGGCGCCAAGCGCGAGAAGAAAAGCCCGTCGTGTGCCATGGCCTGCCAGGTGCGTGCCTTGCAGAGCACCTGCGTGCTGACGTTGCCGAAGGTGTTGATCATCACGGCGACTGCAATGAGCGTGGCTCCCGCAGCGCCAGCGGCCATGCGCAAGGCGTCGACCGCAACCGAGGGTGCTTGCGCCATCTGCGCGGGCGTGAGCTGATACAGATAGGCGACGTTGGTGCCCAGATAGAGGACGAGCACACCGCCGATGCCGAGCAAGAGCGAGAGCGGCAAATTGCGACGCGGATTGCGCACTTCCTCGGCGACGTAGGTCGCGCCCTCCCAGCCGCTGAAGGCGAAGAACGCGTAACGCAACGCGGCCGCCACCGCGAGCACGCTCGCCCACGAGAGCTCGGTCGGCCAGAGGGGACTGACGAAGTTCGCTGTATTGCCGCCGCTTACGAACGAGGTCGCGATGATGGCGAGCACGGCGAGCACCTTGATGCTGGCGAGCCAGCGCTGCACCGCGCCGCTCGTGGCGACGCCGAACAGATTGACGGTCGTGAGCAGCCACACCACGGCAAGGGCGAGCGCGGCGATGGCGGGACGCGTGAGCGGCGCGCCACCGGTGGCGACGAGTAGCGCGCTCGTGTACTCGGCAAACACCAGGGCGACGGCAGCGATGGCGCCGGTCTCGGAGACGAAGAACATGGCCCAGCCACGTAGAAAGGCCCACAGAGGTCCGTAGGCGACGCGCAGATAGACGTAGGGTCCGCCCGCGCGCGGCATCATGGCGACGAGCTCCGCGTAGAGGGTCGCGGCGAGCACGGTGACGAGGGCGCCGAGCAGCCACACGAGCCCGAACAGCGAGGTCGAGGCGACGAGCGCCATGATGGGGCCGGGGGTGCGAAAGATCCCGGAGCCGATGATACGGCCCACGACGATGGCGACGGCGTCGATGACGCCGAGCGCGCGGCGGTACTCGGTGGCTGCGGAGCAGGCCTCGGCGGGGACCGCTCGGGTGCTGGCTGTCACCGCGCGCCTATAGGGGCGAGGGCGCCAAT
>CAYHNK010000033.1:5478-22580 GCA_964357695.1 uncultured Bdellovibrionales bacterium | reverse complement strand
GTTTGGGGCCATGAAGCTCGCGCTGTTGCTTGAGGAGGCAGGGCTGCCGGCTGGGGTGTTCAACATCGTCAACGGCACCAAGGCGGCGGTCGAAGGCCTCGCAGATGAGCCGAGCATCAAGGCCATCGGCTTTGTCGGCTCGACCCGCGTCGCGAAGCTCGTCTATGCGCGCGGTACCGCCAACGGCAAGCGCATGCTGTGTCTTGGCGGCGCGAAGAATCATCTCGTCGTCGTGCCCGACGCCGACCCCGAGCTCACCTCGTCCAACGTCGTCGCCTCGGCCTTTGGCGGTGCGGGACAGCGCTGCATGGCGGCGTCGGTGATGCTCGCCGTCGGCGACGTGCAGCACATCGTCGACAAGCTGGTCGCAAAAGCCAAGGCCATCAAGGTCGGCGTCGACATCGGCAGCGTTATCAACGAAGAGAGCGTCGGGCGCATCACGCGTTACATCGACGACGCCGAGAAGCGCGGGGCCAAGGTGCTCGTCGATGGCCGCGGCGCCAAGGTCAAGGACGCGAAGGGCTACTGGGTGGGACCCACCGTGCTCGACAACGTCACCGGCGACATGCCGGCGTCGTGTGAAGAGATCTTTGGGCCCGTGCTCTCGATTCGCAGGGTCGCGACGCTCGACGAGGCCATCGCCATCGAGAACGCCAACCCCTACGGCAACGCCGCCGCCATCTACACGACGAGCGGCCACGTGGCGCGCTACGCCATCGAGCGCTTCGAAGCGGGCATGTGCGCGGTCAACATCGGCGTGCCGGTGCCGCGCGAGCCCTTCGCCTTCGGCGGCTGGAACGACAGCAAGCTCGGCCACGGTGACATCACCGGCATGGAAGGCTTCTTGTTTTGGACGAGGCCGCGCAAGGTGACGACCAAGTGGGCCGTGCAGAGCGACGCCAATTGGATGTCGTAGTCGTAAGGAGTGGTGGACAATGAACTCGCAGCAGATGATCGATGACTGCAAGAAGTACACGCTCTACTCTTGGTCGGCGACGGACGCGGTCAATCCGCTGCCCATCGCCCGCGCCGAGGGCGTCTACATCTACACGCCCGAGGGCAAGCGCATCCTGGACTTCAACAGTCAGCTGATGAGCGTGCTCATCGGCCACGGGCATCCGCGCGTCCTCGAAGCGATGAAGAAGCAGGCCGAGACGCTCATCTTCGTCTATCCGGGCACCGCGACCGAGCCGCGTGCTCGGCTCGGCAAGCTGCTCTCCGAGATCGTCCCGGGCGACATCAATACCTTCTTCTTCACCCTCGGTGGCGCCGAGGCGAACGAAAACGCCATCCGCGCGGCGCGCCTCTACACTGGGCGTCAGAAGATCTTGAGCCGCTACCGCAGCTACCACGGAGGCACCAACGCCACCATGCAGCTGACGGGCGATCCCCGTCGCTGGGCCAATGAGCCCGGTGGCCCGGGCTACATCCACGTCATGGATCCAAAGCCTTACAACTACTCGTTCGGCTCAAGCGACGAAGAGATCACGAAGAACTACCTCACCTATCTCGACGAGGTGCTCACCTACGAAGGGCCGCACACCATCGCCGCGATGATCATCGAGACTGTGACCGGCACCAACGGGATTCTCGTGCCGCCCAAGGGCCTGCTCAGGGGCATGCGTGAGATGCTCTCACGCCACGGCATTCTGCTCATCTGCGACGAGGTGATGTGTGGGCTCGGGCGTACGGGTAAGATGTTCGCCTTCGAGCACTTCGACGTCGTGCCCGATATCGTCACCATGGCGAAGGGGCTGACGAGCTCGTACATCCCGCTCGGCGCCATGGGGGTCTCGGATCCCATCGCCGCGCATTTTCGCAAGAACGTCTTCCACGGCGGGCTCACCTACAACGCCCATCCGCTGAGCCTCGCCACGGCGGAGGCGGTCATCCGTGTGATGATCGACGAGCACATGGTGGAGAACGCCGCGAAGCTGCAAAAGGTCATGCGCGCGGAGATGGACCGCCTGATCAAAAAGCACCCGTCGTGCAAGGAGGGCCGCTGCATCGGCCTTTTCGGCATGATGGACGTGCAGAAGAACAAGAAAGGTGAGCTACTCGCGCCCTACAATGGCACGCATCCAGCCATGACCAAGCTGCACAGGTTCTTTCTCGACAACGGCCTCTTCACGTTCGTGCACTGGAGCAGCTTCATGACGAATCCGCCGTTGTGCATCACCGAGAGTCAGTTGCACGAAGGGTTCGCGATCATCGACGAAGGACTCAAGATCACCGACGAGGTGTACGAGGGCTGAGGGGCTCGCATCGGACATCGCGCTTCAGGGTTGCCAACGAACGCACGACGACACTACTTAGAGCTGCATCGCATGGGTGGCTTGCGCGCAACGCGCCAAGGGGGTCGCCATGCAGTCGTTTCTCCGTGGTCTCCGTGTTCTTGCTGGCTTGCTCGCCGTGCTCGCCCTCGCCGCCGCCTGTGGCAAAGAGGAGGAGCCTGCCGGTCCAACTGACCAGACGCCACCCACCGTGGTGGCGACTGACCCGACCGATGGCGCCATGGCGGTGCCGCGTGGCGCAGCGCTGAGCGTCACCTTCAGTGAGGCAGTACGAGAAGCGAGCCTCACGCCCGAGGTCGTCGTGCTGCACCCGACGGGCGCCGGCGATGCGTACGTCACGCTGAGCTACGTGAGCGCCGAGCACAAGCTCGTCATCACGCCGGCCGCGACACTCGAGCTCTATGCACCCTACACGTTGACGGTTGGCACGGGCGTGCGTGACGTCGCCGGCAACGCGCTCGCTACGCCCTACGTCGTGACTTTCGAGACCGCCGACGACGTGGCCCCCATCCAGTCGCCATTGCCCGGGCCGCCGCGTCCCTACATTGCCGTACCGATACTCGCTCTCACGTGGTCGCCGGCCGATGACCGGGGGTCCGGTGTCGCGTACTATCGCGTCCAGGTTTCGTCCGACGAGACTGCCGGCGGGGTGTTTCTCGAACAGAGCGCCGATGGCCCGAGCTGGAGCTACACCGGCACCGACGGTGAGCGGCTCTACGTGCGCATCGCGGCGGTCGACGGGCAGGACAACGTCAGCGACTTCACACCGTTTGTTGGACCCTTGTACTTCGACTTCACCCCGCCGAGCGCGCCCGTGCAGGCGGCCGACGCCGGTGAGCTCGATGACGCGCTCCTGCACGTCGCCTGGAGCGCGGCGCTCGATGTGCAGAGCGGCATCATCGCGTATCGTGTGCGCGTCGCGCGTGACGCGGCCTCGACGGACAGCCTGGTCCTCGAAGACGACGTTGCGAACCTGACGAGCTACGACTTCGATGTAACGACCGAGCACGGCGAGACGCTCTACACGCAGGTGGCGGCGCGCAACGGCGCGGGGGTGCTCGGCGCTTGGTCCCCCTGGTCGGACGGCGTTACGATCGACGCGACGGCGCCCGACGGACCGAGCGCGGTGGTCGACGAGGGCCCCAACAGTCGCGAGATGACGGCGCGCTTTATCTGGAGCGCGGCGACCGATGACATAAGCGGTGTCACAGGCTACTGGGTGCAAGTCTCGCTGTCCCCTGATGACACGAGTCTCGTCGTCGATGCGAGCATCGGCGACGTGCTCTTGTACGACTACCTCGGTGGCAACGGCGACACTCTCTACGCTCGTGTGCGCGCCCGCAACGGCGCAGGCGTGTGGGGCGACTACTGCGCGTTCAGCGATGGCATCAGGCTGGATGCGACGGCCCCGGGACGGCCCCTTACGCCTTCGGATGATGGACCCTACACGGCGAGCGATGGCGTCTCCTTCGGCTGGAGTGCCGTCGTCGACGCGGCGACGTACGTGCTGCAAGTCGGCACGCATCCCGGTGCCAATGATGTCTTTGACGCGAACGTTGGTGCCGTCGTGACCTACACGCTCGATGTCGCCGCCGACCCCAACGGGCGTAGCTATTACGCGCGCGTTGCGGGTGTGAGCGCCACCGCCGTGCAAGGAACGTGGTCGAATCCGTCCGACGGCATCACGCGCGATCTTACGCCCCCCGGCGCCCCGGGCACGCCGAGCGACGCTGGCACGCTGTCACCGCGCACGGTGCGCTTTGACTGGAGCGCCGCGACCGATGCCGAGAGCGGCATCGCCAGCTACTTCATCCAAGTGGCGACCGCGCCGAGCGTTGGCAGCGTCGTCTACGAGACGGGCGACATTACCGAGCGACCGTTCTTACTCGATGCCGCCGCGTGGCAGGGTGCGACGTTGTATGCCCGCGTCGCGGCCGTCAATCCCCTCGGCCAATTCGGCGACTTCAGCCTCTTCTCCGACGGCGTGCTCGTCGACGCGAGTGCGCCGTGGGTGTCGTGGAGCGCTCCGTGGGGCGGCTTTACCTCCGCGGCCGATGACGTGCAGATCATGTTCAACGAGCCCATGAATCGCGCGAGCGTCGAAGGCGCGTTCGTGCTCGAGGGCCCGGAAGCGAGCGAGCCCGTGCACGGCTACTTGTTTGTCTGGTCGACTGACAGCACCACGGTGACGATTCTGCCGGATACACAGGATCCGGCAGGGATCACCAACGTCGACATTCTCGCCGAGGTCACCGAGTACACCCTTCGTGTTGCGACGACGGCGATGGACGTGGCTGGCAACGCCCTCTCGCCCGCGCACGATGCCAGCTTCACGACGCGCGCCGGCACGCCGGCACAACTGACCGCCGTTGTTTCGGCGACGAGCAACGTGCTCGCGGGACCGGTGCCCGTAGGTGACGTCGAAGGGGGCGACATCATGACCTTCACCTTCGACGAGGACATGAATGTTGGGTACGCCCAGGCGACCGTTACGGGTCGCACGATCGAGCTGTCCGGCAGTGTGGGCACAGGCTTCGACGGTGGCTTGAGTCTGAGCTATACGACGCCCACGACACTCGTTATGACGCTGTCGCCGCTCGTCGCGCTCGAAGCCGGTGAGGAGTACCAGATAGACCTCTGGGGCGTCTATGACGCCGCGACCAACTTCTCCGGCGGCCGTGTGCTACTCCAGGTGCGGGCCTCGGCCGCAGCGGACGCCCATGCTCCCGAGGTGCTTTCGCTCGTTCCGGGCGACGATGACAGCAACGTCGACCCACGCACACCGCTCATCGTCACCTTCAGCGAGCCGATCGACGTGAGCACGCTTGCAACGGGGGTTACCGTGACGGCGGCGGGGTTGCTCGCGGACGACATCGAGCAGAGCTATGGGCTCAACGACCTGCAAGCGACGCTGCTCTTGTTCCCCCATCGCGGTCTGCCGCCCGCGACCGCGGTCACCGTGAGCATGGTCGGGTTGCGCGATTTGGCGGGCAACGCGCTCGCGAGCCCCGTCGTCGCGACTTTTACGACGCGCGCTGCTACCGATACCGGGGTGCCGGCGCTCGGTGACACGGCGCCGCCCGCGGGGGCGCTCGCGCAGGCGTGGGAGATCGAGGCGCAACTGCGTGACAGCGTGAGTGGGGAGGTGGAGGTACTGGTGGTCGACAGCGTCGGTCGCGACGATATTCTGATCACGGATACGACCACCGGCCTGCCGCGCCGCGGCTATCGCGTCGAGACGCGGCCGCTCGGATCGACGCTCACCCTCCGACCGCCGTCGACGGGACCCGGTTTCCAGACGGACCACGATTATGAGGTGCAGCTCGGTGTGGGCTCGGGCATCGAAGATCTCTTCGGCCACGTCATGGTGCCCGACAGCTTCGCCTTTCGCTTCGCGGGACCGGGGACGAATCGCACGCCGTACCTTGGTGAGCTTGACCAAGCGCGCGTCGTCGGTCATTCGACCCCGTCGTTGCGGGCGCTCGGTGCCGCACTGCGCTTGCATGACGACGACGGCGACCTCGTGTCGATCGCCATCGACGGCCCGGGGGTGAGCATCGCCGACGCTCTCGATACGTCCGTGCATGACCGCTACGAGTACGGCAGCGACGGGCCGCCAGCGGCCGCGGAGCCCGGGATGGACGACGCGACCTATCCGCAGAGCGGCTTCTACCCCTACACCATCACGCTCGACGACAGCGTCGGCGGCACGAGCACCTACGCGCGCGACGTCTGGGTGTGGCATCCGGATGACGTACCGCGCATCACCTCGGTGGCCGGGGTCGTGCCGAGTGGCACACGGCCCGTGCGCATCGCTACGAACACGCCGATCTACGTGTGGGAGAACATCGATACGCTCCATGCGCAGCTGGTGCAGCTCATGGTCGCGGACATGGCGCGGCTCGGTCGCGACGGACCGGCCGTTGACTACATGGTGCAGCGGATCCTGCATCCTCAGATGACGAGTCTTGAGACGCCGAGTCGCGACGCCCTGCCTATCGGTCTCTACCTCTGGACTGTCATCGAGCTGCGCATGCCGCCGGGCTTTGGCGCGCCGCTCGGGCAGGGATGGGCGCTCGATATCAGCGATAGCCTCATTGAGCCGATGTTTGTCTTCGGGCCCTCCAACGACGCACTGACAGCGCAGACTTACGGCGTCGGTGACGTGGCCATCGACCTCGGCAATACCGGCACGCCGAATGTCGGGCGCAGTCATCACGGCTCATGCGCCTTCGACGGCGACGTCGTCGCCAGCTGCGTGCTCATCGATGCGCGCGGGGAGACGAGCAGTCCGACCGAATACTACGCCTATGACGAAGCGGACGGCGCTTTCATGGCCACCGCGTCGCCCCCAAGTCCATTGCCACGGCCCACGCGCGGCGCGATGACGCGCGACGGAGCCTTGTGGATGACCGCCCAGGCGGCGGACCCGTGGGTGCCATCGATGCGTCTCGGCACACGGCGCTTTGCCACGAGTGGCTTTGATCCTGCGGGTGACGAGTCGTATCTCAACGGCCGCTGGAGCTTTGTGCAGTACGAGCTACGCATCAATGGCGTCTATGAGCTTACCCAGATGAGCGCCAACATGGGCTACGCCGACGCCATCGACGGCGCGCTTGACGTCTATCTCTGGGATCATGCCGGGCTCGGGAGCGGCGTTCCCATGGCGACGAGCTATACGGTTGATGACGACGGGCTCGTGACTCTCGACACCGACGCGTCGGTGCCGGGGACGCGCCTTGCGCGCGGCTATCTCGGGGGGGCCCTTGGCGAGGAGATGGCGGTGCTCACGGGCGACGGTGGCCAGGACCGCATCTTCTTTCTCGTCATGACGCGCCACCACGAGCTGACGACGGAGACCAACGCTGCTCTCGTGGGTCCCTACCACTTTGTCGTCTACGACGTGCGGCTACAGGCGACGACGCCACCTGTGCCCATCGACAGTGCGATGAGCGGGTGGGGGACGGCGTTGCTGGGCGGCGATGGGACGCTCTCCTTCGAGCTGCAAACGGCGAGCTCGCGTGAGCGCGGCACCTCGACCTATGACGTCATGGCGGCAGACAACCGCGTCTACATCGACGACATGACGATGGTGGCAGGGCCGGACCTCGACACACTCGTTGGCATCGCCATTGGCGACGCGCTGCACGTCAAGCTGTTGGTGGTGAGCCGCTAAGGGCCATCCCCACTGCATCCTGTAAGGCACGGCGCCGCAATCGTCAAGGCTCGATTCGAAATGGCCGCGGCTCTTCAAATCCGGTGCCCTTTCTGCATATGTGTGCCCAAACTCAATCCCCCTTCGGAGGTACTGCAACATGTCCACGCGCCGGTTCACGATCGATGGAAACGAGGCCGCGGCGCATATCGCCTACCAGCTCAGTGAAGTCATCGCTATCTACCCGATCACGCCGTCGTCGGCGATGGGGGAGCTCTCCGACGCGTGGTCCGCGCAGACGCAGCCCAATCTCTGGGGCACGGTGCCGACGGTCGTCGAGATGCAGAGCGAGGGCGGCGCTTCGGGCGCGGTGCACGGCGCTCTGACGACCGGCGCGCTGACGACGAGCTTCACCTCGTCGCAGGGTCTCTTGCTCATGATCCCCAACATGTTCAAGATCGCAGGCGAGCTCACCTCCGCGGTCTTGCATGTCGCCGCGCGGTCGGTGGCGACCCACGCGCTGTCCATCTTTGGTGATCACAGCGACATCATGGCGGCCCGCTCGACGGGGTACGCGATGTTGGCGTCGAACTCGGTGCAAGAAGTGCTCGACATGGCCAGCGTGGCCCACGCGGCGACGCTCAAGGCCCGGGTGCCCTTCGTACATTTCTTCGACGGCTTTCGCACCTCACACGAGCTCATCAAGGTGGAGGACATTCCCGCCGACACGCTGCGGGCGATGATGGACGAAGAGGCGATTCGCGCGCATCGGGCGCGGGGCTTGTCGCCGGATCGTCCGATGATCCGCGGCACGGCACAAAATCCCGATGTCTTTTTCCAGGCGCGTGAGGCCTGTAGCCCGTTCTACGCGGCGACGCCGGGGATTGTGCAGGAGACGATGGACAAGCTCGGCAAGCTCACCGGGCGCCACTACCACCTGTTTGACTACGTCGGCGCCAAAGATGCCGAGCGGGTCATCGTCATGATGGGCTCGGGCGCCGAGACCGCTGAAGAGGCCATCGAGTATCTGGTCGATCGCGGCGAGAAGGTCGGGCTCGTCAAAGTGCGTCTGTATCGCCCCTTTGCCGCCGACGCCTTCGTGAAGGCGCTGCCCGCGACGACCAAGAAGATCGCCGTGCTCGATCGCACCAAAGAGCCGGGCGCCGTGGGCGAGCCGCTCTATCAAGACGTCATCGCGGCCCTCGTCGAGCAGCACGCGGACGGACAGACGCCATTCGATCGCCTGCCGGTGGTGACGGGCACGCGCTATGGCCTGTCGTCCAAGGAGTTTACCCCCGCGATGGTCAAGGGCGTGCTCGACGCGATCAAGGCCGACAAGCCGCAAAAGCACACCACCGTGGGCATCGTCGATGACGTGTCGCACAGCAGCATCGAATACGACGCCGCGTTTGACACCGAGCCCAAAGAAGTCTTTCGCGGCATCTTCTACGGTCTGGGCTCCGACGGCACGGTGGGTGCCAACAAGAACTCGATCAAGATCATTGGTGAAGAGACCGACAACCACGCGCAGGGCTACTTCGTCTACGACTCCAAGAAGGCGGGCGCGGTGACCGTGTCGCACCTACGTTTTGGGCCCAAGCCCATTCGTTCGAGCTACCTCGTGCGCAAGTCGAATTTCGTCGCCTGTCACCAGCCGGTATTTCTTGAGCGCTACGACATGCTCCAGACGGCACAGGAAGGGGCGACGTTCTTGCTCAACACGGCGACGTCGAAGACCGAGATTTGGGGCACCCTTCCGCGCGACGTGCAACAGCAGATGGTCGACAAGAAGCTGCGCTTCTTTGTGATCGACGCCACCAAGGTCGCCAACGATACCGGGATGGGCGGGCGCATCAACACGGTCATGCAGACCGCGTTTTTCGCGACGAGCGGCGTCTTGCCCAAAGACGAGGCCATCGCCGCCATCAAGAAGGCCATCGACAAGACCTACAGTCGTTTTGGCGAAGAGGTCGTGCGACGCAACTACGAGGCCGTCGACACCACCGTCGCGCACCTGCACGAGATTAAGATCCCGAGCAAGGTGACGAGCAAGATCGAGCGCCCCCCGGTCGTCAGTGCCGAGGCCCCGGAGTTTGTGCGCAAGGTCACCGCGGTGATGATGGAAAATCGCGGCGACGACCTGCCGGTGTCCGCCATGCCGATCGACGGCACCTGGCCGATGGCGACGACGCAGTGGGAGAAGCGCAACCTGGCGCTCGAAATTCCGGTGTGGGACGACGCCATCTGCATTCAGTGTGGCAAATGCGTCATGGTGTGCCCGCACGCCGCCATCCGCCAGAAGGTGGTGGAGCCCAAGCTCCTCGCCAAGGCACCGGCCACCTTCAAGACGACGGACTATCGCGGCAAGGAATACGCCGGCATGAAGTACAGCCTGCAGGTCGCCCCGGAGGACTGCACGGGCTGCGGTGTGTGCGTCGATGTCTGTCCGGTCAAGAACAAGCAGGAAGTGCGTTTGCGGGCCATCAACATGATGCCGCAGCCGCCGCTGCGCGACCGTGAGCGCGACAATTACAGCTTCTTCCTCGACCTGCCCGAAGCTGACCGGCGTACGGCGAAGGTCGATACCATCAAGGGCTCGCAGTTTCTGCAGCCGCTCTTTGAGTACTCGGGCGCCTGCTCGGGCTGCGGCGAGACACCCTACGTCAAATTGCTCAGCCAGCTCTTTGGCGATCGGGCGCTCGTCGCCAACGCCACCGGCTGCTCGTCGATCTACGGCGCCAACCTGCCGACGACCCCGTGGGCAGCGGACAAGCAAGGACGCGGCCCGGCGTGGTCGAACTCTCTGTTTGAGGACAACGCCGAGTTCGGTCTCGGCTATCGCCTGACCCTCAACAAGTTCCGTGAAGAGGCGATGCGTCTGGTGCATGAGCTCGGTGGCAAGCTCGGCGACGAGCTCGTTCATGGGCTCGCCGACAGCACACAGAACGACGAGACGCAGATCTACGATCAGCGCCAGCGGGTCACGGCGCTCAAAGAGAAGCTCGCGTCCATCAAGACGCCCGAGGCGAAGCGGCTGCTGTCAGTAGCCGACTACCTCGTCAAAAAGAGCGTCTGGATCGTCGGCGGTGACGGCTGGGCCTATGACATCGGCTACGGCGGTCTCGATCACGTGCTCGCCTCCGGCCAGAACGTCAACGTCTTGGTGCTCGACACTGAGGTCTACTCCAACACCGGCGGGCAGATGTCGAAGTCGACGCCGCGCGGCGCGGTGGCGAAATTCGCCGCGAGTGGCAAGCCGCTGGCAAAAAAGGATCTGGGACTATTGGCCATGGGATACGGCAGCGTTTACGTGGCGAAGGTGGCGATGGGCGCCAACGACGCGCATACGCTCAAGGCCTTCCTCGAGGCCGAGGCGTACGAGGGGCCCTCGATCATCATCGCTTACAGCCACTGCATCGCCCACGGCATCGACATGGAGCACGGCATGCAGCAACAGAAGGCAGCCGTGGAGTCGGGCCACTGGCCGCTGTTTCGTTTCAATCCGATGGCCGAAGGCGGTGGCGTGCTCAAGCTCGACAGCAAGCCGCCGAAGATGCCGCTTGCCGACTATCTCTACAAGGAGACGCGCTACAAGATGCTCACCAAGTCGGATCCGAAGCGCGCCGAGGCGTTGCTGCATGCCGCCGAGCAGGATGTGGCGCAGCGCTACGCCCTCTACCAACACATGGCCGAGATGAAGCTCGGCACCACCAAGGCCGAATAGCCGAGGGAGACAGACCATGGATCTCACGACCCAGTACATGGGGCTCAGCCTCAAGAATCCGCTCGTCCCTTCGGGCTCACCGCTGTCGCAAGAGGTGGACCAGGTGCGGGCGATGGAAGACGCGGGCGCCGCCGCGGTAGTGCTCTTCTCACTGTTCGAGGAGGAGATCCTTCACGATCAGCGCGAGCTCGACTACTTTCTCGTGCGCGACGCGGAGAGCTACGCCGAGGCGACGAGCTATTTCCCCGATCTCGACACCTACAAGATGGGGCCCGAGGGCTATCTCGAGCACATCCGCAAGTTGAAGGAAGCCGTGCACATTCCTGTGATTGCCAGCCTGAATGGCGTCTCGAACGGCGGTTGGGTGAGCTTCGCCAAGAAGATGCAGCAGGCCGGTGCGGATGCCATCGAGCTCAACGTCTATTTCATACCCACCGATCCACAGATGGTGGGGAGTGAAGTCGAGCAGAACTACGTGGACGTGCTCTCTGAGGTCAAGCGCGCGGTCAGTATCCCCGTGGCGATGAAGCTCAGTCCGTACTTCAGCTCGCTGGCGAACATGGCGACGCGCTTGGCGGATGCTGGAGCGGACGGCCTCGTGCTCTTTAATCGTTTCTATCAGCCGGACGTCGATCTCGAGAAGCTCGAGGTCAAACCGCAAGTGACGCTGAGTCGCTCGAGCTCGGCGCGGCTACCGATGCGTTGGCTCGCTATCTTGCGCGGCACGGTGAAAGCGAGTCTCGCCGCTTCGACCGGTATTCACACGCACGAAGACGTGCTCAAGATGCTCATGGTCGGCGCCGACGTGACGATGATGACGTCCGCGCTGCTCAAAAATGGTGTTGGCCATCTCAAGACCGTGCAGCAAGATCTCGTGCGTTGGATGGAGCAGCACGAGTACGCCTCGGTCGAGCAGATGAAGGGCTCGATGAGTCGCAAATCCTGTGCCGCGCCGGCGGCCTTCGAGCGTGCGAACTACATGAAGACCTTGCAGAGCTGGAGCTAGTCGTCTCGGCGCGCTGCCGTGACAGCCTGGGGTCTGCCGCGCGGGGGGGGGCGGAGACATGACACAACTGCGCCTGCGCATTTTTCTGATCTTCAGCGTCGGCGGTATCGAGGCTGCGTGCACGCGTCAGCACGTCGATTTGACCGCTCGCCCGTGTAGCAGCGACACCGAGTGCCTCGCGGGCTACGGCTGCCACCCGTCGATGGCGCAGTGCATGCCGGTGGCTCGTGTCGATTGTGCGGACGCCGATGGCGTCTGCCCGTCGACGCTCATCGATGGTTTGGCGTGTGCGCGCGAAGGTCTCTTTGTGCCGTGTGTCGACGAGCAGGTTGGCTGCGATATCGCGGGGTGTCGCACGTGTGAAGGCGGTGTCTGGAGCGCTTGCGAGCTGCCGTGCGGCAGCGGCACCGTGTACTACAACGACGAGGACGGGGACGGACACGGGGTGCCGGGGGATTCTCGCGTGCTCTGCACTGTATGGCGCACGTACCGGGCCAGCCAAGCCGGCGACTGCGACGAGCACAATGCCAGCGTGTGGACTGCTGCGGCGTGCACACAGTGCCGCGATGACGATGGCGATGGCTATTGGGTGGGCTGTGACAGCTACGCCGCCCTCGGCGGCGCGGCCGATTGCGACGATGACCCACAGGCGTGTGGTACGGCTTGTCGCCCGGGAGGTGCCGAGAGGTGTGACGCTTACGACAATGACTGTGACGGCCTCGTCGACACGCAAGCGAACGACTGTCGGCCATTTTACCGTGATCTCGATCTCGACGGACATGGGGTCGCAACGGATGCCTTGTGCCAGTGTGAGGCGTCGGGTGACTACCAAGCACTCTTCGGTGACGACAGCTGCGACCTGAACACGTATGCTTGGACGGCAGCTCACTGTCTGAGCTGTGTCGATGCGGACGGCGACGGGTATTTCTCGGGCACGGTCGTCTGCGATCGCCTGGTCGACAGCCTGGGTGTGCCGTTGCCGGGGGGCGACTGTGACGACGAGCTCGTTGGCTGTGGCGCGTCTTGCTACCCCGGCCGCAGCGGCGTCGAGATCTGTGACGCCTACGATCACAACTGCGACCCCGGTGACAACGCGAGCTGTCAGCTGTCGCTGCAAGGCGTCACGACCGGGCTAACGTCGGCCATTGGCGAGCTGACGATGGATTCGAGCGGCAACCTCTGGCTGGGGCTTGGGGCGGTCGCTACGACGAGCGTCGTACATCGCATTGCCGCCGTGGACTTGGTTCTCGCTGCGCCCCCCGTCGCGGCAATCGCCTCGCTCAAGGCGCGCCCGGTCAATGCCCTGCTCGTCGATGCCGGCGGCGATGTGTGGGTGGGCTACGACGAGGGGACCTGCGACACGAGCGACCTCGTGCCGTGTGAGTGTGGCCCCACGCGCATCACCGGCGGCACTGCTGTTGCGGCGCTCGACTATTGCACGGACTACGTCAGTACGGCCACCAACTCCGTGACGGCCATGCTCGCCCTCCCGAGCGGCGTGATCATCATGGGGACTCCCGACGACTACGCCGTCTATGACCCGATTGGCGATACCATCGTCTGCGACTACAGCATGTTCACGTCGGGCACCGGGGGGGACCAGTGGGCGCGGGCCCTGGCGCGCGACGCCATCGGCAGAGCCTGGTTTGGTACCGACTACAATCTCAGCACGTGCACGCCGCTCGATGCCAGCTGCGGCGTGGCGAGCTGCACTGGTACAGAGGTATTCGCGGGAGCAGGCAGTGACAATATCCGCGATCTAGTTTTCGACGACGCTGGCACACCATCGAACGTTGCCGACGATCGGCTGTGGGTCGCCAGCGCCACGGCAGGTGTGGGGCGCGTTGCCCTAAATACCCTGACGTCGACGACGTGGGGCACGGCGAATGGCTTTCTGTCCGACGACGTGCGCGCGCTCGCTTACGATGCGCACATGCAGCAGCTCTATGCCGCGACCGCTGCCGGGGTCGCTCGCTATGACGTGGCGAGTAACCAATGGCAGGTGGTCGCTGATCTCAACGTGGGAACGACGGACGTTCCCGATCTACCCTCGGCGGATGTGCGTTCGCTGCTCATCGACTCCGTGCTCGGCATCCTGTGGATTGGCACGGCCGACGGGGGCCTCGTGCACGCCACCTTGCAGCGTTAGGTCCGACCGACCTATACTCGGCGGCCTCGCGATTGAAAGGCGACTGATGAATCAAACGGCAGCATTGCGTCGGCGGGCGCCGATCGTTGAGCTTGCCCCGGAGCTGGCGCGTATCGAGACGGAGCTCTTGGAGCACCTCGGGCCGACCCCGGGGCTTTTGCGCCAGGTGGTCGAAGGCGCGCTTCGCGCAGGGGGCAAGCGACTGCGGCCACAGTTGGTACTGACGACGTGCGCAGCGTGTGGCGGCTCGCCCGCGCAAATCGAGGGCGCTCACCTCTATGCGATCGCTGTGGAGTACCTGCACACGGCGACGCTCTTGCACGACGATCTCGTTGACGGCGCCTCGCTCCGGCGTGGAGAGCAAGCTGCCTATCGTCGCTACGGACCCAAGGAGGCGGTGCTCGGCGGCGATCTGCTGCTCGCGCGCTGTCTGTCTCTCGTGTCCACGGCTCCCCATCGCGAAGCGGTGGGCATTCTCGCACGGGCAACCGAGCGCATGGCCATCGGTGAGGCACTCGAGCTCGAGCTTTCGCGCCGCGCGGACGTCAGCGAGGACGACTACTACGCTTTCGCTTCGGCGAAGACCGCGGCGCTGTTCGCGGCAGCCGCTGAGCTCGGGGCCCTCGCCGCCAATGCCGCGCCGGACGTGCGCGCAACCCTGGCGAGCTTTGGTGAGCAGCTCGGCCTGGCATTTCAGGTGGCCGATGACATTCTCGATGTGGCCTCATCGCCTGAGCAATCGGGCAAGGAACGCGGCACGGATCTGCGCGCGGGCATTCCTACCCTGCCGGTGCTCAAGGCGCTTGCCGCGCTCCACGGAACCGCACCTGCCCGTGCGATTGCGCAGGAGCTGCGGGGTGAGGCGCCGGTGGCGGCCGGGGACGCAGGCGAGCGGCACCGCGTGGTGCTCGATCTGGTGCGCGAGCATGGCGTGCGTCCGGCCGTCGATGCAGCGTGTAGCCTCGTCGAGCGTGCGCGGCGGGGGCTTCGGGTCCTGGCGCCGGGCGCCGCGGTGGATCAGCTGCACGCGATGGCCCTCCAGGCGGCTGAAAGGCTCGCCTAGACGTGCTGCGTGTAGAGCGAGGGCCGCACGCGCTACCGACGCCCGCTGACGGCAGCGGCGCGATGTTCGACACCATCGCCGCGCGCTACGACCGGCTCAATCGTCTCTTGTCGCTGGGGGTCGATGGCGGCTGGCGACGACGGGCGGTGCGGGCCATGGCGCTGCGGCCGGGTGCCCACGTGCTCGATGTGGCCACCGGTACCGGCGACATGTTGCTTGCGCTGGCCGACGCACAGGCGGGCTTGCACCTCGTTGGCATCGACCCCGCCGCACGCATGCTCGACGTCGCACGGCGCAAGATCGACGCATGCGGCCTCGACGACGTGGCCATGCAGCTCGGTGACGCGCAGGCGCTACCGTTTGCCGACCGCACGTTTGACGCCACCTGCATTGCCTTCGGTATTCGCAACGTACCCGATCGTGCGCGTGGCCTTGCGGAGATGGCACGCGTGACCAAGCGCGGTGGCCGGGTGGTGGTGCTCGAGCTCACCGAGCCTCGGGGTCTCGTGGTGGGGGCGCTCGCGCGCTTCTACATTCGCCGCCTCGTTCCCTGGGTGGGGGCGCTCCTTTCGCGCCAGTCGGCTTATCGCTACCTCGAACGCTCGATTGCCGCGTTCCCCGCGCCGGACGTCTTTGCCCGCATGATGCAGCAGGCCGGTCTCGCGGTCGAGTGTGTCGAGCCGCTCACCTTCGGCGTCTGTCACCTGTTTGTGGGTGTGCCGTGACGAGCGAACAGTGCGCCCGCGCGCCTACCCGGGCAGAGCACGAAAGGCGACCCTGGGAGGCAGCACGCCGATGGCTTGCCGAGGCCTTGCTTGAGCGCTCGGCTCCAGGGCGCCTGACGATGATCTCGATCCCTGCGCCGCGGGCGAGGTGGGCCTCGTTTCTCGGCGCGCTGCCAGATGACGAGCGGGTGTTGTGGTTGCCGCCGCACGAGCGCGGCTGGGCAGGCATCGGTGCAGCGTGTCGGCTCGAGGTGACGGGGCGTCAGTGGCGCACGCAGCTAGCCGACGCTGCACGCGCGCTCTTTGATCGGCTACAAACGCACGCACTCTACGGAGCACCGCATACGGCGCGGCTCGTCGGCGGCCTGGCGTTCGCGCCGGACGCGCCTCCGTCGCCGGTTTGGCGCGCATTTGGCGCCGGACGCTTCGTGCTACCTCGCTGGACCTACAGCGTCAGTGACACCGGCGGCACGCTCACCGTCGCCGTCGAGGGTCGGCCGCACAGCAGCGACGTCGCACACCTGCGGGACGAGGCGCAGCGGCTGCTCGCCTGTCTCGACGCGGACGCCTTTGTCGAGTTACCCGTGGGCGATGGCCGCGCGACACTCACCTCGTCGACGAGTGTCGACAGCTGGCGCACGCTCATCGACGAAATCCGTGCGGGTGTGGCCGAGGGACGATTTCGCAAAGTGGTGGCCGCGCGCCACAGTGAGCTCGTTGCCAGCCATCCCATCGACCCTCTCCAGGTCTTGTCGCGTCTGGACGCCGGCTTCCCGGACTGCTTTCGCTTCGGTATGCTGCTCGGTGGCGAGGCGTTTGTCGGCGCCACGCCCGAGCGCCTCGTGGCGCGGCGCGGGCTACGCATCTTTGCCGATGCCCTCGCGGGGTCCATGGCTGCGGTGCCGAGTGACCCGGGCGCTGGCGATCGCCTGCGCGCCGAACGCGCCGCCAGCTGCCACCACATGGACCGCACCGGAGATGTGATC
>CAYHNK010000033.1:0-5468 GCA_964357695.1 uncultured Bdellovibrionales bacterium | reverse complement strand
GCGCGCCGATGGCAAAGAGCGCCTCGAGCATGCACTCGTCGTTGAAGCGATTCGCGAGACCCTGTCGCGCTTCGCCTCGCACCTACAGATTGGCGCGGCGCCGCAAATCTTGACCTTGCGCCACGTGCTGCACCTGCACACGCCGGTCGTGGGCGAGCTCGCACGCCCCGTGCACGTGCTCGATCTCGTCGAGGCCCTGCACCCGACGCCCGCGGTCGGCGGCCTGCCACGTGCCGAGGCGCTCGCCTGGATTGCGGCGCGCGAAGGCGGTGATCGTGGCTGGTACGCAGGCCCCGTCGGTTGGTTCGATGGCCATGGGGACGGCGAGTTTGCCGTGGCGATTCGTTCGGCCCTGCTCGCGGGCGATCGCGCACGCATCTATGCCGGAGCTGGTGTTGTCGCGGATTCGAATGCCGAGGCGGAGCTCGCGGAGACCGAGCTCAAACAGCGCGCGATGCTCAGCGCCCTAGGTTATTGCGCATGACGACCGGTAATTTGCACATCGAATGGGCGCGCCTCCTCGTCGGCACCCTGGCCCAGGCCGGCATCGACCGCGTGATCCTCAGTCCCGGTGCGCGCAGCACGCCGCTCGTCGTCGGTGCATTGCGTACCGCTGGGCTCCCAATCGTCGACGTGCTCGATGAGCGCTCCGCCGCGTTTGTGGCGCTCGGGTGCGCGCGCGCGACCGGTCGCGCGTCACTGCTCGTGTGCACGTCCGGCACGGCGGCTGCGCATTACCTACCCGCCATCATCGAGGCCCGCTACGCGCGCCTGCCGCTCGTGGTGCTGACTGCCGACAGACCGCCCGAGCTACAAGATCGCGCTGCACCGCAGACCATCGATCAGCGCCGCCTGTATGGCCAGCACGTGCTCGAGAGCATCGATCTCGGCTTGCCCGACGGCGATCGACACGCGCTCGCGGGATTGCGCTATACGGCGCTGCGTGCGGCAACCACGGCGCTTGGGCCCTTGGCTGGGCCGGTGCATCTGAACGCTGCGTTTCGCAAGCCTCTCGAGCCGCAGCCGGCCGCGGCGGGCGACATCGAGCTCACGCGACGTGTCGATGCCCTGCTCGCGGCGCCGTTGCCAGCTGTGGCGTCGGCCGTGCTGACCCCGTCGCATGCAGCACTAGAGCCGGTCCTGGACGCCTGCCAGCGACGTCCGCGCGGTCTCATCGTGGCCGGCCCGGCTGTGGCGTCGCAACGGGCCCTGCGCACCGAGGTCGAGAAGCTGAGTGCGGCCACTGGCTTTCCTTTGCTTGTCGAGGCAGCCAGCCAGCTCGGGGCATCTGCGGGTACGCCGGTCGTTCGCTGTGGCAGCTTTGATGCGATC
Source organism: uncultured Bdellovibrionales bacterium (assembly GCA_964357695.1). Classification (GTDB taxonomy): domain Bacteria; phylum Myxococcota; class XYA12-FULL-58-9; order XYA12-FULL-58-9; family CAYHNK01; genus CAYHNK01. The sequence continues at coordinate 4,136 of CAYHNK010000033.1, read as the reverse complement.
TTGCACAGTGGCCTCGCGGAAACCTTTGGGCCCCCCGAGCTCGTGCTACAGCTCGGCGCGCCGCCGATGTCCGCCGCGTGGGCGCGCTACATGGAAAAGCACGCCGGTCGTTTCGTGCATGTCGTGCTGGCCACTGACGGCCTGCGCGATCCCACGAACGGCGCACACACGTTTGTCGGCGGCGACGTATCGGCCAGCGTGCGTCGTCTCGTCGAAGGCCTGCGCTCGCGTGGTGGCGTCGCCCCCACATCCGGCGCGTGGGTCGACGCATGGCGGGCGGCGCAGGGAGAATTTGACCGCCTCCTGCGCGAGCGCATCGACGGCGCACCGGCCAGTGATTTTGTGCAAGGACGCGCTGTGCGCGAGGTGCTGCGCTCGGTTCCTGCCCATGGCGTCTTCATGGTCGGCAACAGTCTGGCGATTCGACTCGTCGACGCCTTTGGCGCCGATTTGCTGCCTGACGTGGACGTGCTCTCGCAGCGCGGCGCAAGTGGCATCGATGGCCTCATCTCAGGGGCGGTCGGTGCGGCGCTCGCGACCGAGCGGCCGGTGACGCTGCTGCTCGGCGACGTCGCCTTCTTGCACGATCTGCAGGGACTTGAGGTTGCCCGGCGACTGACGACGCCCCTCGTGGTGGTGGTGCTCAACAACGATGGTGGGCGCATCTTCGAACAACTGCCCATGGCGTCGGCGCCCGAGCTTCGTCCTGAGCTCGAGCGACATTGGGTGATGTCGCATGGCTTGAGCATGCACGCCGCGGCAGAGCTCTTTGGTCATTCGTACGTGGCGGTGAGCGATCCGCGCGAGCTCGGCGCGCATCTGGCCGAGGCGCAGCGGCACGCCGGGTGCACTGTGGTCGAAGTGCGTGTCACGCCAGAGCTCGTGCCCGAGCTTTGGCGTCTGTGGTCGACAGTCCGCAGCTAGGGATCTGCCGTTGTTGTTGCTGTTACATGGCTTGGGTGGCAGCGCCGCCTCGTGGGACGCGGTGCAGGATGCCGGCCCCAACCTAGGCGCGATTGCGCGCCCGACGCTTCCCGGTCACGGTCCGACGCCGTCGCCCGTGCCGGCGAGCTTTGACGACATCGTTGCGGAGCTGGCACGCACGGTTGAGGACACCTTGCCCGCCCCGGTCGATGTCGTCGCCTATTCGCTCGGTGCACGTCTGGCGCTCGGACTACTTGCGCACCATGCGGCCCTCGTGCGTCGGGCGACACTCATCGGGGTCAACCCGGGCCTGCGTGAGCCCGCCGAGCGCAGCGCACGTCAGCGCCGAGATGACGCGTGGGCACAGCGACTGCGAGACGAGGGGCTCGCTTCCTTCTTTGCTGCCTGGCAAGCACAGTCCGTGTTGCAGCATGCGGCGAGCGTCGATCCCACGCACCTCGCCGCCGAGGAGCGCGTTCGCCTGAGTCACGACGTGCCGAGCCTCGCTCGGGCTCTCGAAGTCACGAGCCTCGGGCGGATGCCTGATTATGGGCCCGCGCTCGCGGGCATCGACGTGCCGGTGTGCCTCGTGGTAGGCGAGGGCGACGAGAAGTTCCTAGGCATCGCAAGAACCATGACTCCCGAGTTGCGTCGGGGCGAGATGGCTCTGGTGCCACGCAGCGGCCACAACCCGCTCGTTGACAATCCCGCGTGGCTCGCGCGATTGCTCGAGCGCCTGCACGAGGAGAACCGATGAGCGCCAAAGTGCGCTGGCAAGCTATCGCCGGCTACGACGACATTCGTTACGAGAAAAGTGGCGATGGCATTGCCAAGATCACCATCAATCGCCCCGAGGTGCGTAATGCGTTTCGCCCGCTGACGGTGCAAGAGATGCAGCGCGCGTTTGCCGACGCCCGCGATGACGAAGTCGTGGGTGTGGTCATTCTCACCGGCGAGGGACCCGACGCGTTTTGCTCCGGCGGTGATCAGCGCGTGCGAGGCGAGGGTGGCTACGTCGGCGCCGATGGCGTGCCGCGTCTAAACGTTCTCGATCTACAGCGACAGATCCGCACGCTGCCAAAACCCGTGATTGCCATGGTGGCTGGCTACGCGATTGGCGGCGGGCACGTGCTGCATGTCGTCTGCGATCTCACCATCGCCGCCGACAACGCCAAGTTCGGCCAGACGGGACCCAAAGTCGGCAGCTTCGACGGGGGCTACGGAGCCTCCTACCTCGCGCGTATGGTGGGTCAGAAGAAGGCCCGCGAGATCTGGTTTCTCTGTCGCCAGTACGACGCGCAGGAGGCGCTCGACATGGGCCTCGTCAACGCCGTCGTGCCGCTCGCACAGCTCGAGCAAGAAACCGTGCAGTGGGCACGCGAGATCTTGCAGCACAGCCCAACGGCGATCCGCCTGCTCAAGGCCGCGCTCAACGCCGATACCGACGGTCAAGCGGGCCTGCAGCAGCTGGCCGGCGACGCGACGTTGCTCTTCTACCTCACAGAAGAAGGCAAGGAGGGCAAGAATGCCTTCCTCGAGAAGCGCCAGCCCGATTTCCGCAAGTTTCGTCGCCTCCCATGACGCGTGTGAGTGAAGCGGCGGCAGGGGGACCTCCACCCTCGACCTTGCGGGCGTGGTGGCTCGCGAGTCGGCCGACGACGCTGCCCGCCGCCATTATCCCGGTCGTGGTCGGCACGGCAGTGGCGCAGCGCGCAGGCGGTGCACAGTGGACCGCGGCGTTGGCGGCGCTCGCGGGCGCACTTCTCATCCAGATCGGCACGAATCTCGCGAACGATGTCTTTGACTTCGAGCGCGGTGCCGACACCGCGGATCGCGTCGGCCCCCTGCGCGTCACCCAGGCCGGGTTGCTCAGCCCGCGCGCCGTGCGCTCGGGCGCGGCGGTCGTGTTTCTGCTGGCGGCTCTCGGGCCGGGGCTCTACCTGACGGCGGTTGCGGGGTGGCCGGTCGTGGTCATCGGGTTGCTCTCCATCGCCGCTGCCATCGCGTATACTGGCGGACCGTACCCTCTTGCGTACCATGCGCTCGGCGACGTGTTCGTGATGCTGTTTTTCGGTTTTGTCGCCGTCGTGGGCACAGCGTACGTGCAGCGCGGCAGCATCCCGATGCTCGCCTGGCCCGCGGCACTGGCGGTCGGCGCGCTTTCGACGGCACTGCTCGTCGTCAACAATTTGCGTGATATCGACTCGGACGCGCGCGTGGGCAAGCGCACCCTCGCCGTCGAGCTCGGCCGCCTTGGCACGCTCACCGAGTACGTCGCTCTGTTGTTGCTCGCCTACAGCGTGCCACTTCTCATGTTCTTGGGTGCGGACATGTCGCTGTGGTCACTGATGCCGCTTGCCACGCTGCCGGTCGTCTATGTGCGCGTGCGTACGCTCGTGCTCGCTCGTGATGCTGCGTCATTTGACGCTTGTCTCAGGGGCACCGCCGCGCTGATGCTCACGTTCAGCGTGCTGCTCGCTGCGGGGGTCCTCGTATGAGCGTCGTCAGGGTTGCTGCGGCGCGGATCCAGGAAAGCTCCTGGTTGCCCGATGGCGAGCGCGTGCGCGGCGGCTTGCGTCTCGGTGTTACGGGCGACGATGGCCGCGTCGGTCTCGGTGAAGCAGCCCCGCTACCGGGTCGCTCTCCTGAGCTGCTCAGTGCCGCGCGCGCTGCCCTCGAGGCGTGGGCGCTCACCATGCGAGCAGAAATCGACCTCGCCAATCCGCTGCCGCAAATCGAGGAGCTGGCTGCCCCGATGCGTCGCGACCGCCTCCCGTCGGCCGCATTTGCCGTGGAGACAGCGTTGCTCGATCTCGTGGCCCAGGCACGCGGCGAGTCTGTCGCTGCGTTGCTGCGTGGCGCGCCGCCGCATCGCGAGCTCGAGGTCAACGCCACGGTGGATCTCGTCCGCGGCCGCGGCTCGATCGAGCTTGTGGCAGCACTCGTGCGGCGCGGCTTTCGTACATTCAAGGTCAAATCGGGCGACGCCAGCTTCGATGTGCAGTGCCGCGCTCTCGAGCACGTGCGGCGACGATTTGGTGCCGGATTGCGCCTGCGCCTCGATGCCGCCGGCTCGTGGCCACTCGCGGAAGCGACGGCGCGCGTGGACCGCCTCGCGCCGTTGGCGCGTGAGTATTTGGCGCAGCCGGTCGCTGCGGCCGCGCGCGCAGGTCTTGCGCGCGGGGGTGTGCCGATGGCCGCGGACGAGACCC
>CAYHNK010000032.1:0-23126 GCA_964357695.1 uncultured Bdellovibrionales bacterium | reverse complement strand
TTGCGCACGAGGCTCACGAGCTTGAGCCCATCCATGATGGGCATGTTGATGTCGGTGATGAGGATGTCGAACTTGCCGGCTTGCAGCTTCTTGAGGGCGTCGACGCCGTCGTCCGCCTCGATCACTTTCAGCGTTTGCAGACGCCTCAATGCAAACACGATGAGCTGCCTCATCGTCGGCGAATCCTCAACCACCAGTGCGGTATAGTCAGCCATGCCCGGTGATCCTCATGAAACCACCAGGTCGATAAAACCCTGGATGGTGTTGAGCTTGCGCTTCGAGTCTGTGTACAGCTTGGAGGCAAAAATTGCCGTCGCCGCGTGTCCTGCGAGCAGCGTGAACAGCTCGTGATCCACGTTCGCTAGCACGCGCTTCTGCTGCAAGAATCGATAGATGGCGATGACACCGATGACACGATCCTTGATCTTGAGTGGAATACAGATCGCGGGGTTCGCCGGGTGCACCTGAAGGTCTTCGATCTCGGTGACAAAGTGCGGCGTGGCGGTGCGCACCACCGAGCCGATGACACCGTCGCCAATCGGCACCGCAGCGAGCTCGTCACGGTCGACTCCTTCGGCGACAAGCGGTCGGATCTGATTGGCCTTCTCATCGACGAGCGCGATGGCGAAGGCCTCGGCGCCAACGAAGTTGAGCACGATCTCGGTGATGATCTGTAGCACTTCCTGAAAGTCGAGGGTCGAATGCAGCTGGTAGCTCGCCACATAGATATTGAGCAGATTGTTGTTCTCCTGCTCGATGTCGACGTAGCGACTCGCAAAGTCCTTGTTCTCGGCCTCGACCTCGGCAAAGCGCCGCACGAGCTCGCGTCGGTCCTCTTCCAGGCGCTGCACCTTTTCCATGAGCTCCTGCACGAGGGTTGCATCGCCGGCATCGGGGCCGCGGCTCGCCTGCGCGTCGGCGATGCGAAAGCGCAGACGCTCGTTCTCTTTGAGCAGCTCCTCGGTGAACTCGGCGCCGCGCTTGAACATCTGCACGAATTCTTGGCGGCGCGCGACGAGCTCATCAATGCGCTCTTGGCGGGTCTTGTCGTTTGGATCCATCGGTTTCAGTCTACACTCGTGGGGACTTCTCCCGTAGCCTTGTAGCACGTCTACCGCGCGCGTCTCAAGAATCTACCCGCGACAGAGACGATACCCCAGCATACGTGCGAATGCGATCGATGAGCAGCGGCAGCGGTAACATCTCGGTGACCGCCCCGGTGAGCTGTGCCTCCTTGGGCATCCCGAAGACAATGGCTGTCTCCGCCGACTCGGCGATGACCAGCCCGCCCGCCTTGTGCACCGCCAACGCCCCCTGCGCGCCATCATTGCCCATGCCCGTCAGAATCGCCGCGAGCACGCTTCCCTTGAACCAATGCGCTGCGGAGCGAAGCATACGATCGACGCTCGGCACATAGCGATCCTCGGGCTGCCGCGGCTCAAGTCGTATGACCCACTCGCCATCCACCCCCGCTGTCACCTCCATGTGCGATCCGCCGGGAGCGACGTAGGCGCCTCCGGGTCGCAGCACCATGCGCGCCTGGGCCTCTTGGATGTTCAGCGCAGCCATGCGATTGAGCCGCTCGGCAAAGGCGTGCGTGAACTTCTCGGGCATGTGCTGACTGACGAGGTAGGCCGTCCCGGGCGTTGGCTGTAGGGCACGGAACAGCGCTTCGAGCGCGGGCGGTCCCCCGGTGGACGCGCCGACGCACACCACGCGCTCGACACGGCCCGCTTCAATGGCAGGTTTTGCTGGTTCGGCGGCGGCCGCTCGCGCGTCCCCGTCCGCCGACGAGGAACGTTGTTGGACGGGCAGTCGCTCAAGGGAACGGACCGTGAGCGCTTTGGCGATGAGCTCGTCACGCAGGCCGGCGATGTCCGGTGAAATGTGGTGCCCGGGCTTGGCAATAAAGTCGAGGGCTCCGAGCTCGAGAGCGCGAAACACCTCCTGCTTGCGGCTGTGGGAGCTGATGACGATCACCGGAACAGGCATCTTCGACATCAGCAAGCGGAGAAACGTAAAGCCATCCATCCGCGGCATTTCGATATCGAGGGTGATGAGATCCGGTCGTAGCTGCACCGCGAGCTTGAGACCCTCCTCGCCGTCGAACGCCTTGCCGACGACCTCGATCTCGGGGTGGCTCGTGAGGATGTCGCCGATTGCCTGGCGATTGTAGGCGGAATCGTCAATGACCAGCACGCGCAGCTTGCCCATCATGTTCCTCCGCGACGCGCGCCGAGCGGCTTTCGGTACACCATGTCATTCTTGAGCGGCACAAGCTCGAAATCTGTTGAGACGTTGATTAGCGATTCCGAGTGCCCCAAAAGGAGAAACCCTCCCGGTCGCAGCTTGCGATAGAACATGCCGAGCAGACTCGAGCGCGCCCGCTGGTCGAAGTAAATGATCACATTGCGGCAGAAGATGGCGTCGACGTTCGACAGCAGCGCCATCGAGCCCTCGTTCATCAGGTTCAAATGTCCAAAGGTGACCCGGTTGCGCACCTCGTCACGCAGGCGCAGCAGGCTGTTCTCGCGCGCGAAGTAGCGATCGATATAGCGCTGTTCGGTGGCGCGGAAGGAGGACTCGCGGTAGACGCCCTCGCGAGCCGTGCGCAACACCTTGCGCGAGATGTCGTTGCCGAAGATCTCGAACCGATGCGCGCGCGCCGTCGGCGTCTCATCGAGCAGCATCGCGATGGTGTAGGGCTCCTCGCCCGTCGAGCAACCTGCCGACCAGAGACGAATGCTGCTGTCTTGCTCGCGACCCTGCACGATCTGCGGCAGCACCTCGTCGGTAAAGGCGCGCAGCTGTTGGAGCTCGCGAAAGAAATACGTCTCGTTGGTGGTCACACGCTCGACAATTTCGTCAAACTCCCGCGCGGCCTCCGGGCCGTACTTGAGCACGCGGTAATACTCACGAAAGCTCGTGAGCCCGAAGATAGGCAGGCGCGGCTGCAGGCGGCGCTCGACCAAGTACTTGAAGCTGTCGGCAAAGTAGATGCCGCAGTAATCGGCGATGAGATCGCGCAACAGACGGAACTCCTCGTCCGTCATGACGACTGCCCTGCCGTCTTGCCAGCTCACCGCACACTACCTCGGCTCTCGAGCAACACCTCGAGCGCCTCTCGTACGAGGGGCTCGTTCTCCTGCGCCAGTCGCTGATGCACGAGCGACGCCTCGACCACCAGCTGTCGACTCGATAGCAGCTCGGCCGCAGCACGGCGGATCTCCCAGAAGCGGTGCTGCAAACCGCCGAGCAGCAGCTCGCGAGCGACCGGGGCCTCGAGCCGTAGCGTCAGCTCGAGCGCCTCACGCGCCACCTCCGGGTCGGCATGGCGCAGCCCCGTGCGTACCGCCGCCTCCACGCCTGCGGGATTGCACCGCAGCAGGCTTTGGAGCGCAGAGATGGCAATGACCGACGACGTGCTCCCCGCGGCGTCGAACAACGTCGCGACCACCTCGTCGCCACCTACCGCCCCCAGTGCGCGCACGGCCTCCGCCGCAACCCAGGGCTCCCCGTCGTGCGCTCCGCCGATGAGGGCCGCGCGCGATCTGGCGCTCCGATGTGCACCGAGCGCCCGGGCCGCGGCGCCGCGCACCGCTGGATGCTCGTCGGCCAGAGCGAGGATCAAGGTCTCCTCGGGAAAGCGCTCCCCCATGGGAAGCGCTGCCTCGATGGCGGCGCGACGAACGTCGGCACTTTGATCATGGCTGGCCGCTTCGAGCGTCACGATGTCGGCCGCGCGACCTAGCTCGCCGAGCGCCAAGAGCAACACGGGCTCGCGCCCGCGTGCTTGCAGGGTGGCTGCCACGTCCGCGGCAATGGTCTCACCGTGTCGCATGCCAAGATTGGCGAGCGCCAGCGAAATGGGCCGCCACAGCTCGCGCTCGGCGCCATCGGCAAGATCGAGCAGCGACTGCGTCACGCCAGGCCCACCCAGGCCGCCGATCAAGCGTACGGCCGCCTCGGCCGAGCGAATGTCAAACGTCGGCAGCATTGGAGCGAGCGTGTCGATGACCCGCGGATCCCCGACCGATTCGAGCACTTCGAGATAGAGAACGCGTGACTCGACATCGACGCGCTCGACCGCATCGAGGAGCGGCGCCACAACCGCAGCACCGACGGCGGTCACTGCCTGGATCCCCACTTCCACAAACGGTCGGCACGCGCACGCATGGAGCAACATGGGCGCGCGCGCCGGGTCCCGCAGCAGTCCGAGGAGATAGACCGCGCTGCTCGCCGTGGTGTCGTCATCGTCCTCAAGCGCGCGCTCGAGTGCCGCCACCGCCGTAGCGTCACGGCGGAGCTCGCCCAAAAAGTCCGCGCGCGTATCGGCACCCAGGCTCCGCTCGAGCGTCGCCAGGGCCTTGACGGCAGCGGCGCGGTTGCCGCGAGACGCCCCGGAAAGCCCCGCGCGCAGAATCGGCGCGGCACCGGCCTCCCCCGAGTGCGCGAGCAAGACGTACACCTCGCGGGCAAACGACGGCTGCTGCAGATAGGGGCGCAGCTCCTCGAGCGAGAGACGCGCCCCCGCAACGCCGAGTGCCGCGAGCAGATAGGCCGTCTGCAGCACGTCGCCATGTAGCCCTGCGAGGCAGCGTCGCAACGCCGCGATAGAGGCCTCGCCACCGACGCGTCCCAAAGCCTCCGCCGCCGCAGCACGCACGTTCTCGTCGTGATCCTCGAGCGCCACCGCGAGCGCCGCCGGCGCCGCTGGCGTCCCCAAGGAACCGAGTGCCTCAACGATGAACTTGCGGTGGTCACCGTCTGCCTGCGGCCACGCGGCGATGAGTGCGGGGACTGCCTCGCTCCCCAGACGCAGCAGCGCCTCCGAGCTGGCGTTGCGCAGGCCCGCATTCCCCTCCTCACCGAGAGCGGCGACTAGCGCGGCGAACAGGCCGTCGGCGCCACGCATGCGCTCGACCAGCATCACCGCCGTCTTGCGCACGCGCCAACTGGGATCGGCAAGGTATTCGACGTAGCTCGCGACCGCACCCGGCGACGAGCGTTCTAAAACGAGCAGTGCGCTGCGGCGTTGATCTTCGCCCGCGGCAGCTTGTTCGTCCTTGCGCTCCGCCATCAAGCGTCGCGCCTCATCTTGCCGACAAACAGCTCAAACGCATCTGCGATCGGGTCGTCACTCGGGTACTCGGATCGGTCGGCCATCTTTGCAAGCAACATTCGACCTTCGTCGAGCGGCGCGGCGATGCCCGCGAGCCCGCCGTTGTTGGCTGCCTGCTCGAACTCCTGCTGGTAGTAGAGGGCGATGTCCGAGACGATGCTGTGGGCGAGCGCCCACACGCGGTCGCGCCCCCACACGTCCGTTCGATCACTTGGCTCCACATTCGCGGAGAACCGACCGGCCGCTAAGGCAGCCACACCCGACGCGTCGATATCGAGGAGCTCGCACAATTTTGTCGGTAGCTTGTCGGGAATGTGATGCTGTTCGACGTAGTCATCGGCCCCATAGAGCGACGTGGGGTTGCGCTTGTACGCCGTGCGACTGTAGACCGACGCCAACAGGACGACCTTGGTGCCCACGTCCGCGAGCTCGCGGCGCACATAGTCGATGACCTCGAACGCCAGGACGCCCGTGAGGCCGACGTCGAGCACGGCAGCCGCCGGCCGATGCGAGGAGAGCAGCCTGAGGGCCACCTCGCCATCCGGAGCACGCAGGGGCGAAAAGCCCGCCTCGACGAGCACCGCCCCGACGTATTGGCAGAGGTTGTCCGAGGCGTGGCCCACGAGCACCCGCGGTCCGCCCGTCGGCACAAACAGCAGCGCCTGACAGGAGACACAGGTCGCCCAGACCTTGCCATCGATCGCGTGCACTTGTTGCGCGGTTTCGCAGATCGGACAGACGCTCTCACTCACCGTTCGCCTCGCGCTCCCTGCTGCTCCGACGTCTCGCCCACCGTCGGCAGCGGGATAGCTTCGTCCGAGGCGACCACATTACGGACGTTGAGCAGCACCAACGTCCGTCCACGATGATGACACACACCCAAAAAGTACGGGGCTTGATCTTCACTCAGCAGATCCGGCGCCGGCCGAATGCTATCTTTGGGTACACGCACGACTTCGGTGACGCCGTCGACAACCAGGCCCAACATGCGTCCTTCAACCGAAAGAATGATGATCTTGCGATGCGGATGATCCTCGGCCGGCAAGTCGAAGCGCCGCCGCAGGTCGACGATGGGCACCACAGCGCCACGCAGGTTGATGACGCCCTCGACAAATCGCGGTCCCTTGCGAATGCGCGTGACCGCCTGAGGTCGAATGATTTCGCGCACGCGCATGATGTCGACCACGTACTCTTCCGCGCCCACACGAAACGCGGCGAGCTGGACGATCTCCGTACTGCGACTCTGCTCTGGTGTCATGCCGCTACTCCATCACCCCGACCACAGTCTTCAATCGAGCAAGATGAGCAGCCGGTCCTCGATGCGACCGACGCCACGCAAGAATTCTGTCGCATCGTGTTGCATGGTTCTTGGCACCGCTTCGACCGACTCGTTGCGCAACCGCACGACACTCGTGACGCGGTCGACGAGCAGCCCGATGGGGTCACCCTCAGCACGCATCACCAGAATACGGCTCGCTGAGGATTCCGGTGCACGTCCGAGGCGTAGCACCGCCCGCAAATCGAGCACCGGGACGATGGTTCCGCGCAGCGAGATGATACCGAGCACCGGCGCGGGGCTACGTGGCACGTGGGTCACCGCCGGCAGCTTGATGATCTCCTGGATCTCGACGATGTCGACGGCGTATTCCTCATCGGCGATCCAGAACGCCAGCAGCTCGACGACATCGCGCGAGGCGAGCGCACGACTGTCGTAGGCATCGCCAATGTAGGCGTCCGCAAGGCGTGCCCGCTCTTCGGTCGAGACAAAAAAGTCCGCGAGACTCGTCTCTTCGCCCTTGGCGAGCAGCTCCTTGCGCTTCATGCTTGCACCCGCGACGCCTCATCCAAGGACAGCTCGTTGAGCAGCTCCACTGTGTCGATGACCAAGATGGTTCGCTGGTCACCGAGCTCGGTGGCGCCCGCAATGCCGCGCACCCGGCGCAGGCGTCGGCCGAGTGACTTGATGACGATGTCCTGTTGTCCGACGAGCTGATCGACCAGGACGGCCATGCGGTTCAGACCCACGCCGACCACGACGCCAAAACCCGCGTCCGGTCGCGCATCACCTTCGAGACGAAAAACGTGACGCAAATCGACGAGCGGTACCGTCGTCCCACGCAGCGAGATGACCTCGCGGCGCTCGATGGTGCGCACGTGTGCGCGATCGAGTGCCAGCGTCTCCTGCACATTGTTGAGCGGGATCGCGTACGTCAACTTGGCGATCGATACGACCAAGGCGGGAATGATAGCCAGCGTAATCGGCAACGTCACGGTCACCGCCGTGCCCGCGCCGGGCGTCGAATCCACCTCGATGATGCCCGACAGCTTGGAGATGTTGGTCTTGACAACATCGAGTCCGACACCTCGACCGCTGTACTCGGACACTTCGTCGCGGGTGGAGAAACCGGGAAGAAAGAGCAAGTTGTAGACTTCTCTCTTGCCCATCTCGGTCGCGCGCTCGGATGACACGAGTCCCTTGCGCACCGCCATCTCGAGCGTTCGTTGGACGTCGATGCCGCGGCCGTCGTCGCTCACCGACACGATGACGTGATTGCCCTGCGCGGCCGCCGACAGACGCACGACACCTTCACGCTCCTTGCCCGCACGCTCGCGGTCGCCCGGGGCCTCGACGCCGTGATCAATGCTGTTGCGAATGAGGTGCATCAAGGGGTCGGCGAGATCCTCGACGATGAGCTTGTCGAGCTCGGTGTTCTCGCCCGTCACCTCGATGCGCACCTCACGCTCGAGCTCGCGCGCGATCTTGCGTGCGACACGGACCATGCGCTCGAACAGATTGGCGAGCGGCACCATGCGCACATCCATGATGCCGGCCTGTAGCTCGGCGAGGCGACGCTCGAAGCTGCGACTCTCTTTGTGCAGCTCGACCGAGAGGCCGGTAAAACCATGCTCCCGCTTCATCTCGTCACTGATGCGCTGAAAGGCAGCCTTGGTCAGCGCCAGCTCACCGACGAGGTTCATCAGCTCGTCCAAGCGACGAATGTCCACCCGCACCGTCTGTGAGACACGGCGCACACTCGACATCTCGCCGCCGCTCACGTCCCCGATCTCCTCGTGCTCGGCGTGATCGAGCGAATCGTCCACGGGCTCTGCGCTCGGAGCTGACGCGGGCGCGCGTGTGCTCGTTGGCGCGGCCGCTTCCTTCGGTTGCCGCTTGGCGCCTTCCTTGCGCGGGATGGGCAAAATGGTGACGCGCTCGTCGGCGACGACCAGGCGCAACGCATCGATGTCGCTGTCCGAGCCGACGATAATGTCGAACGAGATGGTGCCTGGATCGCTCGCTTGCGAGCTCGGCAGCTTGGTGATGACCTCCCCGAGTGTCTTGACCGCCGCATCGATCTCGGCGAGCCCGACATCGAAATCGGAGAGATCGAACGCGGTGCGCAGCATGTAGAGGTTGCGCCCACGGCGGACGTTCTCGCGCAAGCGGTGCTCTTCGTACTCGGTGAGCACACTGAGCACTTCTTCGCCCACCGCCACCTGGTCGAGCGGATCTTCGATCGTCTGCTTGTTCGTGCCGTGCACGATGGCGTCCAGGCGCACGGCAAGGTCCTGCACGCTCGCGGCGTCACGCACGTCGTTGTTGGCCGCAGCGTCGATAAGATCGGTGAATCGCTCGACACAGGCGAACAGCACATCGAGCGCGTCGGCATCGAGCTGAAGCTTGCCCAGACGCATGCCGTCGAGCACGTTTTCCAGATCGTGGGCGAGTCGCGAGATGGCATCGAGGCCAAACATCCCGGAGATGCCCTTGAGCGAATGGGCACTGCGAAACAGGTTGTTGACACGGTCCGGGTCGACCTCACCGGCACGGCTCTCCTGCTCCGCGGCGATGAGATCACGATTGAGCGCGTCGGCGATCTCCTGCGCCTCGACGACGAACTCGGAGCTGACTCCCGTGGGCTTGGTCATGCCGCACCACCCAAGAGCTGTTGCGCCGCCGCCAGTAGCTGCTCGGGCTTGAAGGGCTTGGTGACGTAGCTATTCGCGCCGAGTGCCTGCGCACGCTTGCGATCCTGCTCGCTCGCCTCGGTGGTGACGATGATGACCGGCGTTTGCGCGAGGCTCGGGCTCTTGCGTACGAACGACAGCAGCTCGAGGCCGTTGATGTCCGGCATGTTGATATCCATGATGATGAGATCGACCGCTTCTCGTGGCAGCCGTCGCAGAGCGTCGTAGCCGTTCTCCGCCTCGATGACCTCGATGTCCTCGATTTGGCCGAGAATGGACGCGATGAGCCCGCGCATCGCGGGCGAATCTTCGACGACCATGATCTTCTTCATCGTCACTCTCCGCTCTCGCGTCAGTCCTCGTCCGCGTCCACGCCGCGACCACGGCGACTCTCCTCGAGCTTGCGCTCGAGCAACGCGCGGTCCATGGCGAGCCCCGCTTGCTGTAAGAATATCTCAAGAGCATCGGTGGCGCCCAGGGGCTGCCCCGATGGATTGTCACCGTAAAGCACCACCGCGACCCGATCGCGGGAAACGAGCGGGATCGCCACAGCCTCACCCGTCGGACGCTCGCCACCTAGCCCCTCGATGAGCAGGCGATTGCCGACGCTATCAGCGAGCGGGGCCCGAGCGGCCGTGCGATAGTGCACGACCTTGCGAAAGATGCTGTCGCTGTCGGTGGGGATCTTGATGGCGCGCACGCGCGCCACGAATCGGTCCGAATCCTCGTCCGCAGAGAAGCCACCGAGCCCCACAAATGCCTGTCGCGAGGCAAGAAACAGCGCCGCACGCTCGACGACATTGCTCGCAAAGCGCAGCACGAGGAGCGTGACGGTGTCGCGGTTGGCCGGATCGATGAGCTCGGCAAGCATCGATCGCAACACCTCCATCGCCCCCTCGGAGGCAACAGGCGTCGGCAGCTCGGAGTCCGCGTTGTCGTCACCGTCACCGAGCTCGCGCGCGATTTCGCGTCCGAGGTCGTACGCGCGCCACGTCGCCGCTTCGCGCCGGGGATCCTCGACATGCTTGCTCGGTGCTGCGGCTTGCACCGGCGCGCTTGCGACGAGCGGCTCGATGATGTCCCACAGGCGCGCGAGAAACACCCCGAGCGGCGAGTCGGGTCGATCGGCGGCTCCCGCCTGGATCTGCGCCTTGCGGGGCTTCATGAGAAACCCTTGCACTCCCATCGCACGGGCGCGCGCCTCGGCCTCCACATTCTCGTAGTCGGTGAACAAGACCACGGGCGTGCTGGGCCCGTCGGCACGCACACGCTCGAGGATCTCGATGCCGCCGAGGATCCCGCGACCATCCGAGCGCGCGATAATTAGATCAGTCAGCACCGCGTGCGGCACGGGCATTTCCGCAAGGGCCGCGAGCGCCGCACCCACCTTGCCAACGACCTTCACGGACGCGACACGAGATCGCAAGAATCGCTCGATGTGCGCCGCCACTTGCGGATCGTCATCCACGACGAGGACGTGCAATCCGCCGCTCACGGCCGTAGGGGTCACCCTGGGGGCCGCAGCCTCGATGACGGCTTTGGCCGTCGGCGCGGTGGTCTCCTCCGCCTCGCCACGCAGCAGCTGGTGCGCAAAGCTCTGCGCTTCGGCACGGCGCGCCGGAGGCTTCGGTTGCGCGGGCGGCAAGTCACGCGCCAAGAAGGTCTCAAGCGAGTCCTCCTTGCTGCGCTCGTCGCGCACGCGTGCGCCCTCGATGGCCAAGTACTGCGGGTTCAACCCTCCATCGACCACCACGCGCGTGCCCGACAAGAGAAAGCCGCGCCAGAGCTCGGGCTGCTCATCGAGGACGAACGAGAAGGTCCCGTCGCTCCACTCGAACATGGCGAAGATGATGCGCTTGAGTAGATCTTGAAGTGCGTGATCAACCGGCTCGCCGACGAGCTCGAACCGATCAAACAGCGCGCGCCCACGCACACCTTCCGCCTCGGCAGCAAGGAGCTCCTGGTAGCGGGTGACGTTGATCACGCCGGCGGCAAGCAGTCCATCGCCCACCGAATCGAGCCCGCCGGTGCGAAACGCGGCGACCACCTTGCCGTTCGAGAAGACGATCTCGCCGGAGTCGTCAGGCGTCGTCAGCTGCAACGTGCCCGAGCGACGGCTCAGTGAGACAATCTGAAAGATGTCTCCTAGACCTAGATCAGCGAGATTTCCAACGAGACTCAGAGTGCTCTCCTGCGAACAGTCGACAGACTATAAGCCTTTGTGTGCCGGCGATCAGCTTTTTGTCGGAATCCGCGACGCCCGTGGTGCACTCACCCGGCGACGCCTAGGTCTTTTCGACCCACACCTCGACTACGTCACGGTGGGGCCGCGCGTGCACGACCCCCACAAATTGCGTCTCGAGCTGGAGCTTCAGAGGAGCGCTCGGTGCCGCAAGAACCACGTCCTGTACACCCGCGCGGCGCATCACCGCGAGGGCCTGTGTGCAGGCCTGTCCCAACACGGCTTCATCACAAGCGCCGAGCGGGCCGAGGCCGAAGAGGAACACACGGCGCACGCCGCCACGCCCGAAAAGTGGCACGAGCAGCGTCTCGTCGCGACGACCGGAAAAGAGACCGCCGATGATGCAACGCGATAGCGCCCCGAGCGCCCGCCAGTCGACGTAGCCCGCGACGCCGCCAAGAGGTCGCACGTCCGCAAAGCAGAACAACCCGATCGCCGGTGTTGGCACGGCGTCGAAAACCGCGAGATCGCACGGGCGCACCCTCGGCGCGCTCGACGTTGACGCGGCCGTGTCAGCGAGACTTGGCACCCACGTCCTCCTCCGACGCGCCTTCGACGCTCTCGCGCAAGCGGTCCAGAATGCCGTTGATGAAAGCCGCCGACTCCGGTGCGCCAAAACGCTTGGAGATCTCGATGGCCTCGTTGATGCTGACGTTGCGTGGGATGTCGGGGCAACGCAGAATTTCGAAGGCCGCAAGCCGCAGCAGATTGCGGTCCACGGCCTCCATGCGGGTCAGACGCCAGTGATGTGACACGGCGGAGATGGCGGCATCGAGGACACCGAGCTCCTGCACGACGCCACGAACGATGCGCTCCGCGTAGGTGCGCTCTTCGTCGGACGCCGCCTGAAAGCTCTGCCAATAGCTCCCGAGAGCGGTGTCGAGCGCGACACCCTCGATGGCTCCCTCCGAGAGCCCGCGACTGACGTCGAGCTGGTAGAGCATCTGAAGTGCAAACTCGCGCGCCCGTCGTCGCATGGTCCTACCGCTCGGCGGCTGCAATTTGCCGCATCAGTTGCGCCATCTCGATGGCGCTGACCGCCGCATCGAAACCCTTGTTGCCTGCCTTGGTGCCCGCACGCTCGATGGCCTGCTCGAGCGTGTCGGTTGTCACCACACCGAAAGCCATCGGCACCCCGGTGTCGGTCGTCGCCTGGGCAATGCCGCGCGCCACCTGACTCGCGACGTAATCGAAGTG
The DNA here is from genome assembly GCA_964357695.1 of uncultured Bdellovibrionales bacterium. Lineage (GTDB taxonomy): Bacteria > Myxococcota > XYA12-FULL-58-9 > XYA12-FULL-58-9 > CAYHNK01 > CAYHNK01. Next base: position 10,596 of record CAYHNK010000032.1, on the reverse strand, counting down.
GGGCGTGCCACCACGGATGACGGCGCCGACACAGCACAAGGCGTCGTAGCGTCCCGTCGTCGCGAGCCGTCGCGCCACGAGCGGGATCTCGAAGGTTCCCGGGGTCCAGGCGACGTCGATGTCATCGTCCGCGACGCCATGGCGCCGCAGCGCATCGAGCGCCCCCTCGACGAGCTTGCCCGTGATGAGCTCGTTAAAGCGACTCGCCACCACCGCGAGGCGCAACCCCTGGCCGAGCAGACTGCCCTCAAAGACCCGCATCGCTACTCGCTCCCTCGTCGACTCCCCCGGCCACCACTTGCAGCCGGGGTACAGGGTCCTGCGTTGTGATGTCCGCACCGAGCAACACCACCTCGTCGACACACAGGCCAAAGCCTTCGAGCGCCGCGAGTCGCTTGGGGTTGCTCGTGAGTAGGCGAATACGGCACAGCCCGAGGTCACGCAAGATCTGCGCTCCCACCCCATACTCGCGCAGGATGCCGGCGTCAGGCGTCGCCGCGGGCACGCGCTCACGACCCAACGCGTCGACACGAGCCGAGAGCGGCTGCGGACCGAGGCCATGGTCGAGACACAGCAGCACCCCACACCCTGCGCGCTGGATCTGCTCCATGGCGTTGTGCACGAGAGGGTCTGTCTCGCCGAGGATGTTACCCAGCACGTCGCCAAGCGGCGCCCCCGTCTGCACACGCACAAGGGGCGCCGACGCACCCGCCAGGTCGCCCAGACTCACCGCCAGGTGTTGGCGCTCATCGAGTGTCGTGCCGTACGCGCAGACCGTGAGCGAGCCCCACTGCGGATGCACGATCGCACGCGTCGTCAGACGCTGTACCAGCGACTCGTGCGCCAAGCGGTAGCGGATGAGCTCGGCGATGGTGAGCAGCGTCAGTCCGTGCGTCTCCGCGACGCGCGTGAGCTCGGGCAGACGGGCCATCTCGCCAGCGTCATCGAGGATCTCACAGATGACCGCCGCCGGCGTCAGGCCGGCGAGGCGTGCCAGATCGAGCGCGCCCTCGGTGTGACCGGCACGCACAAGCACCCCTCCGGGCCGCGCACGCAGTGGAAAGATGTGCCCAGGTCGGGTCAGATGATCGGGGCTCGCCCCTGGCGCGATGGCCGCTTGGATGGTGGTCGCCCGGTCGGAGGCGCTGATGCCTGTCGTCACGCCGTGTCGCGCCTCGATGGACACCGTGAAGGCAGTCTCGAACGGGCTCGTGTTGTACGCCACCATCATGGGCAAATCGAGCTGCCGTACGCGCTCGTCACTGAGCGCGAGACAAATGAGCCCACGGCCATAGCGCGCCAGAAAATTGACCGCCGCGGGCGTCACCTTCTCGGCCGCGAGGCAGAAGTCGCCTTCGTTTTCGCGATCTTCGTCATCGACGAGGATCACCATCCGCCCGGCGCGGATCTCCTCGATGGCCCGCTGCACGGACGCGAAAGTCATGTAAATCCCTTATCTTGCAGCAATTCCATCGTCAAGCCGGGCCCTTGCGACACGGCGCCGGTCTCGAGCAAGCGGGCCACATAGCGCGCAACGGTATCGACCTCGAGATTGACCTCGTCGCCCGGGTGTCGCTCACCGAGGGTCGTCACGGCCAGTGTGTGCGGGATGAGCCCGACGACGATGCGCGAGCTCGACACGTCAGTCACCGTGAGCGACAGGCCGGCGATAGCGATGGAGCCGCGCGCGGCGGTGAGGCGCGTGACCTCGAGGGGCGCCGTCACGGAGAGAAATACCGTGGCTCCTTCGCGCCGCAGCGCCTCGACGCGGCCGACGGCATCCACATGGCCGCTGACGAGATGTCCGCCGAGAAGATCCCCGAGTCGGAGGGCGCGCTCGAGGTTGACCTTGCTACCCGGACGCAGGCGGCCGAGCGTCGTGCGCCGCAGAGTCTCAGCACCCACCTCGAAGGTCGTCGCGTGCGCGCCACCGCCGACCACCGTGAGGCAGCAGCCGTCGATGGCGATGGACTCACCGATGGCAACGTCCTGCGCCGCGAGCGACGACGCCACCGTGAGACGACGCGGCGCCTCACCGTGCGCCTCTTGCACCGTGCCGATGGTCTGCACGAGTCCTGTGAACATGCGACCAGCAAAGCACGCCGATGCGCGTTGCGCAAAGCCCCGGGGGCCTCCCGCTAGCGCGTGAGCGCCTCACCTTTGGCCTCGATGGCCAACGAAGTACCATCGAGCTGCGCCTCGACGCTACGCCAACGGCCGCCGAACGTCGTCTCCTCGCCATGCAGCACACCCACAGCAATTCGCGCGTCGGCGCCGCTCTCGACCGCTTGGCGACCGAGCGCTGACTGTGCGCAACGCAGTGCCGCTTCGCCACCGGCCAACGCCAACCCGGGATCCCCCAGACGCAGGATGACCGCGTGCGCCGCGCCGCTGCTGTGACGCGCGCCGCGTGCTTGGATGGCGAGCGCCACCCCCGAAGCGTCGCGATGTACCGTCACCGGCAGGCCGAGCTGCCCGAGCAGCGCCCCATAGGCTAAGAACAGCTTCGCCAGCGCCGCACCGTCCGCCGCACGCAGGGCCACCGCCCAACCGGTTGCACCGGGCTCACCGCGCAGTCGACAGGAGGCGAGCGGCTGCGGCGCGTCACCGAGTGCTGCGAGCCAGTCGATGCCCATCTGGTCAGCGAGCGCATCGAGCTGGGCACGATACAGACCGTAGGCCACCGGCTCTTCGATAGCCGCAAGTCGGGCGAGCGCACCCCACAGGGCTGCCGGACGCACCGACACCCACGCGACTGTGCGTCGCTCGCTCAGGCGCTCGCGCCATCTCCCCCACGTGAGCGGCGGCCCGAGCACCTCCAGAGCACGAGGTGCCAGGGGCCCCACGCGCACGCTCGCCACAACGGACGCGCCCCGTGTGCGCGCGACGCGTAGGGCCAGCTTGTCGAGGCGTTCAAAGCCCAGGCGCTGCAGCCGACTCGCCCAGCGAAGGCCCTCGACGCCGTGCGCCACCAGCCCGTACAAGGCGTCGATGTCGACGCCGACCGTGCCCACCAGGGGCGGCTCATTGTCGGCGCTCACCTCGACGGCGGCAGGAGGCACGACACCCAAGAGCGCGCTGAGCTCGTCCGTCAGTCGCTGTACGTCTCGCACAAAGTCGACCGTGGCACTCTGCACGACGACGGGAGACGCGGCGAGGGCCACCGCAACGACAGCCGCAAGCATCGTTAGGCTGTGCCTCCGCGGATCGCGTCGACCTCGCGCCGCAACAGATCGAGCGCGTGGTAGGCAAAGAGCACCTTGTTGCGCCGCCTGTCGAAGGAGAACTGCTGCCGCCGCACCTCGTCGAAGGTGGGACCCACCGCGGCGATGCACACCGTGCCAACCGGCGTCTCGGCGTTCCCGCCGCTCGGCCCGGCGATACCGGTGACGGCGAGACCATAGGTCGCCCGCAGTCGCTCACGCGCGCCGTGCGCCATGGCGAGCGCGGTGTCGGTACTGACCACGCCACTGTGCTCGAGCGTACGCGCCTCGACCTGCAAGAGCGATTCCTTCGTCTCGGCGTTGTAGGCGACGATGCCGCCCCGCAGAATGGCGCTCGCGCCAGGCACGTCGGTCAGCAAGTCCGCGATGAGCCCGCCGCTGGCCGATTCTGCCAAGGCCAGCGTCTCGCCACGTGCGCCGAGACGCTCGAGCAAAGCTTCGGCGAGCGTCGTCGACGCGGTGCCGTAGATGTGCCCGCCGAGCTGCGCGCGTACGAAGGCTTCGGCCTCGTCGAGCGCACCGCGAACCGTCTCGACAGCAGAGAGCGATACATGAACTTCCGGAAAGCGTACGCGGTAGCCCACCCTCACGGCCGGCCAGCGCGCCGCCAGGTCGCTCAGGCGACTGTCGACCTCGGCCTCGATGAGCCCGAAGGTACACAACACGCGTCGGTCGAGCGCCGCACCGTCGTGCCGCAACGGCGCAAGCACCGCTTCGGCGAACATAGCCTCGAGCTCGGCCGGCACGCCTGGCATGCAGACAAAGCGGCAGCCCTGATGGTGCAGCTCAAATCCAGGCGCCGTACCGCGCGCATTGCGCATGAGCGTTGCCCCACGGGGTCGGTCGGCCTGCCGGCGCTGATTGTCAGTGACCGTGCGCCCGAGGCGCATCAGCCGCTCCTCGATGCGCGCCACTTGCGCGGCATCGCGCACGAGATCCACCGCGGCGAGCTGCGCCATCGCCTCGGCCGTGATGTCGTCGGTGGTAGGTCCCAAGCCCCCGCTCACCAGGCACAGCTCGGTGCCGCGTGCGATCGTGGCCCGCGCCTCGCGCGTGATGTCGTCGAGATCATCTCGCACGGTGGTGCGCTGCATCAGCGGCAGACCTACCTCCTGCAAACCTCGGGCAAAGTACACGCTATTCGTGTCAGTGACGCGGCCATCGAGCAGCTCGTCGCCGATCATCAGGGCCTCGACGCGACGTGGATGGCTCACCACCAACCCCCGAGAACGAGTCGCGCACCGTGTAGCAACGCGCAGGCGATGGCACCGGCAACGACATCATCGAGCACGACGCCAAAACCACCCTTCACATGCCGATCGAACCAGCGGATGGGCGGCGGTTTTGTGGCATCGAGCAGGCGAAACAGCGCAAAGGCGGCGAGCACCTCGGGCCAGCGAAACGGTACGCCGATGACCGTCACGAGCATCCCGGCCACTTCGTCAATGACGATGCGTTGCACGTCGTGACTGCCGTAGATGCGCTCGGCGAGCTCCGAGACGACTACCGCAGCCACGGTGACGACGACCGTGACCAGCACAAAGCCCGTAAGCGACAAACCGGACGCCGCCCACCAGATGGGCAGGGCGGCAAGCGTGCCGAAGGTGCCCGGAGCGACAGGCGCGTAGCCGAGCCCGAGTGCGCTCGACACAGTCAGAATGAACCGCCGTTTCATCGCCGCCGAGATAAGCACAGATGCGCCACTACAACCAGCGCTGCGCGCCGAGCCACGCGTAGCCCTCGACGCCATTGCCGGCTTCGCCGTAGGCGCCGCGTGCACGTACACCCACCGTGATCCCTGCCCCGAGCTCGTAGCCAATACGCAAGTCGGTGGCCGCCGTCACGAGCTGCTGACGGCTGGCGTCAAAACGTAGCACGCCGGCCTGCTGCGTGACACCCAGGCGCAGGTGCTCGCCGAGGCGCGTCTCGATGCCCACTTCGCCGCGATGCCCGCCCATCCAGCCGAGCTCCATGAGATAGGCGAGGCGCAGCGAGGTGCGTCCTGCGGCCGACAAGCCAAGATGCAGATTCGGCGAGGCCCAGTAACGCGACGCTGCGTGATCCACGTCCCAGGCGGCGCCGCCATCGACACCGAGGCGTAGCGGCCAGGACCACGGCAAGACAAAGCCGCGATCGATCGCGCCTCCCGCCTGGTAGGAAGCGCCGCTCGGTAGGTACCCCGCGGGCAAGCCGACGAGCTCGCTCGCCAAGGGTACATTTTCGAGACGACGCGCATCGAGACGCACGAGCGTGACGCGATCGGGTCGCCACAGCGAGCTGACGACAGCTCGGTCGACGGTTTCGTGTGCCGGGTCCGTGGGTGCGGCGCGCCACAGCAGCGCACCGATTTCCGCATCGAGTGACAGCGCGTCCGAAACCGAGCCGCCGAGCTGCAACGCCGCCTCGGCGCCATCGTCGCCCAGCCACGCGCCACTCGCTCCGTAACGCAATCGTCCCCACGACGGGACGACGTCCCCCGCCAGCTCGAAGCCGGCGAACAGGCGATTCTGGGGGGTCGTCGTTGGAGCCAGGCGCCGCGTGGTCGGGCGCGCGCCGGCGAGCAGACGCAGCTCGGTGCCGCTTTCGCCTTGCCACCGAACTGCAACGCCGTCAGCGAGCCCGTAGCGCAACGTCCCGAGTGCCGTGCGGCCAACGTCCACTGCGAGCCCCGAGCCGGTCTGATAGCCGAGCGTACCGCGGTAAAGCTCCACCCAAGACCTCTCGCCGGTGCGATAGCGCGCATCTGCCGCGCGCTTGGGCTCGCTGAAGGCGCTCAGGTCGGCATCGACGAGCACGTGCCCGGCGTCGTCGAGAACGCCGTGCAAGAGCACATCGACGCGCTCGCGCGCATACAGACGGTCGCTGCTGTCGACGTAGGCCCACCCCCCGGTGCGCAGATTGGCCTGCGCGAGCGTCCCGCGCACATACACCCGGGTTGTCTGTGTGCCGCGAAAATCGACGCGCGCGAAGGTCCTCGACGGCTCGGGCTGCCAGGTGACAGGCACGACGCCCGGCGCGCGCAACAGGGCCACGGTCGCGCCGCCCACCTCGCTCGCACCCTCCCGCAGGACGGCCCGATCCCCAGGGCGCAGCGCATTGCCACCCGCGACCATCGGCGCCGCCGCGGTGTGCTCTGCCACGTGGGAAAGTTGGAGCGTCACCGGCCCGCCCTCACGGGGTCGCACTTCTACGTGTGCACCCACGCGCGCCCCATCGACACGACCCAACGTGAGGTACACCTGCTCCGCCTGCACGTAGGCGACCTCTCCCTCGGCGGGCCCGACTGCGGCGAAGGCCACGCGTGCCCCCAACACGAGCACTGACGCGAGGACGCGCGACGCGAGAACGTCCATCACGGGTCTCCCGCCACGCCACGCGGGTGGCAGTCGTAGCAGCGCGAGCTCTGACAACTGTAGTTCTGCACCTCGGAGTGGCGCGGATCGGTCTGCGAGCAGACGTGCTCATGACACTGGATGCACTCAAAGCTCGCGTAGGAGCTGACATGACAAGACGCGCAATCGAGCGCATGGCGACCGCTGGCAATGGGGAAGAGCGGATCGTGCGCCGCGCGACTCATGCCCTCGCCGGTCGGATGGCACGTGTAGCAGGTCGTCGGCCCCCACGCGTAGCCGGTAATGCCGGTGTGCGTCGTGTCCGTGGGCGCCTGGTCGTGCTCATGGCAAGTCGTGCAATCGTAGGTATTGTAGCCGCCGGCATGACAGGTCGAGCACGCGGCGCCCTCGTGGGCACCACGATCGATGGGGAAGTACACCAAGTGCGCCGTCCGATCGAGGCGTCCAACGCCGGTTGGATGGCAGGTGTAGCAGGTCGTCGGCCCGTAGCTGTAGCCCGCGATGCCGGTGTGTTGCGGCGTGATCACGGCCTCGTCGTGCTCGTGGCAATGGGTGCAAGTGAACTGCGCGAACGTGTCGAAATCCCCATGACAGAGGTCGCAGTCAGCGCCGTTGTGCGCGCCACTCGCAACCGGAAAGAGTGTCGTGTGACTCGAGCGATCGACGCGCGTGCGCTCGACCTCGTACAGGGGGCTGTAGCCGCATGCCACAGCCAGGGTCGCGGCCGCGGCCGAGAGCGCGCAGGCATGGGCTCGCGTCATGGTGTCAGTCTCCTCCCGATCCATTGGGATGGCACTCGTAACACTTGCGATCGACGCACTGGTAGCCACCGACTTCGCGGTGCTCGTGATCCGTCGAGCTGCAGCGATGACACCTTGTGCACGCCGCCGTCATGGTCATGCACTGCTGCACCGCGAGCCCGGAGAGCGACGTATGGCAGGCGAGACACTTGATGCCGCGATGGTTGCCCCGGGTGAGCGGGAAGCAGCGATCGTGCTCCGCGAGGACGCCGCGTGCCCACGCGACGCTCGTATGACAACGTTGGCAGTCGGTGCCAAACCCGGCGACCACGTGATCGAGCGGCGTCCCCACCGTGCGGCGAAACGCATCCATGTGGCAGACGTCGCAACGACTCGGCACGCCGCCAAAGGTCGCATCATTGCGCCCACGGTGGCACTGCTCGCACGGGATCGTCGCGTGCCTGCCGTACAGAGGAAAGCGGTTCGAGCGGTGTGCGGCTTCGAACGCGCCCATGCGAAACGAGCTGCTCTCGTGACAGCGACCGCAGTCGCGCCCCAGGCGACCGGCGTGGACATCTGGATGGCAGCTCACGCACGCAGGATCGACACGCAGGTTGTGCACGTCGGCGTGGCACGCCACACACGGGAGCTGCGCGTGCCGATCGCGCAGCGGCAAACGCGTCGTGTCGTGGCTAAAGGTCACGTGGTGCCAATCGGTGGTCGTATGGCACAGAACACAGTCCTCGCGCGCGCTCTCGTCCGGCACCGCAACGGTCAAAGCTGTTGCCAACACGAGCGCGAGCATCACGGCGCCCCTCCTTGACTCGTCGCGTGCACGTTGACGTGACAGCCGTCACAGCGCGTTGGCAGGCCTGCATACCAAGTGGCCCTACCGCCGTCGCGCTCGATTGAGCGATGACATTTTGCACACGCCAATCCCGCGTGCTTACCCGCGAGAGGAAAGCGACTCTTGGCGGGATCGTTGTGGTCAAAGCTCGCCGGCTTGAACGCCTCGGCGGTGTGGCAGCGCGCGCAATCGGGCCCCGCGCCGAACTGACCGACGTGCACGTCGCGGTGACACGCGCCGCATTGACTCGGCGCGCCGCGATACACCACGGGACTCGTGGGCTTGTCACGGCCGTGGCAGGCCGCACATGCGGTCTTCGCGTGCTTGCCGATGAGCGCGAAGCGGCTGTCTTTGGCGTGGTCAAAACGCAGCGCACGAAAGCTCTCGACAACGTGACAGTCGCCACACAGCCGTGGCGGCGCCGAAGCGAACTGGGCCGCATGCACATCGGCGTGGCAACTGTCGCAGCGCGCGAGATCCAGGTCGCTCATCTGCATGCGCGTGTAGTTGACGAGCTCGGTGCCCTTCCGTGGACCGCTGCGGTGGCGAAGCGCCTCAGGCAGGCGCGGCTCGAGCAAGGCGACGGCCGGCTGATGACAGCGGTTGCAGGCCACCGCCAGGTGCGCGCCAACGATCGGGTAGCGACCCTTGGCATGCTGCTCGAGCGTATAGCGCGGCGGGTAGAAGCCGTCTTCGCTGTGGCATCGCTCGCAGGCATTACCGCCCGCTAGATCGGCCTTGATTTGCCCCAGGTGCGCATCCACGTGGCAGTCGGTGCACTGGGCAAAGCGCAGGCCGCGCGACACCATACCGCCCCCTGGCTTTTGCGGATGGCAATCGGCGCACGCGGCGATGCGGTGCTTGCCCTTGAGCGGAAAGCGGCTGCGATCATGGAACGCCAGATCTTTTTGCGAGATCTTGGTGTGTCGCCAACTATCGGTGCCGTGACAGCTCACGCATTTGTCACCGAACTTGCCCGCGTGCACATCACGGTGACACGAGAGGCAGCCCTGCTGGCCCACCCCCTTGTAGCGCGCCATCGTATCGGGATGTTTGGCGGCGATACCGCCAGTCAACGCGGCAGCAGCCACCCTCGGGTGACATCGCACGCACTCGACACGCGCGTGGGCACCGGTGAGCGCGAAGGTCTTCTCGTGACGAAAGCCCGGCGCCGGGCGAAAGGCCTTGGCATCATGACAGCTCTCGCAGCCACCCGTGAGCTGTCCACGGTGCTCGTCCGCATGGCAAGCACGGCACTCCGCGACAAGGCCCAGGTGCGTGGCGAGCGGTCGTTTTTCGATCCGCGCCCGTAGCTCCTTGTCCGCAACGAGCGTCGCTGTGTGACACTGCTCGCACTTCGCCTTAGCGTGCGCGCCCTGGAGCGCCCAGCCGCTGCGGCGATGATCGAAGCGGCGTTCGTCGCCGCCCCAGTCCGCGAGCGATGCCTGCTCGCCTCGATGGTCGTTGTGACACGACGTGCAGGTCTTGCCGCCGAGCTGCTTGGGCGCGTGCAGGCCACGCCCCGCCTCGATGATGCGCGCCAACGACTTGTGGCACACGAGGCAGCGCTGCCCGTCGATGCGTTTGCCCGGCTCGTGACACTGCGTGCAATTACCGACGCCCTCGAGCTGCGCGTGCGATTTGCCGAGCTTACCGGGCGAGAGCAGTTGGGCGTGTGCGGCACGCGCAACGAGCGCACCGACGAGGATGACGAGAACGGCCGATGCCCGCATGCTCGGCATTAGACATCCTCCTCCTGCCGCGATGCAAACGCCCGACGCCAATCGCCGAACCGTCCCCCTGCCTGCCACGCGGCATGCGCTCGCAACCCTGCATCCCAGCCTCCCCGCGCAAGCTCGTACTCGACCCAGGCCCAGCGCGCGCTCGTCGGCCGCACTTCGACCTTGCCCCGCAGCGCCGCACGCAGGCGTGCGATGCGCTGGTCGACCTGCGCGATGCCGAGAAAGGGCGCGTCAGCAAGTGGCGTGTTGCGCTTGGCTACAAAGGGCGCGACGCCGAGTGACACACGCATGCGTGGACCAGCCGTCTCCGCCTGTCGCAACGAAAACGCCGCGAGCTCATCGACGTCGGCGTCGATTTCTCCTGGTACGCCGAGCATCATATACACCTTGATCTGCGCCAGACCGGCCTCGCGCGCAAGCTCGGTCGCGGCGAGCAAGTGCTTCTCACGGATCTTCTTCTCGAGGCCGGCGCGCAGGCGCTCCGAGGCCCCATCGGAGGCCACGGTCAACGTGCGATAGCCACCACGCGCGAGCAGCGCGACAAATTCCGGTGTCAGCCGGTCGGCCCGCAGGCTCGACAGACCCACCTCACGCCCGCCTTCAACGACGGCCCGCACGATGTCGACGATGCGCGGATGGTCGGTCACCGCGGCGCCCACGAGACCCACCCGGCGCGCGTCCTTCGGGATG
>CAYHNK010000031.1:0-23184 GCA_964357695.1 uncultured Bdellovibrionales bacterium | reverse complement strand
GTTGAAGTAGCCAAAGCCCTTGGCGGCACGCGAGAGCTTCTCGAGGGGCGACTGCAAGGCGATGGCTTTGCGCAATTGCAGCCGGGAAAGGTCGATGCCTGGCAGCTGCTTGACGATTTGGATCTCGCTGCCGCCGATGTCCTGGGTGGAGAGCTCGTAGAGCTGCCCAATGCCGTAGGGCAGCAGCGGTTTCGCGCGCTCGGCGAACTGCTCTTTGGAAAGGCCCACGAGCTCACTGTCATTGGCGAAATTGAAATAGCCGAGAATGGTCTGCGGGCTGCCGGCGACAGCGCGCGCGAGGGCGTCGTCGGGCGAGACGCTGGCAACCTCGTTGGCCATCATGTCGTAGAAGGCTTTCGACTTGTCATACCAGCGCGTGAGCTCCTCTTGGGCGCGGGTCGCGGCCTGATCGGCCTGCGCGGCGGTGCGGCGGGCTTGCTCTATCTCGCCGGCCACCTCCTTGCGCGGCGCTTTGCTCTTGCCGAGCTTGCGATCGAGTCGCGCGAACGCCTCGCGTGCGGCCAGCTGACTCGTGCGCAGCGCTTCGACATCCGCGGCGAGCTTTCTGCCCAGCATGGCATTGGGCTCGAGGCCGCCGGCCTCGTAGGCACTGATAAAGCGCTTGACGCTCGCGTACGAGGAGTTGCGATCTTCATCGGCGAACACGGCGTCAAAAGCGATGACCTTGGCGCCGCCCTCGGTCGCCTTGGTGATGAAGTCGGCGACGACCTTGCGACTCCAGGGCCACAGACCGTACTGCTGCACCCCTTTTTCGTCGATGGCGGCGATGACGACGCGTGGCTCGGGCAGGTTCTTGTCGCTCTTGGCCGCAAACTTGAGGTCGAGCGCCTTGCGGTCGAGGAGATGAATGAGGCCCTTTTTCGACAGCGGGCCAAACTCGAAGTACTCGCTCTCGATGACGAAGTGCGCCACCGCAAAGACTACAGAAATGACGAGCGCGATGCGCAGTGGCGTGACGCGCTTGAGCCAGGCGAGGACGTTCTTCAAGTTCACGCAGGGGCCCCCGGAGCTGAGGCGTCGTGGTGACGCGAATGCGCCTATGGTTCTAGTCTGCTCGCGGCGATGACGTCAAATTGGTGGGTGCAGCTCCGGAGCGCGGGAGAGGGACGACGACAGCCCCAAGTGCCCGCCGTTCTTCGAGCGCGTCGGCGCGGCTTGCGCTATCGTGCGCCATGCTCAAACGACTACTCGCCTCGATGGCGCTCGCGACACTTACGGCCTGTGCTCACTGCGTTCCCACTCGTGCGGAGCGGCCGGCCTGGGCGTGCGGCGCGCATCGCACTCTTGCGACCCCAGAGCCGCGCTTCGAGGCGTGGGGCGCTTCCCGCAGCGTGTCGGGTCGGCGACAGTCGACCGAAGTCGCTGACTCGTTGGCACGTGGCAACCTGAGCTCACTCGTGCAGCACTATGCGGGTCCGCTCGTGAGCTCGCTCACGCTACCCGGCGCACAAGACGATTCGGGCCGAGTCTGCGCGCCGTACCAATTCGACGGCGGCGCGGTGGTCGAGCGCAGCGCCGACGAGGGCGGCTACGTCTACGCGCGAGCGCAGGCGACCTTCGCAGAAGTTGCGCGAAGTCTCACCCGTTGGCGCGACGCGCAGCTCGAGACTGGGTGTCTCACACGCAACCCGCAGGTCAACGCCGCCTACTGGGCACGCGCGCTGCGCCGAGCGTTCGACGAGCTCGCGTCGACGACGCGGCTCTGCTCCGCCGAGGAGCTGGCGACGGCTAGCGGGCCCAAAGTCACCGAGCCGTCGCCCTCGCCGGTCCCTGCTCCTGTGCCGAGCCCCGCCGTACCAAAGGGCCCGCCGCGGGGTCGACACTGCGAGCGCACCTCGGAGCGTTGCTGGCGGTGCGCCGACATCAGCTTCCCGGCCCAGATCCCGTGCAGCCAGACGTCGCCATGCAGCGGCGTGTGCGTGGAGCAAGACGGCGCGCCGCAATGTCTCGCCACCGGCGAATTCTGCTGCGCCAAGCCACCGTGCGAAAGGCCGCCCGGATGTGAGGCCGCCTCGAGCTGCGGCAGTCGCGGGGCCGGCGGGCCGATGGCGTTCTGCACCTTCCTCTCGCCCTGCGAGCCAAAGGTGGTGGTGGGCAGCGTGTTCGAGGCGCCCGATCCGCCGCCCTGCGCATCATGGCCTGAGCTGCCCGACTACCGCGACACCGAGCGCCCGCCCCCTGACGGCGCCTGCCCCGCCACGCCGCTCCACTGGCAGATCCCCGCTGAGCAGATGGCGAGTGGCGCCAGCGACCGCGGCGGCCCCGGGTTGTGCTTCGGCGTGGTGCACTTCGATTCCCCGGGTCGCCAGACGCGCTCCTGCGGCAAGTACCACTGCCAGACGCTGCGCTATTGCGACGGACGGGTGCGCGACATGTACTGCACCGTGCTCGCCAAGTGCGAGGGCGGGGTCGCGCGGGCGGTCGGGTTTACGTGGTAGAGGGTAACAGTTCAGGCCCCGGGCGCGGTCTGTGCAGTCGGGGTCGCGTACCAGCCGTGCCCTTCGAGACGCCGCCTGGACCGCGATCCCGCCGATCGAGCCCGAGACGACCGAGTACCGCGTACCCGCGTCACCGTTCGGGTCGCGGCTGATGAGCCTGATCGCGTTGTTCACCGGCGTCTACCATCGCAGCTGGCGGCAGACCGCCGCGGTGCTCCATGATGTCCTGGGCGTGCGCCTATCGGTCGGCGCGTTGCGCTCGCTCTGGACCATCGCCACGACGGTGGCCACGGTGTTCAAAAGCGCCATCAACGGCAGCGCCGAGAGGGTCAAGCCGCATGGCCTTACGCCACGGGTTACGGGCGTAGCGACAGAATGGCGTCGCGCGCTCCGGGCCCGAAGGCGGCGCCTGCGAGTCGCTCCAAGTCGGCGTACGATAGGCGGTGCTGTTGCGAGGCAGCAAATCCCCAGAGGATACGGTCTCTCCAGTCTGCCCACTTGGCGGCTTCCGCTAGCTGAAGAACCTCGGAGGCGGTGAGGCCGCCGTAGTTGGATTCTGCGAAGTCAGTGAGAATACGCCCGGGAGCCTCTTGGAAGCGGGCCGAGTTCGCGAGGACAACGGCCTGGGCTGGCGAAAGAGCGTGGCGGTTACGACTGACGAAACTCTCGAGCATCTGGTCCCCAGCTATTACGGGGTGCGCCTTCGCTGCGTCGCTGAGAACGTCCATGATCTCGCCGCCCGACACTGCAACCGGCTCTCTGCGGGGCGTCGGTGGCGTCGCCGCGCTTGCGATCGTCTCGAGGGATCTCGCCATCTGCCGGGCGGACGCGTTTTCAACCGCGCTCTTCAAGAGCGCGCCAATTCCCGGGGTGCTCCGCTCGGCGCTGTCGACGTCGCGAGCGGTGAGCTGCCCTGGGGTGCGAGGAAGCGCGGCACTGCGCTCCGCGGCGCGGTCGATCGCGTCGAGCGCGTCGAACAGTCGCGAGTTAGGCTTCTTGAGGTGGTCAAATCGAATGACTTCTGACATGGCGCATCTCTCCAGGTTTGGCGTGGCACTGATTGTTATCGGGGACCGCAAGGCGGTGTTGCGACAGTTTCAGTTTCGATTGGTGCATTTCTCGCGCGACGTCGTCGATCCTGCCTCATTTCGGGCATCAGCGGTGGTTTGTCAGGAATGCAGCGCGCGCTCCAACATCGTCGGCCGGCGCCAACGGTACGTCACTGCCTCTGCACTGCGTCCTGTCGAGAAGCCGCCGCCTGGGTGGGAGCCCGGCCCCGGCCGCCGGTGCCACACACCAGCCGCGTGTCCCAATCTGAATCGCACGACCCGCTGACCCCACACGCACGCGAGCGCCCGTGCGCTGACGCCCGTATGGACTCGGCACGGCGCGTGCTTTGCTCTCCACCATGGGTCGGCCACTCCGCATGGTCGAGCCCGAAGGCATCTACTTCGTCACCGCTCGGTGCCAGCAAGCACGCCTTCTCATGCGTCCTTCTGCCGACGTCAACCAGACCATCGGCGCTGTCCTGGTCCGTGCCCTGAAACGATTCGACGACATCGAGCTCTTCGCCTTCGTCGTCGCCTCCAACCACGTGCACCTGATGCTGCGCAGCCGACGCCAGCAAATCCCCGCCTTCATGCAGTATCTGCTTAGCAACGTCGCCAAGCGCGTGGGGCTTCTTGCCGGCTGGAGCGGCAAGTTCTGGGGTCGGCGTTACGATGCCGCACCGGTGCTCGACGACGAGGCCACGATGGGCCGACTGCGCTACATCCTCGCCCATGGGGTCAAAGAAGGACTCGTCGACCGCTGCGCCGAGTGGCCCGGGCTGTCATCACTACAAGAGCTGCTCGGCGATGAGCCCCGTGTGTTTGCCTGGAATGAGCACGAGAAAGTCGGTGCTCCGCTGCGTCTAACGACATTGCCCTGCTGGAATGACGGGCCGCGCTCCGATCGGCGACGGGCCGTCGAGGACATGCTCGCCGAAATCGAGCGCGAAGCGCGAGTCACGCGCAGCGACCAACAATCGCTTAGCGCTCGTCGGGTGCTTGCGCAAGATCCGCTCTCCAGGCCACGCAACGTGTCGCGATCCGCGCGACCCTTGTGTCACGCGACCGCGCGGGACGGTCGTGGAGAATACGAGCAGAAGTACGTGGTGTTTGCAGCAGCGTACCGCGAGGCGTCAGCGGCTTACCGCGCTGGCGACCTGGCGGTCGAATTTCCAGCGTACGCGTACCGCCCACCGTGGACGACCGCGCTTTCGCTGCGACTCGCGGCGTAGACTCCCTCGACTGTCGCGCACGAGAGAGTGGGCGCCTTCAACCAGGCGGCTTCGATCAGCTTCCTGACGAGTGGCACGGACATCGTTGGCTGGTGTGTTGAGGCACCGAGGTCGGTGCAGGCACGCTGGATGCGATTCAGCCCACGAAGAGCACCGCCATCGCGACCGTGTCACTTATGCTCCGCGCCGTTCGAATTGCGACCGCCGTCAATTCCAACGGCAGCGCTCCCATGGCGTGTGGCACCGACACCCGGCACCGACACCCGGGCGTGGTTTTCAGATCGGAGAAAAGTAGTCGGCGCTCAATCCGATCTACGCCCGAGCCCGCGCGCCGATTGCGCACCGCGGATCGTTGCCGTACCCTTTGCGACAATGCTCTCGCGTCGCCTGACTCTGTTGCTCGTACTGCTCGCGGTCGCTTGCGAGCCCAGCGTTCCCGCTTTCGTTTCCGTGCTCGCGCCGGCCGACACGAGCGATACGCTGGGGCCTTACCGTATCGAGGCGTATGTCGATGCGCCGACGGGCGTCAAAAGTCTCACCTGTCGGTGGGTGACGGGCGATGCGGCCGAGGACTATGCGGAGCTGGCGTTCGAGCGCACCGGCGACGATGACGCGGGTCCGTGGGTCGTTGAGCTGCCGGGGCTGCCGTCGGGCAGCGTGGTCGTCTACTATCTTGTGCTGGTGGACGAGGAGGGTACGCTCGTGCGCTATCCCGAGGGGGCGCCCGCCGTGCTCGCGGGCTTTCGTGTGCTCTAGGGTCCGGCTTACGGGACGAGCGAGAACGTGACCGCGCCGTAGGCGCCCCCAATGTCGCTTGGAGCGCTGCGGGCCAAGTGACCGCCGCCTACGCGCGGCGCCGACGCCCGCCGATGAGGGCCAGCAGAAGGGTCCAGCCGACAAACGCGTCGGGACTGCCGCCGTTGCAGCCACATCCCTTGGTGACAACCGCCGACGACCCGCCCCCGCATGTCGACGGGGTACCCACGCACTCACCCGCCAGGCAAGTGTCCGGGTGGGTGCAGACGTCGCTGTCGTCGCACGTTGTGCCGTCGGCTTTGGCCGGCGCCGAGCACTGCCCGCTCACTGGGTCGCACGTGCCGGCGTCGTGGCACGGGTCGAGCGGCGTGCAGGTAATCGGGTTGGCACCCGTACATACCCCCGCCTGGCAGGAGTCGATCTGCGTGCACGCGTCGTTGTCGTTGCACGACGTACCGCTGGGCTTGGTGGGATTGGTACAACCGCTTGCCGGATTGCAGCTGCCAGGGGTGTGACACTGGTCGAGAGCTTCGCAGATCGTAGTGTTGGCGCCCACGCATGTTCCCGACTGGCAGGTGTCGGTCTGCGTGCACGCGTTGTGGTCGTTGCATGCAGCGCCATCGGCCATCATCGGGGACGAGCACTGTCCGGTCCCCGGATCGCAGGTGCCCGCGCCATGACACGAATCGATGGCAACGCAGACGACTGGGTTTGCGCCGATGCACGTCCCTGTCTGACAGGTGTCGACCTGTGTGCACGCGTCGCCGTCGTCACAGGCGACACCATCGATCTTCGTCGGCGTCGAGCACAGACCGCTCGTTGGGTTGCAGCTGCCGATATTGTGACACTGATCCAGGGCCGTGCAGGTGATGGGATTCGTGCCCGTACACTCCCCCACCTGACATGTATCCGTTTGCGTGCAGGCGTCGCCATCGGAGCAGGCCGTGTCGTCGGCTAGCGGATTGCCACCAACGCAAATGCCCGCTTGGCAGGTGTCCGTCTGGGAGCAGCTATCGCCGTCATCACACGTCGTGTCGTCGGCCTTGGCGGGATTGGAGCACCCGCTTGCGGAGTTGCACGTCCCCGCGTCGTGACAGGAGTCGATGGCCGTGCAGACCACTGCGCCCCCAGCCGTGCAGGTCCCGCTCTGGCACGTATCGGGTTGTGTGCAAGCGTCGCCATCGGAGCAGGGGGTTCCGGTGCTCACAACGACGCACACGCCGTCCGTGACAGCGCCGGCTGCGACGCTGCACGCCTGGCAGTCGGTGGCATCCGATCCGCCACAGGCGGCATCGCAGCACACGCCGTCGACACAGAAGCCACTCGTGCAATCGCTGGCCTCGGCACAAATGCTGCCGCCACTCGCGTCGGTTGACACGAGTCGCCCGAAGTACGCCGCCCCCTCGTCGATGACACCGGAGGGTCCGACACCATCCGCGCCGCGAGCACCCACGAGAGTTGCGGTCGATGACAGTGCGACGCTGACGCCAAACAAGTCGCTCGCGGCGCCATCGCGGGCCACGAGCTTACGGGCTTGGCTCCAGGGTGCCCCGCGCAGGAACACGTAGGCGGAGCCGGCGTCGCTCGCGCCGCCGCCGTCGGCCAAGGGAGATCCGACGAGGGCCGTGTCGCCGACGAGTGCCACGCTGTAGCCGAAGCGATCGTTGCCGGCGGCGTCGTCGGCAACGAGCTTCTGCTCTTGCGCCCACAGTTGGACCGTCCAGGTCCGCGCGAACACATAGGCCGCGCCATGGTCGATGCCGACGCCGCCGACGTTGCCGAGGGGGCTGCCGACAAGCGTGACGTCACCCGACAGCGCCACGCTGGTGCCAAATTGGTCGTTCAGAAAGCCATCGCTGGCAAGGAGTGTCTTCTCATAGCTCCAGGTGCCTGCGCCGCGGACGAACACGAAGGCTGCCCCTTCATCGAAGTTCGTGAAGGTACCGTGGTTGACGTCGCACAGCGGCGACCCGATGACGGCGGTGGCGGCCGAAAGCGCCACGCTTCGACCAAAGTCGCCTCCGGAGCAGCCATGGGTGAGCTTCTGCTGCTCGGTCCAGCTTCCTGCCGTGCGGGCGAACACATAGGCAGCGTCGGCAAAGGGCGCCCCAACCACGGCTGTGTCGGTGTCGAGCGCCACGCTCGCACCAAACCTGTCGTCGCCCACGCCGTCGCTGGCAGCGAGCCTTTGCTGTTGGCTCCAAGCCCCACCGTCCCGAATGAAGACGTAGGCCCAGCCGTTGTCCGTGCTACTCGCCACGTCGTCCACCGGGGCTCCAACCACGGCCGTCTCGCCCGATAGTGCGACGCTCGCGCCGAAGTAGTTGTAGGGGGCGCCATCGCTGGCCACGATCTTCTTCTCGAGGATCCAATCGCCAGCGCTGCGCACAAACACATACGCCGAGCCTTGGTTGATGTTGCCATCGACTCCGTCCCAAGGAGCCCCCACGATGGCGATGTCGCCGGAGATCGCGGCGCTATTGCCGAAACGATCGGCCCCGACGAGGTCGCCGACGCCGAGAGAAACCGGACCAAGGCGTTGATCCTCGAGATAGACGAGCGGATCGATGGTGACCGGCCACCGCGCATCGCGCAACGCGACGCTGAGGCGAATGACCTCCCCGCCTGCGACTGCCAGCCGGGCTGGCAAGGACCGTCCCGCCGCGTCAATCGCGAAGACCTCACCGTAGCGCAGCGTCCCGGAGTAGCCGCGAAGGCGTACCTCGTCGCCTACAGGCGACGCGATAAAGCCCGACGTCCCAAGCTCGATCACGAGCTCCTCGTAGCACTGCGGCATATTGACATCGAAGCCCTGCTCGAGACCCATGGGGCCGTTGACCCACCACTCATCGAAGCCGGCGACATGCGACAGCAGCAAGCGGTTGGCCGCCGCAGCATCCACGCGCGGCAAGACATTGCCACCACCCATGCCTTCAACAGGGCGTCCATCGCAGACAGCGGCCATCGTGCGCAGACGCCCCTCCACCCCATTCGCCCGCAGGGCGACACCCGTGGCGTCAAATCGCCCGACGAGACTACCGCTGCTTTTCGCCGTGACCTCGCCGCCTGCTTGGCGCAGGTGATAGCGCGCGTTCAGCCGCCCGTCCGCTTGTCGCGCAGCGACAAAGGCAGCCCGCGCATGTCCCTGCTCCTTCCCCTTGGTTTGGACACAGCCCGACAGCAACGCCGACATCCACGCCGCGCAAACCACCCAGTTCCGTGTGCTCATGTGTGCTATAGATCCCAAGGCCGCGCGGCGACGATGCCTTCGGCAATGCTGCCACGTGGCGTCTCGGGTGCGGCTTCGTCCTTCTTGATCTTGTAGGGCAAGAAGGGCTTTCCAGGGGTGACGAAGCGAAAGACCAGATTCTCGACGTGGGCGACCGCGGACTCGAACTGCTGCGTGTGCCGAATGGAGCCGGTGGGGCAGGGCTCGGAGCACAGGCCGCAGTACATGCATTTCCCCATGTCGATATCGAAGCGGGTGACCGCACGCACGGGCTTTTGCTCGGCGTCCCCCGGCATGACCACCTTGTCGACGGTGATGGCGATGCAGGCGATGGGACAAGCGCGCTCGCAGGCGAGGCACGCCGTGCACACGCCCGTGTCGACCTCTAAGAAGCCGCGGTAGCGGGCGGGCAGTGTGTCGGGTCCGCCGACCTTCGTCCGCGGCGCCGACGGGTGATGCGGGTACTGGATGGTGATCGGTTTGCGGAACATCCAGCTCATGGTGACCGCCATGCCCTCGAAGACCGACACGAGGGTGCGCTGAATGTTGCCAAAATAGGCGGCGACAGCTTCCATGATGAGCCTCTAGATCCACCAGCGATAGTACGGGGTGGCGCCGGCGGCGACGATGTTGAAACGGATGCGCCAGACATAGGCGAGCACGAAGGCGCACGTCATCAGGAACATGCCAAAGCGCACGATCAGGCCGGCCGTGCTCTCCCACGGGATGAGCACCATCCAGCCGAGGATGAGGAAGATCATGACGAAGACGATGGGCACAAGATACTTCCAGCAGATGAGCATCAGCTGATCGACGCGCACGCGCGGCAGCGTCCAACGCAATTGGATGATGAGAAAAGCGAGCACGAGGGACTTGCCGACGAAGATGCCGAGGCCGAGGAGCTCGTAGACGAGCGCCAGCCACCCGGTCGAGCTGTCCACGGTGGCGAGCGCGACGAAGGGGATCTGCCAGCCGCCGAGAAACACCACGGTGGCGAGCGCGGAGGGGATCCAGGTGTTGGCAAACTCCGACATGAAGTACGCGGCAAAGCGAAAGCCGGAGTACTCGGTGTTGTAGCCGGAGACGAGCTCACTCTCGGCTTCCGGCAAGTCGAAGGGTGTGCGCGAGCCCTCGGCCAAAGACGAGACGAAGAAGACCACAAAGAGCACCAGCATCATCGGCGAGTGGAAGATGAACCAGTTCCACGGCTCGCCGCCTTGGGCCATGATGATGCCCTGCGTGCTCATGGTGCCCGCGAGCATCACCGCGGGGAGGATCGCCATGCCGGTGGGGATTTCATAGCTGACGATCTGGGCCGCGGCGCGCATGCCACCAAAAAGCGCCCATTTGGAATTGGACGCCCAGCCGCTCATCAAGAGCCCAACGACGCTCACCGAGGTGACAGCGAGCACGTACAGGACGCCGACGTTCAGATCCGCCGGGATGACGCGCCGCGAGAGTGGCAGCACGGCAAAGCCCGACATCACGCCGATGGTCACGAGGTAGGGCCCGAAGCGAAAGAGCGGCCGGTCGGCGGCGTACGGGATGATGTCCTCTTTGGTGACCATCTTGAGGGCGTCGGCGACAAACTGGAGCAGCCCGTGCGGTCCCACGCGGTTGGGGCCGATGCGCGCCATCATGCGACCGGCGACACGTCGCTCGACGTACGAGAAGAGCCCACCGTAGAGCGCGGCGACGAGCACGATGGCAAAGGCGCCGGCAAAGGCAACGACCCCCGCCACGTACGGTTGCCAAGGCGTCGAGATGCGAAGGGCGTCGATGATGACTTCGATGAGGGTGCGCATGCGGTGCTTCTCGCCTCCTGGGGCCCTCTACCTAACCGCGGCGCTGGGGGGAGTCAACGGCGTTGCGTCCCAATCTGCGACACAGCGGCCCCGGCGCGGACGTAGGCGGTCGAAAGCGACGCGGCACGTGTGGCGCGCCGCTTGCTTGGTTGACACGCGAGGCAGGAGGACGAAGTGTCGGACCCACGACCTAGATTGCGTTCGCTGACGCCCGGGAGGGCGAGTCCATGCTGCTACATCTAAAAATCCGCAACTTCGCCATCATCGACGAGGTCGAGCTGGCCTTCGGCCCAGGATTCACGGTCATCACCGGCGAGACCGGCGCGGGCAAGTCGATCGTCGTCGACGCGCTGGTGGTGGCCCTCGGGGGACGCGCCAACGCCAACCTGGTGCGCACCGGTGCCGAGGCGGCGGAGGTCGAGGCGCTCTTTGACATCCATGAACATCCGCTCGTGCGCGCCCGGCTGGAGCAGCGCGAGCTCGTTGGCGATGATCCTGACCTCTTGCTCGTGCGCCGGGTTGTCGGACCGCGCGCGCGTGCCAAGGTGCTCGTCAACGGGCGTCTCGCGACCGTGGCCACGCTCGCCGAGATCGTGCGGGGTCTCGTGGATATCAGTGGTCAACACGAGCAGCAGAGCCTGCTGGTCGTCGATGGTCACGTCGACATTCTCGACGCCGTCGGCGACCTCGGCGATATCAGACAGGCGTATCGCGAGGCCTACGAGGCGTTGCGGGCGAGCGAGCGTGAGCTGGCGACCCTGCGGGCGGGAGCGGAGGCCAGCCTGCGCCAGGCGGATTTTCTGCGCTACCAGGTGGAAGAGATCGAGCGTCTCGGGCTCGTCGCCGGTGAGGATGTGACGCTCGAGGCCGAGCGGGCACGTCTTGCCAACGCCGAGCGCTTGGCAGGCGGCGCCCAGACCGCCGAATCGATGCTGTACGGCGAGGATGGCTCCGCGTTCGACAAGCTCGGGCGGGCGTTGCTCGAGGTGGAGTCGCTCGCCCGCATCGATGGGGAGCTGACCGCGCTCGTCGAGCCGCTGACCGGGGCTCGTCGCGAGGTGCAAGAGGCCGCGCGTACGTTGCAACGCTACGCCGCGCGCATCGAGGCCGATCCGGATCGTCTCGGTGCCATCGAGGACCGACTCGGGGAGGTCAAGCGTCTCGGGCGCAAGCACGGCGGCGGTGTCGATGCGGTGCTCGCGCGGGTCGCGGCCCTTCGCGCCGAGCTGGAGAGCGTCGAAGGGACCGACGTGCGCCTCGCCGAGCTCGAGGCAAGCATCGAGCGGCTGGGGATACAAGCCTTGGCGCACGCATCATCGCTGCGGCACGCGCGTATCGCGGCAGCGAAAGGGCTCGACGCGGCGATCCTGCGCGAGCTTGGCGACATGGAGCTCGGGAGTGCCGTGTTTCGCACCGAGCTGCGCGCCAATGGTGGCAATCACGAGGGGTCCGCGGCAAATCTTGGACCCGAGGGACTCGACGCAGTCGAGTTCGTCTGGAGCGCCAATCGCGGCGAGGACCCCAAGCCGCTCGCCAAGATCGCGAGCGGTGGCGAGCTCTCGCGACTCATGCTGGCGGTGAAAACCGTCATGCGCCAGCGGGATCTGGTGTCGCTCTACGTCTTTGACGAGGTGGACACCGGCCTTGGTGGGCGCGCGGCGGACAGCATCGGGCGAAAGATCCAGGCGGTCGCC
Source organism: uncultured Bdellovibrionales bacterium (assembly GCA_964357695.1). Taxonomy (GTDB): domain Bacteria; phylum Myxococcota; class XYA12-FULL-58-9; order XYA12-FULL-58-9; family CAYHNK01; genus CAYHNK01. The sequence continues at coordinate 10,960 of CAYHNK010000031.1, read as the reverse complement.
GAGGACCACCAAGCGATCACCATCACCCATCTCGCGCCCATCGCGGCCCGAGCCGATCACCACCTGCGGGTGCACAAGCGTGAGCAGGGCGAGCGGACGGTGAGCATCGTCGAGCGCCTGGAGCCAGGACCGCGGGCGGACGAGATCGCGCGCATGATCGACGGTGCGAGCACCAGCGAGGCGACCCGTGAGGCGGCGCGCCAAATGCTAGCGCGACGGCAGGAACGACTGGCGGGGTAAGGGGCGCGGTGCCGGCGCTACTTACCGAGCTCGGCCATCGCCAAGATCGAATAGCCGGCGTCGACAAACAGCACCTGCCCGGTGACGTTACGAGACAGATCGGAGCCGAGAAAAAGCGCCATGCCGCCGACGTCATCTTGGCTGACGCTGCGACGCAACGGTGCCACCTGCGCGTAGACCTTGAGCATGTCGTCAAAGCCGCCGATCTGGGACGCAGCGAGCGTGCGGATAGGACCGGCACTGATGGCGTTGACGCGCACACCGCGGGGGCCGACGTCAGCGGCGAGCTCGCGCACCGTGGCTTCGAGCGCGGCTTTTGCCACACCCATGAGCTTGTAGTTGGCGACGACGCGCTGGCCGCCGAGGTACGTGAGTGTCATCACCGAGCCTCCGCGGGTCATGCGGGGCAGGGCGTGACGCACGAGTGGGATGAGCGAGTAGCTCGAGGTGACGAGCGTGGCGGCGAACTCCTCTTGCGTGACGTCGTGAATGGCCTTCGCGAACGTGTCCGGGGGCGCGTAGGCAATCGAGTGCACGAGGATATCGACATCGCCAGGCAGGGCCGTAAAGAAGGCCGTGAGCTCGTCTTGGCTGGTGACGTCGCAGCGCTCGTAGAAAGCGACCGGTACTGTGGCACCTTTGACGAGCTGAAGGATGCGACTCTTGAAACGCTGCTGGTAGCCGAGTGAGACGCGTGCGCCGGCGGCGTGGAGCCTCTTGGCGATGGCCCAGGCAATGGACTCCTCGCTCGCAACACCAAAGACGACCGCGTGCTTTCCTTGTAGGTCGAGCATGGGCGTGCCCATAGCGTCGAACCCGCGGCCAAGGCAAGCGCCGGTCTTGGGGTGGGTGGAAACTTGACCCGGGCGCGGCGCCCGGGGATGATGCCCACGGTAGTGCCCCTCGCCACGCCCCGAGCCCCCCTGTCGGGTTGGGCGTCGGTAGTTGGAAAGGGAACGGCAACGTGCGAATCCGCTCGGCAGCGCAAACGGACGTGGGACGCGTCAGGGAACAGAACGAGGACTCGATGCTCGTCGAGGACGAGCTCGGCCTCTACGTCGTTGCCGACGGCATGGGTGGGCACCTCGGCGGGCAGACCGCTTCGAGCCTCGCAGTGGCGAGCTTGCGCGACGGCGTCAGCGCGCACGTCGACGAGATGCGCGCGGGGGCAGGGGTCGAGCCGCTTGAGAGCTCACCGGTTCCGCGGCTACTCGCGGACGCCGTGCGCGAGGCCTGCGGGATCATCTACAAGCGTGCGCAAGAAGATTCCGAGCTCCAGGGTATGGGTACCACCGTCACCACGTTGTGGGTCGGCGCCGATCGCGCGTTCGTCGCGCACGTGGGTGATTCGCGTTGTTACTTGCAGCGTGGCGACCGCGTCATCCAGGTGACCGACGACCACTCGCTCGTCAATGAGCAGATGAAGGCCGGTCTCATCAGTCGCGACGAGGCGCGCTCGAGCCGCCTGAAGAACATCATTACGCGCTCGGTGGGGTTCGAGAAGGACGTGGCAGTTGACACGTTTGCGCTGCCGCTCACCGCGGGGGACCGTTTGCTCATGTGCTCTGATGGTCTCGCGAATTTCGTCGACGACACGGAGATCGGCCTCGCGTTGAGCACTCTGACGCTCGCCGAAGTGCCGGCGAAAATGGTCGAGCTTGCCAATAGCCGCGGTGGCGACGACAATATTACCGTCGTGTGTGTCGCCGTCGAAGGTGACGACGCGAGTGCAAGTGACTAGATTCACTCAGAATCTACAGTTGACCGCCGACAGTGCGGTCTGCTAAAGGGCAGGCGTGGCGAACCGGACCTATACCGTACTGATTGTCCCCGAGCGCTCGGCGCAGGTGCGGCGCCTCACGGTCCCTCGGCAGCTGCTCATCCGCATCGCTCTCGGAGCCATCGCGGTCGTGGCGCTCGCGGGCTTTATGGGCGTCCACTACCTCTACGTCGTCGATCAAGCGTCGCAGAATCGCTCGCTCAAAGACGAGAACGTCATGCTCAAGGCGAGATTGCGCCTCGTGCAGGAGGAGATCGCGCGCGTCGACCAGACGTTGCAGCGCATCGACCAGTTCTCCACCAAGGTGCGTGAGATCACCCGCCTGAACGATCCGGATCGCAATCTGGCGATGGGACCGCTCTCGGCGCAGCCAAGTGGCAAGCTCGCCGAGGTGCTCTATGCGCCGGGAGAGCGCATCGACTACGAGGACGAAGGCATCGACTCCAAGCTGGCCTTGCGCCTCATCGATACGCAGCTCGAGGAAGTCGAGCAGAGCTCCTTGCAGCAGGAGAGCAATCTGCGCGAGCTGCAGGAGTACTTCTCTGACGAGAAGTCCCTACTGGCGACGACCCCGTCGGTTCGACCGACGCGCTCGCGCCTGCTAACCAGCACGTTTGGCGTGCGCACCGACCCGTACACCAACCACCGCGTGATGCACAAAGGTGTCGATTTCGCCGCCGACCATGGGGTCGATGTGATTGCGCCCGCTGATGGCGTCGTCATCTTCGCGGGCACGCGCGGGGGTTACGGCAAGGCGGTGGTGGTGGATCACGGCTACGGCGTACAGACGCACTTCGCGCATATGTCGTCTTACAAGGTGGAAGTGGGCGAAGAGGTACGGCGTGGCCAGGTGATCGGGGCCATCGGCAACACCGGACGTTCGACGGGCTCGCATTTGCACTACGAGGTGCGCGTCGGTGGTATTCCCCAGGACCCCGAGAAGTACATCCTCGACTGAGCGCGTCGCCGCAGCTGGCGCAAAATTTGCCCAATCGTCGTGACATTCCTATCATGGTCGCGTGAGCGAATCGCGCGGTCCCATCACGCTTGTCTCGAGCTCGCCACGGCGGCGGATGCTGCTTCATGCGGCAGGCTTTGATGTGTCCGTATTGCCGCCAGACGCAGACGAGACACTTTCGCCGGGCGTGACCATGGCGCAGGCGGCGATGGAGCTAGCCATGCGCAAGCTGGCAAGTGTGCCTGCGTCGGCGGGCCTGCGCATCGCCGCCGATACGCTCGTCGTGCTGGGCACGACGCCCCTTGGCAAGCCGCAGCATCGCGAGGACGCCGTGGCCATGCTGACGCAGCTCTCGGGGTATCCGCACGAGGTCGTTACGGGCTTTGCTGTGGCGCGCGATGGCCACCAGCACAGCGAAGCCGTGCGCACCAAGGTCTGGTTTCGTCGCCTGAGCGCGCTCGAGATTGCGCGCTATGTCGACAGCGGTGACCCGTACGACAAGGCGGGGGCCTATGCCATTCAGGGCGAGGCGGGCGCGTTCGTGGATCGCATCGAGGGCTCGTATACCAACGTCGTTGGGCTGCCGGTTGCGGAGGTCTTGATGGCGCTTGCAGGGCTCCCATGAGCGTCGCGCAAGATCTTGCCGACGTGCGGCGACGGATCGCGGCGGCAGCGCGGGCGGTCGGTCGTGAGCCGAGCGACGTCACACTCGTCGCCGTGGGCAAGCGACAACCTCTGGAGCGGCTGTGGGCTGCCTACGATGCCGGCCAGCGCGAGTTTGGCGAGAGCACGGCGCAGGGGCTCGCGCGTGCGGGCGATGCGGCACAATCCTCGGGGCGTGGGCTGCACTGGCACTTTGTTGGGCGCCTACAAACGAACAAGGTCAAGCAGGTGCTGCGCTACTCGCCGCTCGTCCACAGCGTCGACCGCCTCGATCTTGGCGAGGAGATCTCGAAGCGCTCCGGCGAGGCGGGCACCGAGGTGCTTGTGCAAGTCAACATCGGTGGCGAAGCACAAAAGGGTGGCGTCGCTCCCGACGAAGCGATTGAGCTCGCGCAGCACCTGGCGCGACTGCCGCGCTTACGGCTCGCTGGATTCATGGCGATTCCGCCGGTGGGTGCCGACCCTCAGCCGCACTTTGAGCGCTTGGCGTCGCTCGGACGCAAGCTTCGTGAGTGTGCCGAGGGTGCGCACGCGCGACACCTGTCGATGGGGATGACTGACGATTTCGAGACCGCCGTTCGATGTGGTGCGACCCTCGTACGCATTGGCACGGCAATCTTCGGCGAGCGCTCGAGCACTCGCGCGGGAGCAGCAGATGCGACTGATGCCGATTGACGTCCAGCAGCAGCAGTTTCGACGTGCCCTGCGCGGCCTCGACAGCCGCGAGGTGCAGGCCTTTCTCGATCTGGTCGCAGGTCAGATGAGCGAGGTGATTCGGGAAAACAATGAGCTGCGTGGTGAGCTTCGGCGCTCGCAGCAGGCCCTCGAGGAGCACCGAGAGCGCGAGGCGACGCTGCGCGAAGCGATGCTCAGCGCTCAGCGAGCCATCGAGGAGATCCGCGAGCAGGCGAAAAAGGAAGCGCAGCTTATCGTCACCGATGCCGAGCTTCGCGCCGAGAAGATCTTGCAGCACGCCCACGGACGCGTGAGCCGCATTGCCGATGAGATCAACGACATCAAGCGTCAGCGGGTGCGTGCGATCGAGGAGATGCGTGCGATCTTGAGCACGCATACCAAGCTCCTCGAGCTCGCCGACCACGTCGGTCACGAAGAGCCGCTCGAGGCCACCGTCACGGTGCTAGGGCGTTTGCGCCCGCCAGCGCCTCCCGTCGTACGCGATGAGGCCACGAAAGCTGAGCTCAGTGCCTAGCGGGCCGGGGCCGATACCGGCGGAGCCCGCGTGGCTGCACGTGCACGGCGAGGACCTACTCGTCGACGTGCTCGTGGCGCCGCGCGCCTCCCGATCGCGGATCGTGGATGTGCACGACAATCGTCTGAAGATCCAAATCACGGCGCCGCCGACGGAGGGCAAGGCCAATGCGGCGCTCGTGGAGCTGCTCGCTCGCACGCTCGGCGTTGCCAAGGTCCAAGTGGACGTTGTCGGGGGTGCATCGAGCCGCCGCAAAACCGTGCGCCTGGCAGGAGTGCCGCGACACGTGGCGATGCTGCGGCTGACGCCGCCGAAATCGGGGGCCTAGGAGCGTCGTCGCTATCGGATCTCGACTTCGCCGATCCCGCGCGAGCGGGCCTTACCGAGTAGATCATCGGCGAGGGAGACGAGATCGGGCGCGCCCTCGACACGCGGCCCGGGATACGAAATTCCGCCGATGCACACCGACAGGTGCACGCCATGGTAGGTCTTGGTGGCAATGGCGGCGCGCACGCGCTCGGCGACGTCCCGCAGCCGAACGGCGATGGAGGCCCCGTTCTCGGGTGGCAGCAGAATGGCGAATTTGTCTGAGCCGTAGCGCGCTACGAGCCCGTCTGCGCGGGCAATGTCCTGCAACGTGTTGGCGATATCGACGAGCGCGCGGTCACCCGCCTCGGCACCGGCAGCCTGATTGACGCGCTTGAAGGCGTCGACATCGACGAGCAGAATGCCAGTGGCCGAAGTCACACTCGCCTCGCGCATGGATTTCGACACCTGCAACAGGAAGTAGCTGCTGTTGGGGAGGCCGGTCAGTGGATCGTTGGTGGCGCGCTCGAACATGCGCGCATTCTCGATGGCGGCGGCGGCGTGATCAGCGAGCATCTCGAACGTGCTGCGGTTGGTCTGCGTAAAGACCTTGTCGAGGCTGGTCTTGCCGTCCGCGTAGATGACCCCGAGCACGTCGCTTTCGGTCGCGAGCGGCACGCATACCATCATCTTGAGCTGCAATTCGTCGACCGAGCGACGCGTGGACAAATCGTCCTGCGCGGCGGTGTCGGTGGCGAAGACAGGTCCGCGCTCGCGTGCGACCCGGTTCGCGATGGTGGAGATGCGTGCTTCGGACTCGGTGATGTCCGTGCCCTGCGCCGTGCGCCCCACGCGCTGCACGAGGCGACCCGTGTCGCGATCGCGCAGCAAGAGAAAGCCACGATCCGCTTCGGTGGCCTCGATGAACGCATCGGTGATGAGCATCAGCAAGCGATCCAGGTCTCGCGTCGCCAGCATGCTGCGACTGACCTTGAGCAGCCAGATGAGTCGCTCGTCAAAAGACTCCTGAGTCATGATTGAGGCATCCTATATCAGATCCCATCGGGCGGCGCACTACTCCCTGTGGCCGAGAGGGCTTCGATACGCATGGACTGGACGATGCGCTCAAAGATCCATTGGCCGGCATCGAACTGCGCCGCGGGGGCCGCGTAACGAACGCACAGGCGGAACGGGGCGCGCTCGAGCACGAGGCCGATCTGACGTCGCAACACTTCGTCCTTCTCGAAGCGGACGGTGTAGCGCAGCGCTGCCTCGCCGGCGACGAGCGTCGGCGTGCGTTCGTCCCACGCGAATTGGGGCCAGGTGGTGGCGGTCGCATACGCGGCAGCGAGCGTGTCGGCCAACGACCCCGGGGGGCGCTGCATCGCTTCAACCGTCACCGTGGCGAAATACTCCGCCGTGCCCGCCGGTGCGGAGTACACCGTGGCGTGCGCGAGGGACTCGGCCACCCAGGTCTGTGGCAGGTCGAACGAGATGCCCAGGCCGGGGGGGATGACGCGATGTAGTGCAGGGCGCGACGTGTCCGCTGACGTCGCCTCGGGCGTACAGGCCGCCACGGCAATCGCGGCGCCTAGGATGCAATGAGTGCCTTTCATCTGCAAACGAGGTACGATTAGTCGTCGCTGCGGCTCTTGTCGAGCCTGCACGAGCACAGGAGTCGGGGTCCATGGCCAATGACAGCGGGCGCGTCGACCCTCCGGCGCTGTTTGTCGGACGGTCTCTACCGCCTTCGCCGCAGTCCATCGAGGAGCTGACGCGTCAGGCGCAACGCGTCGAGAGGATGCTGCCGGGAAAACCGACGAAACCCTTTGCGTCTGTGCTCGGTGATGGGGCTGCGAAGGTGCAAGAGGCGGCACCCGTCGACGCAAAAGAGACCAAGCGACGCGCACTACCTAAGAAGGGACCGCGCCCATCCCTCGTCCATCCGGCGCAACGCGAGGCTTACGGGCGCGATGGCGATACCGACGAAGCAGTGGTTCTCAAGGGCTAGGCGTCGAGGTGGCGATCGCCAACCGGGTCTTGACCGCGATGAGCTGCGCTGCCACGCGTGTGTCGAGCTCGTCGACGAGCTCCGCTTCGGCGACGCGCTGCTCGCTCGGCGCCGGCGCAGCGGTCGCGAGCACGAGCGCACCCGTGGTGACCAGCATCGAGAGAGCGGCTCCCAGAACGGCATACACTGTGTGCTTCATCGTTGCGCCTCCGCCAGCGGCATGTGGTAGAACGTGGGCTCTTGGGTGATGGTAGGGGAGGGAATCGTGATGGTCAAAAAACCGGTCGCCGCCTGATCCCAGCGCGGCGCAGACGCAGGTGCGATGAGCGACGGCAATCCAGGCGAGGCATTCGGCAAGTATCAACTGCTGCGGCGCCTCGCCTTCGGCGGCATGGCCGAGATCTTCCTTGCTGCCTATCGGGGCGCCGAGGGTTTCGAAAAACGTTTGGTCCTCAAGCGCATCCTGCCGCAGTTTGGCGGCGATCCGGCGTTTGTGCAGATGTTCATCGACGAGGCTGTGCTCGCGGCGCGGTTGACGCATACCAACATCGTGCACATCTACGATTTTGGCAGCGTCGAGGGCGTCTACTTCATCGCCATGGAGTGGGTCGATGGCGTCGACCTGCGTTGCCTGGTGCGCGCGTCGGTTGAGCGTCGGCGCGCGTTGCGGCCCGAAGAGGTGGCGGCGATCGGTGAGGGCGTCGCCCGCGGCCTTGCCTACGCCCATGCGGTCACCGGAGAGGGTGGCGTGCCGCTCGGCATCGTGCACCGCGACATCAGTCCACACAACATCATGGTGAGCCGCACCGGCGAGGCGAAGATCATGGACTTCGGTATCGCCAAGGCCGCGGCGCGCGTGAGCCACACCGCGACGGGCGCCATCAAGGGGAAGGTTGCCTACATGGCGCCGGAGCAGGCGGCTGGACGCGCGGTGGATGCTCGCGCAGACCAGTTCGCCCTGGGGCTCGTACTCTGGGAGTGCCTCACCGGCGAGCGCCTGTATCATGGTGATTCGGACCTGGAAGTGCTGCGCCACGTCGTCGCTTGCGAGACGCGTCCCGTGCGGGATCTGCGCGGTGATGTCCCTCCGGCACTGGAATCGATCGTGATGCGCACGTTGAGCGCGAGCCCCGACGCACGCTACGAGGATCTCGAGGCCGTGGCCGACGCGCTCGCGACGTTCCGCTACTCGCTGGGTGCTGCGGGAGCGGTGCAGCTGGGCCGCCTCCTCGCCGAGCTGTCGCCGAGCACGCCCGAGTTGCCCCCGCTTGCCCGTCGCACACTGCCGCTCGAGCCGGCAGCAGCGCGGAGTGATGTTGCGACGCGCGATTGGGACTCGCAGCCCAGCCTGCTCGGGACGGGCAGCTCGCAGGTGACGCAGGCGGACGAGCAGGACGCAACCGAGATCGCGGCGGGCGGTACCGACAGGCCGACGTTGGTGGCGCCGCCCGTGTCGCGGCGCACGCGGTGGCCGATGACGACGATTGGCGGTGCCGCGCTGTTCTTGCTCGTGGGGCTGGGGGCGCTCGCCTGGGGAGGCCTAAGAAGGCAGCCGCCGCTCGTGTCGACGACTGCGCTGATTGGGAGCACGCCCACCAGCGCCCACGTCTGGATCGACGATGCCGATACGGGTTTACGCACGCCGGCGCTGTTGCCTGCGCTCGTGCGGGGCCGTGCGCTAGCGCTCGAGCTGCGCCTTGAGGGTTACGGGGTTTGGCGCCGCTCGCTTGTACCGTTGGCGGCGCGCGAAGAAGTGCATGCCACGCTCGTGCCGCTTCCCGCCGCTGTGCCGAGCATGGCAACCGCGGCGCCGCCTACCATGCACGCCAAGCCAATCGCGCGTCGCTCGCAGACGTCAGCGGCCGAAGAGCGGACCCCTGCTGTCGGCAGGGCGGGGATGGGCTTCTTGTCGCTGCGGTCGACGGGCCCGTGGTTCGAGGTGTTTCTCGGCTCACGCAAGCTCGGCGACACGCCGCTGCAGCGGGTGTCCGTTCCCTCAGGACATCTCGAGCTCAGACTCGTGAACCATGAAGAGGGTCTCGAGCAGCGCATGACGGTCGACGTCGCACCGCAGCGCGAAGTGCAGCGCACGGTGTCGGTGCGCTCGCCCACGGAGTAGGAGCCGTCGTGCGCGACGAGCTGTGGAACCGGTGGCTGACGGCTCTCGAGCAGCGCGCGCTCGCCGACCTGACCTTTGCGGAAGTCCGCCGCGGCGTGCAAGCGCTCTCGAGCTTGTACGTCGAGCGACGCGAGCGCCTCCAAGAGACGGGGGCACTGGGGTCACGCGCCAAGCAGGCGGCGTTCGCGTGGTTCTATGGACCGCTTCATTTCCTCTTGCTCGAGCGGATTTTTGCGCACCTCGCGGTCCCCGGTGGACGCACCATCGTCGATTTGGGCTGCGGTACTGGCGTCGCTGGCGCTGCGTGGGCAACACTCGACGACGCGAGAGCGTCTGTGCTGGGCTACGATGCGCATCCGTGGGCAGTGCGTGAGGCCGCCTGGACGTACCGCACGCTGGAGATCCGCGGTGTCGCGCGTCGCCTCGACGCGGGGCGGGTGCAATACCCACAGGGGAGCAGCGTCGTTGCCGCGTTCGTCGTCAATGAGCTCGGTGCCGACATTCGCTTGGCACTGCGCGACCGTCTCGTGCGCCACGCCCGCGACGGGGGCTCGGTGCTCGTCGTCGAGCCGCTCGCGCGGCGCGCCCTGCCGTGGTGGGATGACTGGGTCACCGCATTCCAGGGCGCGGGGGGTCGCGCCGACCTCTGGCGGGAGCGCGTGGATCTGCCGGACGCCATTCGGCGCCTGGATCGGGCGGCGCACCTTCACCACGATGAGCTTTCTGGGCGCAGCCTCTATCTGCGCGGGTAGCAGCACGCTTTAATATACATGATAGAGAATAATACTGTTGAGATAATCGTTTGAGAATATGCTTATGGGAATAGGATATTGTAGCCATTGCACGTGAGGTGTCACGACGCAACGACTCTATTACAGCGACGCGTACGCCCCGCGAGCGAATGTGGTTGACTATCTGTTGAATGGAATATAATCAGTAGACATGGGACAGCTATCGGCGATGGAGATTCGTAAGATTGAGAGGGCCTATCCAGCGGGGATGAGCTCTATCCAGATTGTTGAGATCTTTCAGTCATGCGGGGAGCGTTTTAGTGAGCCAACCCTGCGAAAGTACGTTCAGGTGGGTCTGCTGCCGAAGTCACGTCGTGTCGGGGTCAAGGGACGCCACCGCGGGTCGAGCGGTCTGTATCCTGTGGGGTCAGTGCGACAAATCAATGACATCAAGCGGGCGCTCGAGCGGGGTGCGACGCTCGAGGAGATCCGACTGAGTCCGGTGGGCTTGCGCGGCGAGGTCCAGGTGCTGCGGCGCACGAGCGAGCAGGTTCTGCGACGATTTGCGGAAGCCGTGGCTGATTGTCCGCAGCCCGGTCAACGAGCGCGGTTGAGCAAGGTGCTGGAGGCGCGCAAGCGGTCTTTGGCTGCGGCGACACGCGACCTCGAAGCGTTTGCGCTTCGACTGGGGCAGTGGCATGGTCGTGGTTGATGGAGCTTGGGGCAGGAGGTCAGTATGAGTGATGGCGCTTCGTGGGATGGCGGCTCCCGCAAGCCTGATGCGGACGATGCCAAGGGTTCGCGACGACGCCCGCGGACCATGTCGCGGCGAGAGATGACGCGTGAGCAGCGACGTCGTGATCGCGCTGGCGATGTGGTCGAGGTGCTCGAATACGATCGGCCCATGACGCGTGCTGACTGCGTGAACGGTGGCCGTCCATG
>CAYHNK010000030.1:0-23512 GCA_964357695.1 uncultured Bdellovibrionales bacterium | reverse complement strand
GGGGCGGCCAGGCTGTTGGACACCATGGCCAGCGACAGCGCGACGCACGCGGCGAGTGTCGTCATCTGTGGGCTCCTCATCGCGGCGCCGAGGACCGCGCGCACCGCACTCTGTTTCTGGGTGGTCTCTCTCATCGATTTGTTCTCCTCTTGCATGATCGGCCCCGTTCGCGTCAGAACGTCTTTGTCGCTTCGTTCGAGCGCACACTCTCGTAGCCACCAGCATTGTACGCGGTCACCGCAAAGAAGTAGCTGCCCGCCCCGAGTCCCGTGAGCGTATACGTGCACGTCATCGTTCCGGCGACATCCGCGCAGCTCGCGAGGCCAAGGTCCTGGTTGTTCGCATACGCCCCCGTGCTCGTGCCCCAGTACAGCCGATAGCCGGCAAGGTCGGTCAGCGCCGAGTCGTCGGTGTTGGTCGCCGGCGGCTCCCAGGTGAGCACCGCCTGGTAAGTTGTGGTCGTCGGTGCGCAGTCCGCCGCACACGTCACGTCGCTCTCGCTCGCGTCGCACGTCTCGTCACCACAATACGAGCCGCAAACGCCGCAGCTCGTGAGGCACGACGCCGTCGGCCCGTAGTCGATTTCGGCGAGCCACATGACGTTGGCGTAGTCGGTGGGCCCCATGCCGGCCGCTTGTTCGAGCCGCAGCCGCGTCGTCTGCACGGCGGCGAACGTCACCGTCGACACCGGCGCACCCGCGCCCGAGCGGGTGAATGTGCCGGCGGTCGCAAAGGCGCTGCCATTCCAGTAAAGCACGTCGAGTGTCTGGGAAGTGGTGTACGTCGAACGCGTCGCGTTCCAGGCCCAGAAGAGCCGTACCTCGCTAACGGAGACGGTGCGCGCAAACTGTAGCTCGACAAAATGCGCTGTCCCAGCGCCATCGCTCGAGGCCCAGGTAGTGGCCGTGCCGCCGCGCGCATCGACAACCCCGTCATCGAGCACGGTCGCCGCGTAACCGCTGTAGGTGCTATCGGTCGTCACGGGTGTAGCACACACGGGGCTGACGTCGTTGGCGAGACACGTAAGCCCAGCCGCGTAGAAGCCGTCATCGCAGTCGCAGACCGCCACCGCTGGGCTGCCGCTGGCGACGCAGCTGCCGTGCGCCGAGCAGGTGACGCCGTTGCACGGGTCAGACCCGGGCATGGGAGTGCCGTTGCCACCGTCCACCGTGCCGACGCCACAGGCGACGAGCGCGAGGGCGACAACAGCGACGTCGGCGCGAAGTGCGTATGAGCGCGAATGCGGGCTTGCGGACATGGAAAATCTCCTCGTGGGGGATGTTTCATGGGTATTGTCCGCAGCGGCACAAAGTTAAAGGCTGGCGCGGTGTCGCACCACCGCTGGTGCTTGTGTTGCCGCGCCACCTTGACGTCTACACATAAACGCATCAAGATGCATTTATGCGAACAACCATCGATCTTCCCGACGATCTCTACCGTTCGCTCAAGGCGCGGGCGGCGTTGAGCGGCGCGACCTTGCGGGAGATCGTCCAGCGCCTCATCGAGCAGGGGCTTCGCTCTCCCACGCTCGACACGCGACGAGCCCCGGGACGCCGGGAGCCCCCGCCAGTCGTTGTCCCGCCGCGCGGCGTGATTATCCCCGCCCTGTCCCGCGCGACACTCCTACGCATCGAGGAGCAGGAGGACGAGGATAAGCATGCCCGATCTGCTCGACGCTAGCGTCTGGTTGCCGCTTTCCGCGCCAGACCACACCCACCACGCGCGGGCGCGCAGGTACTGGGACGAAGAGGCAAGCGAGGAGCTCGCGTTCTGTCGCATCACAGCGCTGGCACTGCTACGGCATCTCACCAACCCGCGCATCCTGGGCACCGCGGCTCTGGACGGCGCGGCGGCGTGGCGGGCTCTCGGCACGTGGCTCGCGGTACCGGGCATCCAACTCCTCGATGAGCCGCCGAGTCTCCAGGAATGGCTCGGGCGTTGGAGCGAGACGCTGGATCTCCGCGGGGGCGATTGGACCGACGCGTACCTCGCGGCCTTTGCCGCGGCCAGCGGTTGTCGACTCGTCGCCTTCGACGGCGACTTTCGCCGATATGCCGGCATCGAGCTGCTGCATCTGAGAGCGTGACCTCCCGGTCCGCGACGTGGAGCGCCCCGGTCGCGTCAAACTGGACGTTGCGGCGCGGGGGCGGGATAGGCCCCTCCATTTGCGCCCCGAACCTGATCTTTCATGGGTATTGTCCGCAAGCACACAGAGTTAAAGCTCGCCACAGCAACAGCGTCAACGCCACCGATCGTCTTGCTTGAGGTCTTGACGTGTAATGTTTACACGCTATCATGCTTAACATGGCAGATAAGACCACCGTGACCGAGCGGGGCCAGACGACCATTCCGGCGCGATTGCGCCATCAGCACCACGTGACGCCTGGCACCGAGCTCATCTGGGATCCGGTGGGCCCGGACGAGTGGCGGGTGCACATCGAGCGCAAGCGCGGTCGCCAGCCCGATCCGAACGCCATGTTGGGCTACGCCCGCCAGTTTCGCGCGGTGCGTGCCACGGCGGATTGGATGCGCGAGCTACGCGAGGGCGAGGAGTAAATGCCGGTCGTCGACACCTGCGTCCTCATCGACATCGCCGACGACGATCCGACCTACGGTCGCGCCTCGGCAGCGTGCGTTGCCGCGCACCTCGAGGAGGGCCTGCTCATTTCTGCTGTTTCCTACGTTGAGCTTGCTCCGGTGTTCGACGGCTCGGCACGTCGCCTGGACGACTTTCTCGAGGGGCTCGGCGTGGGACACCATGAGCCTTTCGAGCTTGCGGATCGCGATGCGTCTTTTGACGCTTGGGCTCGCCACATCGCGGCCAAGCGGGCCGGTGAAGCTCGGCGCCGCCCCGTTGCCGATGCGCTCATTGGGGCGATGGCCGCGCGAACGCAGGGCCTCATCACGCGCAACGGTCCGGACTTTCTGTCCTTCTATCCGCGTCTCAGGATCATCGACCCGATGCAAGTCACGATGCGCTGAGCGTCATCTCAGTACGTCGCCGTCGCTTCGTTCGAGCGCACACTCTCGTAGCCACCGACGTTGTAAGCGGTCACGGCGAAAAAGTACGTACCCGCATCGAGTCCCGTGAGCGTGTACGTGCACGTCATCGTCCCGGCCATATCCGCGCAGCTTGCCATGCCGAGGTCCTGGTTGTTCGTGTACGCCCCCGTGCTCGCGCCCCAGTAAAGGCGATAGCCGGCAAGGTCGGTCAACGCCGTATCGTCGGTGTTGGCCGTGGGGGGCTCCCAGGTGAGCGTCGTGCTGACTGCCGGGTCGCTGCCGACCGTGCCGGAATCGCACGCGGCCAGCAGAGAAAGCGCGAGCGCTGTGACACAGGTGCTGACGAGAAATCGAGTGCCGATGCTTGCTGCCATAAACAACCTCCTCCTTGAGCTTGCTAACGCGCCAGCAGGTTACCTGGCGCTCGCGGCACGACGGAGCCGGGGAACACCGTGTTAAGCCCGAGCAGCGAGCCGCATTCGAGCACACTCGTCTCGCTGCGCCGGTAGTCGCCTGTGGCTTCGTCGACGAATAGGCCACTGCGCTCGGAATCCGACAGAACGATGTAGCGCTCGTCGAACACCATGCCGGTGACGTCGGCCAAAGGTTGCGTGAAGTCTGCCGGCGCGATGGCAGGCGCAGACGTGTAGCAGTTGTCCTCGAGGCGCAGGCGCCCATACGTGCCCGCAAGCTCCTGCATGTAGCCTGGCATGGACGCGAAGAACGGATGGCTCGCGCTCAGATCGGCGACGAGGAATTCGCCGCGGATCCCCGGCCAAGCGCCGCCGTCGTACCAGTAGTACTGGTTGCGCAGAACGCCAATCGGGGCTGTGACGTCGACGACGAGATTGTGGTGTGCGCGCGCGCTCCAACCCCCGTAGAAAGACAGCCGCCCTCCCGCGACGGTGTTGTAGCTCAGCTGTGAGCGCGCGCCGTTGCCGGTCACTTTCAAAAAGGTTGCCATGGGATCGTCGCCTGCGGACCTGCCGATGGTGATGTCTGCCCCCACGACGACGTTGTTGCGAACGACGTTGTCGGTGAACGGCGACATGATGCCAACGTCGACGTCGGTGATGTGATTGCTCAGAAAGAAGTAGGGTCCTCGGCTGTGGTTCTTAAGCCCCAAGCCCTTGTGGCAGTCGTGAACCCGGTTTCCGATCAGGTAGACGTGTCCGTCAGGCGGCAAGATGCCCGCCTCCCATTCTGCCAGCGTCGCGCCGTCGCCCGCGGCGGGCACCACGCTATCGTAGCTCAACCGTGTCTCGGTGTAGAAACAGCCACCATTAACGAAGTGGGATTTGGGGCCAGGCGGGCCTCGGACCAAGTAGGGCGACGGCGCTCGCAAAGCGTAGCAGAGTGCTTGCCATTTGCATCCTCCAATAAATACCGAATGACCACATCATCCACCCACACGCGCCGGTTGGACGCCCATGCCGCACCGATTTGAAATTGGTCGAGCACGCCGCCTGCGCTGTCGGAGCTAAAGGGCGTACCTGCACCTGTGTTGATGGAAGCGAGCGGCACTTCGATGCGCTGCCACCCGGAGCGGGCCGCGAGCGCGATGTACTGCGGATAGTTGTACGCGAAGGAAGCCGCGCCTGATGAAAGCTGCACTTCCGCGTAGTAGACGGGCTCGACGTCGTCGTTGACGGCCTCGATGTCGACGTAGAATTCGATGTAGGCGTCACCCCAGCGCGCTGTGGGAACACCGGTGATGTCGATCGCTAGGCCACCGAGGTGCGTGCCGATCCAACTTCCCGTTGTTGTGACCCAAAGCGCGTTGGTGCCGCTGTGGGCGTGCCCGCTCGTTGTGGGGTCCTGAAAATCGATGAGCCAGCCGCCCGCCGGAACGACTTCGTCGAACATGACGATGCTGCCACTTGGCACGGCGAACGTCGTCGCCTCGCCGGCGGCCACAGGCGACGCGGTGCCGTCTGCAAACCACGCCCACAGCTCGACACGGTAGGAGGTAGCGGATTCGAGCGCGGCGACGGTGGTGCGATACACCAGATTGGGTCCGTACGGCGACCACCGCCAGCCGAGGTTGGGATCATCGACCTGCGTCCACAGCCGCGCGTCGGGGCCGGCGAGGTCGGTGCCCTCAGGCGCGTAGCGGACATGATAGCTCAGGACATCGGGTCCGAGCGCGTCGGCGTCCCAACTCCAGGTAACGCTGTGGGGTGTTTGGCCTTCGACCGAGAGCGCAAGGACGGGTTCGCTGCAGCGCGGCCAGCAGTCGACAACCTCGTACCCCTGTCGGCCGCACGAAAAAGTTGCAAGCGCTGCCGCAGCAAGCGTCACGACGACACAGGATCGACTCATGGACGTAGCCTTCGTACTTCGGCGGCGTGCGGGCCGTTCGGGTGGTGAGTCAGGTAGTCGGCAATCGACGCATCGAGACCTGTGAGGCGGCCAAGGCGTGTGACTTCCACAACCTGATAGCGTACCTGCTCGGCGTCGTCGCCGAGATCGCGACGGGCGAGGAGCTCGCGGTAGGTCGCCTGCGCCGCGACGAAGTCCCCTTGGGCACGACAGACAGACGCTTGCAGCCTGAGCGCCGCAGTGCGACGTACAGCCTCCGGATGCTTCGCAAGCTGCTCATCGAGGCAGCGGCGGGCCGCTTCGAGACGGCGCTCCTTCGCCTCGAGCTCGCAGCGCCGCAAGGCAATATCCGCGGCGAATCGTCCGCGCGCGAAGCTCTTCAGATAGGCGTCGATGCCGGCGCGTGCGGCTTCGTCGTCGCCGAGATCCCCGGCAATGCGCGCGACTTCAAACCAGGCCACCTCGACCTCAGCGGTGGGCGGATACGCGCGCGTCACCTCGCGATAAGCTACCAGTGCCTCGGCGCGTTCGGTACGGCGCACATGGCATTCGCCAACGAGGAGCAGGCCGCGTGCCCCTTCCATCGCCTGACCAAGATCAGCACACCGACCTTGCGCGAGCAGCTCCTGCCACGTAGGCAACGCCGTCGGCGCCTTGGGCTTGTGCTGTGGCGACAGCGCCGCTTCGTTCTCCAGATGTGCGGCGACGCGGGTGGTCTGACCTGCTGCCACGTCGAGCCGCGTGTGCCACAGGGGTCGGCGCGCAGCCGATAGTGTGAGAGCCGCCTGCCCAGCGGGCCAGCGAACGAGCACCGGTGTCACGCCCACGGCAACGCCGGCAACCGACGCGTCGGCCTCGGTGGGCTCAGACAGCAGCGATACATATCCCGAAGGGTGGTGCAAATCCCCGCCGCCCCACCAAGGAGCGGACAGCACAGGGGCCTCCTTTGCGAAGGGGTCGAGCACGCCAACCGCCTCGCCGACACGCTCGCCGGCGGAGACCTCCACCGCGCGTCGCGCACGATCACCGCGCACCAGCACGTGCCCTCGTCGCACGACGACCGAGGCACGCGAGCTCGCATCGACGGCAACCGACAGCTCAGTGCCCGTGACGATGATCTCGTCACCGCCCGCGCGCAGCACGAACGGAGGTCCCACAGCGGCGGGGTTGACCCATACGTGCACGAGCCCGCGCGACAAGGTCCACACACGGTCGGCGTCTCGTCGAAGCGTCGCCGGGCCTGCAAAGCTCAACCGCGCCCGTTCGCCAACTTCGAAATCGAGGCTGGCGCGCGCACCCAGCTCGGCCCGCTCGCCCGGCGCAAACGCGATCGCGCCCGCGGACACCGCCACTCCCGCGTGGGTCTGACGCGCAACGAGACCGCTCGCACGCACGAGCGCAACGACACCGCTGTCGACGCTCGATAGCGGCGGGGTATCGACGGCCGGGTGAGGTGCGAGCCACATGAACAGCGCCGCCGCGGTGGCCGCAATTCCTCCCGCACCCAGCCATAGAAAGAGACGCAGGCGCACGCGAGCCTGCAAGCGGCGAGGCGGCACGCGCAAACGGGCGAGGACTCGACGCACGGCGAGATCTTCGACTTCGGCCCCGGTCTCCTCGCGCACGATCTGCAAGATCTCGCGATAGCGCTGCTCGCGTCGGTTCTCGGTCATCATGGTACGCCTCCCCCATCCTCGCCTGGGAGCAACCCTCGCTTCTCGAGCTCACGCATCACGACCGCACGAGCGCCTTGCAGGCGTTCGCGAATCGCCTGCGGCGAAGCGCCCGCGAGCCGGCCGATATCCGTCAGGCTGACGCCTTCGATCTCGTGCAGGACGTAGGCCACGCGCTGCTTGGGCGTGAGCGCCTCCATCGCTGCGTGCACTTCGCGAACGAGTTGCCTGCGGGAAGCGCGTTCGTCACTGTCGGCGGGTACACTCGCCTCCGGCGGCGTCTCGTGTTGCGAACCGAAGCTCAACCAACGCTTGCGCCGCCTGGAGCGCAAGGCATTTTGGGCCACGTGCACCGCAAAGCCATCGAGCCACGGACCGAGCCGTCGGCCTTGTTCAAAGCGGTGCAAGCTACGAAACAGCGCTTCAAACGTTTGCTGCACCGCGTCTTCCACCTCCGACGAGGACCCCAAGAGCCGCCTTAGCCGCTGCGCCACGCGTGGCGCGTGCGTGAGATAGATCGCGCGTGCGGCAGCCTCGTCACCACCGCAGGCGCGCTGTGCCAACTCGGCGTCGGCAGTACTGTATGTCACCCTATCCATTGTCCGGCATGCGCGAGAGTTAAAGGGCGTTGGGCCCAAACGTGTAGCGCACCGTCGGGCCGGCAGTGAGCTCGACATAAGGGAGCGCTTGCGCCGGGGTGCCCGCGACGACCACCGTTGCCGGATGCGGCCACAACGACAGGTCGCTCGCAAAGGCTAGAGTGACTGCGCCAAGCTCCCACATACGGACATCGCCTCCCACCACGAGGCCGCTTGTCCACAACGTGTCCCAGCGTGAATCCGCGGCCGCTGACACGCGCCGGTGCGCGACCCGCGTGGCACGCATTTGCAGTCCAGCGCGCACCGCCACCTCGCGCCACTTCCAAGACCCCGTCACACGCAAATCGCCCACCCAGCCGCGCACGCGACCGCCGAGGACTTCAACCGATTCGAGCGCCTGGGCCTGCACATCGACACCTACCCCGAGGCGATCGAGACCGACCGCCAAACCAAGACGCGCCGCTGGCGCCACACGTGATGGGGTCGCCAACAGCGCGGGCGTGGCCGTCACCTCCCAGCGCGAACGTGTGCTCTGCGTAGTCGGCGGCGCGGCCTGCTCGAGCTCGGCGACGATGTCGCGGCTGGATGTCGCCGACGTCTTCGCCGGCATGAGTGTCGTGAGCTCGAGCTGCGGCAGCACGGCTTCCGCCGCCACGAGCGCCACGACCTGCGTAAGGCGCTGGCGGTCGAGTTCGCGCCGTTCGACCGGTCGCACATCTGCGAGACCCACGCCCTCGAGGCGCAACAAAAGGTCGCTTGACCGTTGCGGCAACACCGTCAGGCGCCAGCGTATGGCGTCCGCGGGTGCTCTCGCGCACGGCATGACAACGATTGCGGGCGAGCTCAGCCGAGGCTGCAGTGCGCGAACGAGATCTTCGACGGACACGTCGGTGCTCGCGTCCACGTCGACGCAAAATACGCTTTCCTCGGGCTGCGCAGCGGCGACAGCGACAAGGCTCCAACAGGCGGCAAGCAGGTGCATCATGGAGATCCAGGGAGCCGAGTATACGGTAGGAAGGGCGACGATCACAGCCGTGGTCGCCACGCGGTGTGTCTGCATGGGACTGCATGGGACTTGCCGTCGCCGCCGAGGTTTGCTTACTGTAGGAGCCATGAACAGCTTTCCCATCACCCCGCAGGGGCGCGACAAGCTGCGCGAAGAGCTACATCGCCTCAAGTCGGTCGAACGCCCGAAGATCAGCCAGGAGATTGGTACCGCGCGCGAGCTCGGTGATCTGTCGGAGAACTTCGAGTACCACGCGGCCAAGGACAAGCAGGGCTTTGTCGAGGCACGCATTCGCGATCTCGAAGACAAGCTGTCACGCGTGCAGGTTATCGACCCCAAGAGCCTCTCCGGTGAGCGCGTGGTCTTTGGTGCTACCGTGGTCATTGCCCCGGTGGACGAAGGGGATGAGCGTACCTACCAGATCGTCGGGGAGGAGGAATCGGATGTCGAGGCGGGGCGTATTTCGGTCGGCTCGCCGCTCGCTCGCTCGCTCATCGGTAAGGAAGTGGGCGATGAGGCGCGCATCCCCAGCAAGAATGGTCCGCGTGTGGTCGAAATCGTCGGCGTGAGATTCGTCTAGGTCTGCGCGGCGCGTTGCCCGGGCTGCCGATGGATGCACAGGAGCCACTGGGGCCGTTTGCCGCGGCACTCGCGGCGGTTGACAAGCCGCTCGAATTCGTTACCCGCGGTCGTGGTGAGGCGCTCGGGCGCGTGCGCGGTCTGGAGCAGACCCTGCGGCAGGCTCTCAAGCGGGCAGGCGAGTGCGCGCCGAGCGCGAAGCTGCGTCGCATGAGCGAGGACCTCGAGCGCGACGTGCCGCAGGACGACGCCCCGACGACACAACGCCTGGCGGCACTCACCCGGCTGCGCGCCCAATTGGTCGTTTTGCGTGCAGCGCCGGTAGGCGAGGAAGTCCACGCACCGGTGGCAGCGCCTCACGCGCGGTCGTTGGCGCTCGACGCCTCGGTGCAATTCGTCAAGGGCGTCGGGCCACGGCTCGGTGAGCTGTTGGCGCAACGCGGTCTGCGCACCGCGGGCGACCTGCTGTACTTTTTGCCCCGTCGCTACGAGCAGCGTGTCGCCGGAGGGCGTATCGCGGATCTGCGCGAAGACACGCGCGCGATTGTGGAAGGTGAGGTCCTGGCGCGCGCCACGCGGCGACAGCGGGGGCGGCAGACCCTGGAAGTCGCTCTGGGGGATGCGAGCGGCACGCTGCACCTCAAGTGGTTTCATGTGCCGGGCGCGAGCTTCGCGGATCGCTTCGAGCGCGGCCGACGCCTGCGTGCTTCGGGGCTCGTCAAACGCTACCGCGGTGTGCTGCAAATGGTCCATCCCGAAACGCAGCTCGTCACCGATGACGAAGCCGCCGTGCCGGTCGATGACGCCGTCGTGCCGGTCTACGCGGAAATCGAAGGTCTGCGACCGCCGCAGCTGCGACGCGTCGTGCGTGAGCTACTCGACACGGTCCAGCTGCCGGACGACGCTTTGCCGGACGCACTGCGCACAAAACATCAGCTCCCGGTGCTCGCGCAGTCACTCATCGCGCTGCATGCGCCGCCACTCGACACCTCCGTCGAGGCGCTCGACGGCATGGCGACGCCGTGGCATCGGCGCCTCATCTACGAGGAGCTGTTGTTGCTGCAGCTCGCGGTGCTCCGGCGCAAGGCGCTGTACGCGGCCGAGCCCGGTCGTGCCATCGAGCTCGCGGTGCCGCTCTCGCAGGTGGCGGCGCAGCTGTTTGCGTTTCCACTCACCGCCGCACAGGCGCGCGTGCTCGCCGACATCGAGCGCGACTTAGGCCGCGCGCTGCCCATGCAGCGCCTGCTGCAGGGTGACGTCGGAAGCGGCAAGACGGCGGTGGCTCTCGCGGCTGCGGCCGCCGTGGCGAAAGCGGGCTATCAGGTGGCGATCATGGCGCCGACCGAGGTGCTCGCCGAGCAACACGCGCGTCTCGCGCTCACGACGCTACCGCGCGCCGGCGTGCGTGTGGCGCTGCTCACAAGCGGCCTGTCGGCTCCCGAACGACGCGAGGCCCTCGCTCAGATCGCGGCTGGCGAGGTGCAGGTGGTGGTGGGGACGCACGCGGTCATCCAGGCCGACGTGACCTTTCGTGCGCTCGCCTTGGCGGTGGTCGATGAGCAGCATCGCTTTGGCGTGCTGCAACGGGCACGGCTGCTCGAGCAGGGCCGCGCCGGCCTTGGCTGCGCGCCGCACATGCTGGTGATGACCGCGACGCCGATCCCGCGCACGCTCGCGCTCACCGTGTACGGCGATCTCGACATTTCGCTCATCGACGAGATGCCGCCGGGTCGGACGCCGGTGGTGACGCGCGTCTATCGCGAGAAGCAGCGTGACCAGGCCTATCGCCGCCTGCGCGATCTCATCGCCAGCGGCCGACAGGCATTCGTTGTCTTTCCTCTCATCGAGGGCTCCGACAAAGAAGGGATGGACGGCATTCTCGATGCGACGACCGCCCGCGACGAGCTCGCGACCGGTCCACTGCAAGACTATCGTCTGGGTCTGCTGCATGGGCGCATGAGCGGCGACGAGAAAGACCGGGTGATGCGCGCGTTTTTGCGTCACGAGATCGATGTGCTCATCGCCACCACCGTGATTGAAGTGGGCATCGACGTCGCCAACGCCAGCGTCATGCTCATCGAGCACGCCGAGCGCTTTGGCCTGAGCCAGCTGCACCAACTGCGCGGCCGCGTCGGGCGCGGGGCGCATCGCAGCGAGTGTCTGCTGGTCGCGCATCACACCGGCTCGGAGGACGCCTGGCGCCGCCTGCGCGTGATGGAACGCACCTACGACGGGTTTGTCATCGCCGAAGAAGATCTCGCTATTCGCGGCCCGGGGGACTTTATCGGCACGCGGCAATCGGGCACGCCCTTTCTGTCGCTCGCGGACCTGGCGCGCGATCGCAAGCTCTTGGAGCTTGCCCGCAGGGATGCCGAGGATCTGCTGACGCGCGACCCGCAGCTTGCGGCGCCCGAGCACCGCGCGCTTGCCGGGCTCATCCAGGGTCGTTGGCACGAGCGGCTCGAGCTCGTGCAGGTAGGGTGACACGCGTCCCGACGCGCGATAGCATGCACCTATGTTGCGCTGCCCACATTGCGCCGCTCCCCTTTCGAATGGGGACCTCTGCGTCGTCTGTGGGCTGCCGCAGAACGTGCCTGCGCCGCGCGACGAAATACTCGCGGGCCTCGTCACGACCCATGAGCCCCTGCCGGAAGTGCCCGTGGAGGTGCTGCCGGGGCTCGTGACCACCGTCGAGGCTCTCGGCGACGTCACCATTCCAGACGACGAGGCCGCGACGGGGACGGGCGACCCTTCGCGAGACGCACGTGTGTCGGCTGAGCTTCCGGTTCGCTGCCGCGCGTGTGGTGTGAACAATCCGCCCGGGCGCGTCGCGTGCGTTGCCTGCGGTGTGCGTTTTTGACAGGAGTGAGAGATGCCGAAGGTCGAGCGAGAGATCCTGATCAGCGCGCCGCTGGCGCACGTCTACTCGGTCATTACCGACTATGAGCGCTATCCGGAGTTCCTGCCGGAGATGCGCGAGGTGCGCGTGCTGTCGCAAGATGACCATGGCAAGGTGGTGCACTTCGACCTGGAGCTGATCATGCGCCTCTCCTACAGCCTGCGCATCACCGAGAGTGAGCCGAGCGCCATCTCGTGGCACCTCGAGCAGGCGAAGATGATCGCCGCCAACGTCGGCGGCTGGACGCTCAGCGACGAGGGCGATGGTCAGACGCTCGCGCGCTACACGCTCGACGTCAAGCTGCGGGGGCTCATCCCGAAATCGGTGAGCGACCGTTTGCTGGGGACGACGCTGCCGGAGACGTTGTCGCACTTCAAGGAGCGCAGTGAGACGCTGTGGCAGCAACACCTACAGCGGCGCTAGCGTGGGCGCTTGCGAAAGGATCGCCGACACCCTACGATAGCCGCGTGGGTGTGCCGTAGAGTAGGGGAGAGGGAGCTCCAGTCATGCTGGATGGGTTCATCATCGAGGAGCTGCGACGACGCGAGGAGGCCGAGCGCAACAAGGCGCCGCGCCCGGTCATCGAGCTGCCTCTGCCCGATCGGCGCGATGATCCCGCGCCGGGGCAGCGCGATGCCGATACTGACCCATCGCCATCGCGCGGTGTCATCGTCATCGACCTGTAGCACCGACACTGGCGGGTGTCGTCGTCGCCAACCGCTCGACGAGGCGTAGGCCGCCGCCGCTTGCGAGCACATCGCGCGCGCGTGCGAGGCCTTGCGCCAAGTCCGCCACGAGGCCCGCGACCAGAAAGCCGGCCGCGGCGTTGAGAGCCACGACGTTCGCGCAATTGTCCTGACGCGTGCCACCGAGGACTTGTCGCAAAATCTCCGCGTTCTCGCTCGGCGTGCCGCCCGCAAGCTCCTCGGGCCGTGCGCGGGGCAGTCCGAGCTCCTCCGGCTCAACCGTCAGCTCGCGTACGGTGCCGCCATCCCACTCGGCAACGAAGGTCTCGGCGCAAAGGGTCAGCTCGTCGAGACCATCCGCGCCGTGCACCACCCAGGCATGCTCGGCACCGAGCGCCCCCAACACTTGCGCCAGCGGGCGCACGAGGGCGCGATCGAAGACACCCACCACCTGACGGCGCGCCCCCGCGGGGTTGGTGAGCGGACCGAGGACATTGAATATCGTGCGCAGCCCAAGGTCGCGGCGCACGGGGGCGGCGTGGCGCATGGCTGGATGAAAGCTCGGCGCGAAGAGAAAGCCGATACCAAAGCGCTCGAGCAGCTCCTCGACGCGCTCCTTGGGTGCTGCGATGTCGATGCCGAGCTGGGTGAGCACATCGGCGCTACCAGAGCGCGAGCTGACGGCGCGATTGCCGTGCTTGGCCACGACGGCGCCCCCTGCGGCAAGGACGAAGGCGGTCGCCGTGGAGATGTTGAATGTCCGTCCGCCGTCCCCGCCGGTGCCGCAGGTGTCGACCAGCGGCGTGCGCGTCGTGTGGATGCGCGTCATGCGTGCACGCATCGCCTCGACGGCGCCGGTGATTTCGTCGACGGTCTCGCCTTTGATGCGCAGCGCCACGAGGAAGGCGGCGATCTGCGCCTGGGGCACCTCGCCATCCATGATGGCGCCCATGGCCGTCGCCATGTCGTTGCGGCCTAGAGCGGCGCCGCGCATGAGCGAAAGCAGGGTCTTGTTTAGCATGCGAGGAAGTTGGCGAGCAGGTGCTCCCCGTGCTCGGTAAGGATTGACTCGGGATGAAACTGCACGCCCTCGGCACCGGTGGGACGGTGCAGGAGGCCCATGATCTCGCCCGCCGCAGTCCAGGCGGTGACGTCAAAGTCAGCCGGCAGATTGTCGCGCTGCACGATGAGCGAGTGGTAGCGCGTCGCCGCAAAGGGTCGGGGCAGGTCGCGAAACACGCCGCGACCTTCGTGCTCGATGGGTGAGGTCTTGCCGTGCATCAGGCGTTCGGCGCGCGTGACGGTGCCGCCAAAGGCGTGGGCGAGGGCCTGGTGTCCGAGGCAGACGCCGAGCAGGGGCACGCGTCCGGAAAAGTGGCGGATGACCTCCAGCGAAATGCCGGCGCCCTCGGGCGCGCCGGGTCCGGGGGAGATGACGATGCGCTCGGGCGCCCAGGCGATGAGCTCGTCGAGCGACACCTGGTCGTTACGGACCACCCGCACCTCTGCGTGGCGCACCGCCAAGACCTGGTAAAGGTTGTAGGTGAACGAATCGTAGTTATCGAGCAGGACGATCATCGAACCCTCTTACCAGCCTGCCGCAGACGACGCAGCCCAGGCCACCGCGCGCAACACGGCACGGGCTTTGTGCTCAGTCTCGTCCGCCTCGCGCTCGGCGACGCTGTCGGCGACGATGCCGGCGCCCGCTTGTACGACGAGCTGGTCGCCGTGGGCTTCGAGCGTACGGATGGCAATGCCAAAGTCCGCGTCCCCGCGCGGGCCGACGTAGCCCACCGCACCGCCGTAGATGCCACGGCGTCGACCCTCGAGCTCGTCGATGATTTGCATGGCCCGTACTTTCGGCGCGCCACTGAGCGTGCCGGCGGGGAACGCGGCCCGCAGGGCATCATAGCAGTCGTATGTTGGCGCCAGGCGACCACGTACTTCGCTGACGAGATGCAGCACGTGCGAATACTTCTCCACCTGCATGAACGATGGCACACGCACGCTGCCGGGTAAGCTCACGCGGCCGACGTCGTTGCGACCGAGATCGACGAGCATGAGGTGCTCGGCGCGCTCTTTGGCATCGGCGAGGAGATCGGCGGCCAGCTTGTCGTCTTCGTCGCCGTCGCGCCCTCGGGGGCGCGTGCCGGCGATGGGTCGTACTGTGATGTCGCCCTGCTGCACGCGCACCATGACCTCGGGTGAGGCGCCGGCGAGCGCGAGGCCGGGGGTTTCGAAGTAGAACAGATAGGGCGACGGGTTGATGGTACGTAGGCCGCGGTAGGCATGAAACGGATCGCCGTGCGCGGTGAGCTCGAAGCGGCGCGACAAGACCACTTGAATGATGTCGCCAGCGCGAATCGATTCCTTCGCGCGCTCGACAGCGGCGCAGAAATCCTCGCGGCGGTCGCGGGCGACGAACTCGGCGTGTGACGGCAGCGCCCGAAAGGGGGGCAGATTCGAGCGCAGGGCCTGCGTTGCCTTTTCGATCTGTGCTCGCTCTTCGGCGTACATCGTCAGGGTGTGGCGGCGGTTGTCAAAAACGACGAGGAGCTGCGGCTCGACGAAGTACGCGTCGGGGACGCTGGGCGGGCCTACGATGCCGGGGACGCGGGCGCATCGGCGCCCGGCCTCGGAGGCGGGGGAAACAAAAACGCCGCCGCCAAAATGGGGGTCCCCGCACCCGGACAGGGGGGCGTCGAGTCGTTGCAGCGCGCGCAGACCGTTGAGTGCGTCGCTGACCACGTGCGTCGAGGGCCGACCCGCGGCGTCGATCATGTCCATGGCACCTTCGCGCGCGGTGAACGTGCGCCGCGCACCGACGCCGAGAATCGAGTAGCGCGCCCAGCGCTCGCTGCCTTCGACGCTCTCGAACAAGAACGACGGCGCGCCCAGCGGACGCAGCTTGAGATAGGCGCTGACGGGCGTTTCGAGGTCGGCGTGCAGCTCGCGTTGGTGCAGGGTCGTAGGCATCGCGGTCCGGCGCGTGAGCATAGCACACCACGTGGGAGGTGCCGAGCGTTGGCACGAAGTAGTCGCACCTGGACCGCGTTCCCGCGCGTGCATAGCTTACTTTCTTCGAGTCACCGGGGAGGCTCTCATGCACGAAACGCTATCGATCCTGTTGCGCCACAAGGGTAACGACGTCTACTCCGTGCCGCCGGATGCCACGGTCGCGGAGGCGGTGACAGCCATGAACCGCCATCACGTGGGCGCGGTCATGGTCACCGATCGTGACCGACCGGTGGGTATCTTCACCGAGCGCGACGTGTTGCGGCGCGTCGTCGGTGAGGGTCGCGATCCGGCGCGCACGCGGGTTACCGAGGTGATGACGCGCGAGCTCGTGGCGGTGCGGCCCAGCGTCACCGTTGCCGAGGCCATGGCCATCATTACGGACAAGCGCTGCCGCCACCTGCCTGTCGTGCAGGACGGCGAGCTTCTCGGTCTCGTGTCGAGTGGCGATCTGACGCGCTGGATCGGTCGCGGGCACGAGGTACAAATCCAGCAGTTGATCGAGTATGTGACCAACAGCTACCCGGCGTAGAGTCGCCGCGTGCCTATTGGCTGCCGACGCGGTAGTCGCCGATGGCGAAGTTGAACGTGATGCGTCGCGCGCCAGTCAGCTGCTCGGACAGCACTCCCGCATTGGCGGTCGGCAGCGGTGTTGTCGTGGCCCTTACCTCGATGGCCCAGCAGTCACACGGCGAGCGGTATGCAATCGTGAGGCCGTGCGATTGGAAGCTCGGCCGATTGACGTCTGCCGTTGCGTCTTCCAGACGCAGCAGCAGCCTATCCTCGTAGCCGAGCGATAGGCGCGTGCCCCAGCGCACGCGTGCGCTGAGAATGAGGTCGTGCACTGCCAAAGCCGCGTCGACGGTGGTGCGAGCGGGCGCAGCGAGCTCGTACAGCGAGCGGCGAAAGCGGTCGGCCCCGCCATACATGCGGCGATACGTGGCCGCGCCGTCGAGTGGGCCGACGTGTAGCGCGAGGCTCCCGGCAAGCTCCTGCGTCGGCTTCTTGCGTCGCGGGTCAAAGCTGCCCCAGCTCGTGGCCGTGGCGATGTCGCCGAGCGGGACCTTGATGAGGGCTTCACTTTGCAGCAGCGTGCCTCGTTGTACGGCCCATGGCTGGCGCAGCTCGAGCGTTGCGAGCTTGCGCGC
The DNA here is from genome assembly GCA_964357695.1 of uncultured Bdellovibrionales bacterium. Classification (GTDB taxonomy): domain Bacteria; phylum Myxococcota; class XYA12-FULL-58-9; order XYA12-FULL-58-9; family CAYHNK01; genus CAYHNK01. The sequence continues at coordinate 6,582 of CAYHNK010000030.1, read as the reverse complement.
GCGGCCACTCGTGGTGCTCCACAGTGCCTGCTCGACGCTGACCATGGCCTGCTGGAAGCGGCGGCGCAGAAAGCGCTCGTCGTAAGGTTGCAGCTCGTCAATCAGCTCGCTCTGCCAGGGCACTGCGCGATAAGCGAGACGTGGCGTGATCGTGTGCGTCAGCTCGCCGTACGAGCGTGCGAGGGTGGTGTCCGCGCTGGCACCGAGGAGTAGTAAGCTCTGCGTCCGTGCATCGGCCTGCGCCGCCTTACGCCACCACAGTGAATCCAATCCCACAGAGGCCGCGAGGCGCACGCCCCGCAAGGACCGATGCAGCGCCGCGGTGGCGTTGCCGCCGCCAACGGTCAATGCTGCGGAGTCGTCCGGCAGCCAGCCACCGTAGCGTACGAACGACATGTCCGCGCTGGCATCGATGCCGCCAGGCAAGCTCGCGGGCGTCACGTGGACGTTTGCATACGGGCCGCGCTGCACCGTCGCGCGCTCGCCATGCGACAGGTTGGAGTAGCCGTCGATCGTGCCGTTCTGCAGGCGCAGGAAGTAGTCCGCGCCGACCGCCACGGAGCCGAGCGCGGAGCCGCCGAGCATCTGTGTGCGCGAGGGCAGGTAGCCGGGGGTTTGCTCGGTGAGGCTCGCCTTGAAATCGTCCCGGATGAGATCGTCGGACAGCCACTGAGCGTCCACGAGCCAGTTGAGCTGCGGCAGGATTTCCGTGTGGTGCTTCCAGCTCAGCGAGACGCGATGCAAGAGATCACAGCGCACGTTGGTCGAGTCGGATCCGCATGCGGGTCCGCTACCACCGGTCGCGGCAAGTGCGGCACGCGCGGCCCCGTGCTTGGGATCATAAGTCCAGCTTGTCTGTAGCTCGCCTTCTGTCGTCTTGGTGGGTGCGTAGCGTAGGCGCGTGCCCAGCCGCGGTGCCCCCCAGTCAGACGGCGGCGTGAGCTGCTGCCGGCCCCAATCCATACGCAGGCCGGGAGTGAGCGTCGCATCCCAAGAGCGACCGAGCGGCACGAACACCGGGATGTCGATCATCGGCCACGACGAGTTGTAGAACGTGAGCTGCGGGGCCAACATGCCCGCCGCGCGGTCGGTAAGCGGCAAGGACAGCGGCGGCAAGGGCGGGGTGATGGGTAGCTGTAGGCTGGGCACGGGTGTGATCCACAGCACCGGCCACCACACCGTGGCGCGCTCTTGCAGCACCGCGTCGACCGCACGGGCGCGTAGGAACCAGGACGGCGGCTCCTCACCGCAGTCGCAGACGGTGAACTCGGCGCCGCGGATGATGAGGTGGGTAGGACTCGTGCGCTCGATGTCGCCGCGAAAGGTGGCGGTGTTGCGGCCCTCGGGAACACCCTCGGGTGTCCGCGGAGCGTTGGGCGCCTTCACCACCACCGTGGCGTCGGCGACGCTCCCGCGGATACGGTCGGGCCCGAGGGTCATCTGCGAGCACTGCATGACGCTCGTACCTTGCACCATGAGCACCTCGCCACGCGCGGTGGCACCGGCAAAGCTCTGGTTGGGACCGAGCTGCACGTCGAGCTCATCGGCCCACAGGCGCATGTCCTCGCAGATCATCATCACCGTGCCGCGCACGAGACAGTGCGCGCGGTCGCACGTCATCTCGTCGCCGCTCACCTCAACGGTTTCACACTGGGTCGGGGCGCGTCCTCCGGGCAGGGCAACGCCGGTCGCTGCGGCGGCGGACACCGCAGAGGGGAGGACCGCAAGGCACACGGCGGCTACCCATCGCGGCGCATGCGTGCTACTCGCCCGCGGCAGCTTCGCGCGGGAAATCAATGGCCAGCACCGTGTCGTTCTGCGTCTCCTTGAACGTCACCTTCTTGCGCAAGGTGATCTCAATCTGCACGCTGGGAGACGGACCCTCTATCACTTTCGGCTGGATGAAGGCGACAGGGCTGTCGAAGAAGCGCGTGTCGAGGAAGTTGGCGTGGTTGGCGACGCCGATGCGAGTGTTCTCGAGCGTCACGACGACGAGGCTCGGCCGTGGCTGGCTGATACGGTACTTGACCGGCTCGGTCGTGCGCAGAAAGACGCGTGAGGCTTCTTGAAACTGTTGAAAGCCCACCCAGCTCAGCTCTTTCATCTCGGCTTCCAGATCTTCCTGAGCGAAGGCAGGCCGAGGTACGGCGGCGAGCAGGAGCAACGAGACGAAGAAGGGCAGTCGCATGGGGGCCTCCAGGCACACGCTAGCAGTCCGAAAGGGGAGCGCAAAATTTTGCGCGACCGCGCGATGCGTCCTCACCCATCCACCGGCGGGTCCCGCGGCGCGCCGGTGACCAGAGCAAGCACTTCGCCGGCAAGAAAGATCGAGCCGCACACGAGCACATAGCCGCCGTCGTCGCGGGCCGCGGTGCGGGCCCCTTCGAGAGCCTCAGCGACCGAGGCGCACACGTGGGCGGTGGGGAGGCGCGCGGTGAGCTGCGCCTGCGTCAGGCTGCGACTCGATGGCACGGGACAGCTCCAGAGGCTTGCGGCAAGCGGGGCGAGCAGGGCGGCCATTTCCTCGATGGGGCGATCGCCGAGGGCCGAGAAGACCACGTGCGTCGGGCGACGGCGCAGGCGCGGGTCGTCGGCGAGCGCGGCGAGTAGGGCGCGCAGGCCGGCGGGGTTGTGGCCGGCGTCGATGAGCAGCGGCGGCTTGCCTTCGAGATACTGGTAGCGGGCAGCGATGCGCGCGTGCGCCGCCGCTGTGCGCAGCGCCTCGGGGGGACAACGCAGCCCCGTGGCATCGAGCACCTCGCACGCCCGCTTGGCCACGGCGAGGTTCTTGCGCAAATACGGCGGCCAATCGGCGCCGCCGGGCTCTTCGGCATGGGCCTCCACCCAGTGCAGTGGGGCACCGCGCTCGCTTGCCACCCGAGCGAAGACGGTTGCGGCCTCGCTCTGCTGCGGGGCTACGACGACCGGTACGCCCACCTGGATGATGCCCGCCTTCTCTTCGGCGATTTGAGCTACGGACCTGCCGAGGATGTGCTGGTGGTCGAGATCGATGGGCGTGAGCACCGAAAGCACACGGTCGACGACGTTGGTGGCATCGAGCCGGCCGCCAAGACCCACTTCGAGCACCGCCACGTCCACCTGCGCTTCGGCGTAGGCGAGCAGCGCGATGGCCGTCGTTGCCTCGAAAAAGGAGAGCGGGCGCGGCTCGCGTGGCTCGTGCGCGCACACGGTCGTGTAGTGGCGCATGACGGCGTCGGCGTCGATTTCCTGTGCGTCAATGCGGATGCGCTCGGAAAAACGCAGCAAATGCGGTGAGGTATAGTGTCCGACGCGGTGACCGGCCTTCTGCAAGGCGGCGGCGATGAAGGTCGAGGTCGAGCCCTTGCCGTTCGTGCCGCCGACGACCACGTGGCGCATGCGGCGCTCCGGGTGGCCGAGCGCATCGAGCACCGCGTGCATGGCGTCGAGGCCGAGCTTGATCCCGCCGGAGGCGCGTCCGTACAGATGAGCGAGAGTGGCGCGGTAGTCGGAGCTAGAGCTCAAATTGGTCGAGGGGCGAGAGTAGGGTGAGCCGTGCGTCGCCGAGCTCGGCCACCTGCGCGCGCAAGACATCGTGATAGCCGGGCTTCATGTGGTAGAGCAAAATCGGTGCGTCGCTCTTCGTCTTGAGCTTCTTGAGCTCTTTCGCCATCATCTTCGGGGTCAGATGCCCCGAGACGTCCGCGAGCTTTGCGAAATCGTTGGGAAAGCTCACTTCGTAGATGAAGGCGACGAGATCGTCGAGCGCGTTGATCTCTTTCCACAGCCGGTCGGTGGGCCCGGTGTCGGCCGAATAGACGAGCGTTCCCGTAGGCCCACTGACAAACATCGCCTGGCAATCGACCGGATGGGTGACCGGGATCATGCGCACCGCGTAGCCGCCGACGTGCGTCGTCTTACCCGACTTGACGCGGTTGATGCGTAGCACGGGCCGGCCTTCGGGATCGGTGGGATTGGGGATCTTGGTAAAGTCGGGCCAGATGAGGTTGTTGAATATGTGCTGCTCGAGGGCGTTTGCCGTGGGATCGGTGCAGTAGACGTCGACCGGGCTCTTGCGCACGGCGATGACGTTGTCCGCGAGCAGCGCCAGATCGCGAATGTGATCGAGGTGGCTATGGCTGATGAAGATGGCATCGACGCGCGCCTGCTCGTCGACCGACAGCCCGCGGGTGAGCGAGCCGGCGTCGAGGACGAGCGTATCGTCGATGAGAAACGAGGTCGCGCGGTGCGACGGCGACTCTCCACCGTGGCAACCGAGAACACGCAGGCGCATCTTGTGGGCACTCCTCCCCAAGGGCTTAGATTTCGCCAAACTTCTCCTTCATCTCGAGAAACTCGAGGAACTCGCGCAGCTTGTTGACGTCTTGGACGAGCAGACCACTGTCGGTGATCTTCACGAGGCGTGCGCGGATGAGGCGCCCGAGCACTTCGTCGACACGCTCGTTGTCGAGGCCGATCTTGCCGCCAAGCTCTTTGACGGCGATCTCGATGAGCACGCCATCGGGAGTCGGCTTGCCTTGGCGGGCTGCAAGATTGCCGAGAAAATGCACGACGCGCGAGTTGTGGTCGCGAAGCAGCAGATTCTCGATCTGCTCGTCGGTTTCTTGCAGCCGCGCGGCGAGCTTTTTGATCATGCGTACCGCGATTTCGGCGTTGCCGCGCACCATCGCTTCGAACGTCTTCGGGTCGATGACGAGCAGCTTTGCCGGGTCGTCCACGGTGGCCGTGGCCGAGCGCGGATTGTTGTTCAAGATCGACATTTCGCCGAAGAACTCGCCCGGCCCGAGCACGACGAGCGTCTTCTCGACGTCGCGCACCTGCTTGGAGATGCGCACCTTGCCCGACTGCACGACAAACATCTCGCGACCTGCGTCGCCCTCCCGAAACAGTACGTGACCTGCGGGAAACTCGCGACCGAAGCGTTCGTAGAGCTTGTCGTCAGCTGACATGATCTCAATCTCCTAACAGAGCCTCTTGCGGCCTGTCAAAACGTTGGCCAACTACTTCGTGGTCATGGTGTAGACGCCGTCCCATTCGCCCTCCGGCGGATGCTCGCTCATCTTCGTGCAGCGGTCGATGTAGAGCTGCGAGGCAAAGTCGCCCGGCTTAAGCTCGTCGCGCACGCGCGTAAACAGCTGCACCGCGGTGTCCCAGTGCTGCGCCTTGTATTCGCCGAGCCCGTGCTCGAAGGTCTTGATGAGCTCGGCCACCTCGCCATTGGGCTTGCCACGGCCCAACAGCTCGTAGATGCGCACCGGCTCTTTCTTGCCCTTGACGCGGACCGAATCCATCTCGCGGGCGTAGATTTGCTCTTTGGCTGCCGAGTAGGTGGACTCGCTGATGATGATGTTGGTGCCGTACTGCTTGTTGATGCCTTCGAGGCGGGAGCCGAGATTGACGTTGTCGCCCATGACTGTGTAGTCAAAACGCACATCCGAGCCCATGTTGCCGACCGACATCGGGCCGGTGTTCAGGCCGATGCCGATATCGATGGCCGGGAGGTTGCGGGCGCGCCAGCCGTCTTGCAGCACTTTGAGCTCCGCCATCATCTCGAGTGAGGCATAGCAGGCGCGGGCGGCGTGGTCTTGGTAGCCGATGGGCGCGCCGAAGATGGCCATGATGGCGTCGCCCATGTACTTGTCGAGCGTACCGTCGTACTTGAAGACGAGATTCGTCATCGGTGTGAGGTACGAGTTGAGCAGGTGCACGAGCTCTTCGGGCGAGAGCTTCTCGCTGATCGTCGTAAAGCCGCGGATGTCGCTAAAGAACACGGTGCAGATACGCCGCTCGCCACCCAGCTGTAGCTTGGAGGTGTCTTTGAGCACCTCGTCGACGACGCTTTTCGTGAGATAGAACTGGAAGGCCTTGCGGATCTTGCGTTTCTCGCGACCCTCGGTGAGGTAGCCGTAGAGGCTTGTGCCGATGAAGATGCTCGTCGCCTCGAGGCCCGGCAAGACGTTGAGCGTCCAGACGCCCTGCGAGAAGATGAAGTAGACGTCAAAGAAGTAGAAGCCCACCGTGATGCCGAGCGTCAGCAGCACGCCGCCCCAAATGGGGATGCGCGGCAGCACCAGGCCGAGTAGCACGCCAAAGAGCAGATAAGCCACCATCTCGGCGAGCGCCATGCCGTAGAAGCGCTCGAGGTAGCGGCCATCGAGCATGTTCTGGATCGCCGCCGCGTGCACGTAGACCCCGGGGGTTGCGGCATGATACGGCGTTGCCCGCTGGTCGGTGTCGAGGCCAATGGCCGTGAGGCCAAAGAGCACCACCTTGTCCTTGTACTTCTCGGCCGGCAGCGTACCGTCGATGAAATCGGCGACCGAGTAGCTCGGGAAGTAGGTCCGCGGGTCCTTGTAGTAGTTGATGAGCAGGCGTCCGTGTAGATCCGTAGGGACGTTGATCTCCGAGCCCAGCATGATGCCATCGAGCGTGCGGCCGGGCTTGATCTGGCCATTGAGGGGACGAATGTCGGCGTCGAAGTAGCGCGCCGCCGCGGCGAGACTGAGCGCCGGCAAGAGGCGATTTTCGTAGAGCCAGAGTTGGCGGCTCTGACGCACCGGTCCGTCCTCGTCCGGCTCGGCG
>CAYHNK010000029.1:0-23648 GCA_964357695.1 uncultured Bdellovibrionales bacterium | reverse complement strand
GGCAAGAAGGCGTTCAAGCGCAGCGGCGGCCTGCGGCACGACGGGGCCGCGGCGCGGGTCGAGCGCGGCTTGCCGCCGCCGGCGGAAGAGTTGGAGCTCGGACGTTGACGGCCGTCGTCAGGCATCGCGACCGATTCGTTGGGCGAATCGTCGGCGGGCTGCGCAGACCGTCGCTGCCTCTCAAGGTGACCATCCTGCTCGCCTCGGTGGTGGCCTATGCGACCGCCGGCTTCATGTTCTTCGAGCTCGAGTCCAAGCCCGAGCTACAATGGCTCGACGCCTTGTGGTGGGCGATGGTCACCATGTCCACCGTCGGCTTTGGCGACTACTTTCCCGTCAGCACCGGGGGGCGGCTGCTCGTCGGCATTCCTGCCATGCTGGTCGGCATGGGCATGCTCGGGTACGCCTTGAGCCGTGTTGCGGCGCTCTTTATTCGCGCGGAGGCGCTCAATCGGAAAGGTCTGGCCATGCAGAAGCTGCGCGAGCATATCCTCATCTGCAACTACCCGTCGGCGGCGCGGGTGCTGCGCATCGTCAGCGAGCTGCGGGCGAGCCCGTTGTCGGCGAGCGCGCCGGTCGTCATCGTCGACGAGCACCTGGCCGAGCTCGACGATGAGCTCGCGCGGATGGACGTGCGGTTTGTGCGTGGCCACCCGGGACGCGAGGCGACGTTGGCGCGGGCGTCGCTGGCGGATGCGGCGCAGGCGATTGTCTTGGCTCGCGATCCGGCGCAGTCGGCCAGCGACGATGTCACGGTGGCCACCTGTCTGTCGTTGCGGCACTTGCGACCCGAGCTGCACATCGTGGCCGAATGCGTCGATCCCGCGAACGAGGAGCTGCTGCGGCGCGCGGGGGCCAAGAGCACGGTGTGTGTAGCCAATCTCGCGCCCGGGATCCTGGTGCGTGAGCTCACTGCCCCCGGGGTGATCCGCGTGCTCGAGCAGATCACGTTGTGGGGCAGCGACGTCAGCAATGTGTTCATCGTGCCGCTCAAGATCGAGGCGTCACGACGTTGCACGGTGGCCGATGTGCGTCGTTGGGCGGAGACGCGCGACGCGACGTTGCTCGGTGTGCGCCTGGCTTCCGCGATCGAGCTCAATCCGCCCGCGGAGCGCGAGCTCACGGACGCCGATTCGGTGATTCTTCTCGGACGGCGAGCACTCGACAGTGTCGATCTGTAGCCGTCTGTTTCGACTCCGCGGTGGTTGGCGCGGCAGCGTTCATCCGCTACGCTGACACCGTGGTCGAGCTCGATGCAGGCGATGGCGCCCTGGCGGCGCTGACGGAAATGACCGGCACGCCGACTTCTTCTGCGACGCCGAGCCCCGACCACGAGTATATCGGCGCCTATCAGCTCTTGGCGGAGCTCGGGCGTGGCGGCGTTGCGCGGGTCGTGCGGGCTCGCCACATTCATCCGAGCTACGCGGACCGCACCTACGCGATCAAGATTTTGCATCCGATCTTTGCCCACGACGCGCAGGTGCGCCGTCTGTTCCAGGGCGAGGCCTATCTCCTGGCGCTGCTCGATCACCCCAATATCGTGCGCACGTTCGAGGCTGGGGAGGAGGACGGGCAGCTGTTTATCGCCATGGAGGCGATCAGTGGGCGCGATCTGCTGCACCTGATGCAGCGCTGCCGGCAAGCAGGGCAGTCGTTGCCGCGCGAGGTGGCGTTGCACATTCTTGCCGAGGTGCTGCGGGCGCTGTGCTATGCGCACGCGCTGCGTGACGTCGATGGCGCCCCGCTGGGTGTCATCCACCGGGACGTCAATCCGAGCAACGTCTTTCTCTCGTACGGTGGCCACGTCAAGCTCGGCGACTTCGGTGTGGCGAGTCTCGTGGCACATCGGGCGGCACGCGAACAGTGGACGGTCGGCAAGCCCGGCTACTTCGCTCCCGAGCAACTGGCGGGCGATCCCGTCGATCAGCGCGCGGATCTCTTCGCCTTCGGCGCTACGGCCTACGAGCTGCTGTGCGGGCGACATCCGTTTTCCTCAAATGATCCCGAGGAGGTGCTCGAGCTCAACCGCAAGGCCAAGTATCCGTTGCCACGCGAGACAGCACCGGATCTTTCGCGTGAGGTCGAGGCCTTTCTCGTGCGGGCGCTCGAGCGCAAGCCGCGCAAGCGATTCGACACTGCGCAACAGATGCTCGCGGTCCTCGAGCCCGAGCTGTCTGCGCGCGCGAGTATGCGACTCGCCTTGCGCAGTCTCATGCGTAGCGGCTTTCTCGCCGAGCACGTACAGGAGCTGCAACTACGCGACGGCCTTGCCGGCTCCGAAGCCGCGCGTGGAGCCGCCGCGTGCGTGACGCTCGTCACGCGTCGTCGCGAGGTGAGCGACGCAGTCACCCAGACGTTGGCGGCGCGGGCGATGCATGTCGAGTTGGTCGCCCCGCAAGATGCGGTTGCGCTGTCGGCATCCGCTAAGGCCGGAGGCTGCTTGGTGCTTTGGGATCTCGCGTCCGGGGATGCGCCTGCGGTCGGCAAGGTGGCAGCTTTCCCGGGGCAGTGCCCGCTCGTGGCGCTTGCCGACAGCTTGGCGGCGCCGGTGTTGGCGCAGGCGGTCGAGCTCGGCGCGTGCGATCTACTCGTGTTGCCGTTCTCACAGACGCGCCTGCACAGCGCGGTCTGGGTGGCGGCACGCGGTCTCGATAGCATGGAGGTTCTCGAGGTCGCCTCGAGCGAGCTAGAAGCAAAGCAGCGCTATCCTGGAGCGCGCCTCCTGGTCGTCGGTGCGAGCAGCTCGGTGCGCGACAGCTGCGCGGCGGCTCTCGCCGAGGCGTCGTACCGGCCGATGGTGGTCGATGGCGTCGAGGCGGCGGTCGACTTGATGACGCGCCAGAGCTTTCGTGCCGCCGTGCTGTGTCCTGCCGCTGAATGGGAGACCCATCTACCACGCGCTGTCGCGCGACTGCGCGCGCCGGCAGGGATCTCGTTGCTGCCGGTGGTAGTGGTCCAAAGCGCGCCCTTGGCGGCCGATGCGCCGTTGGGTGTCGGTGCCGTCGCGCCGTCGGCACTCGGCGAGGAGCTTGCTGCCAAGATGGCGGCGCTGCTCGTGGACACGCGTCACGGGCGCTCGTTTGCGCGCTTTGACACGAGCTTTCGCGTCGATCTCGGTTACAGCGGACGCAATATTCCCGGCGAGGTGACCAACGCGTCACGCGGCGGCGTCTTTATGCGCTGCACGCAGATGCCGCCGCTCGGCACGGGGGTGCGCCTGTCGCTTAGGGTGCCTGGCGCAGAGCGACCGCTCGAAGCGCAGGGGCGGGTCGTGCGCGTGCATCTGCCGGAGAGCGCGGACGTGAGCCGTGCCGGCGTGGGCGTGGAGTTTGCGCAATTCTCCGGTGCCGACGAGACGCTGTTTCTCGCCTTTCTCGCTAGCATGGTGCCTGTTCGCCTGTAGAGATCGTTGGCCTGAGCACGACGAGCGAACCGACGCAACTTCTGCCGCACTGCGCCGAAGATGTTCGAGAACCGATTCCTGGTGCCTCAACAGGCGCTATGGACACATCTCGCAGGCGCGAGACGAGGGGCGACACAATGAAGAAATTTTTGTTGGCGTTGGTGATGGTTGGCTCCGTGGCTGCGTGTGGCGGCGACGGCGGCGGGCCAGGGGTTTGCTACCCCGACTGTTGGGGCGCGTATTACGGCGACTACGATGGTTGCGGCGGCATCTGCACCATCGACTGCGGTGGCACGTTCTGCCCACCGGCGCCGGGCTGCATTCCGGACTGCTACGGCCTGTGCATCGGCGACTACGATGGTTGCGGCGACGTGTGCACGTCCTACGACGGCGCGGTGGTGTGCTCGGGCTCGTGCTACTACCAGGACATCTGCACCGACCAACAGGTCTGCCACCCTGAACAGCAGTGCACCACGTACGAGGACTGCGGCTACGACGCCTACGGCAACTACGTCTGTAGCTGGTACGACTACTGCTACTACGTGGACGTCTGCTACATCCAGCCGGTCTGCCACACCGAATACGTCTGCTACTAGCGCGATCGCAACTGACAGCTCACATGCGAGGGGACGACCATGGCTGAGTTTCCCACAACCTACTGGTTCAACACCTTGGCACCGGCGGCTACCTTTGTCGACGCCGGTGGCCGCCAAGTGGTCGAGCAGGTCTATGTCTACGACAATCGTCGTGACCCCGGACCAGGCGAGCTCGGTCGGGTGGACCGGCGCGACACGTTTCGCGACGAGTACGGCCGCGCGGTGAGCTACGACGTCGCCATCCGCGCCGTCGATCGGGCGTGGCGCGCGAATGGCAAGCGACCGTCGCCGTTTGACTTCGGTCCGGTGCCGCCGCAACCGCGGTGGTGAATTTGTAGGAAGCCTACGGACCAGCGTGTCGGGTGATGCGGATGTCGATGCTGTACCACGCTTCACCGGCCCGCTGGTCATGGGCGACCAGCCACAGGGTCACCATGCCGGAGGTCGTTGCCGGCAGCTCACTCGGGGCGGTGTAGACGTTGTCGAGGTCCTTGGTGACCTTCGGCCAGGTCGTGGCAAGGTCGAGGCGACCCGCGGAGCAGTACCACGCGACGGAAGGCTCCTCTTCGGCGTCGACGATTTGCGCGGCGCCATTTTGCAGCGCGCCGCGCAGTGTTTGATAGCTGTCAAACGAGCCATCCCCCAAGATGGGCAAGAGGCGCATGCTCTCACGCGGCGCCAGCGTCAAGCCGGCCGCAGGCGGATCGAGATAGGCGCCGTCGATGTCCCTGCCGCGCATGTACTGCACGCCGACGAAGGTGGGATTGCTGTTGGCGACCCGTTCGCGAATGGGCAGGCAGCCGGGCACGTCGTCGGGCGTCGTTCCCGGCGGGCACACGGTGACGTCGAGATACTGTGTCACCACCGCGCCCGGGTCCTGCAAGTTGAGCACCAGGCGCTTGATCGCCGTGACTCGCTCGGCGCCGCTCTCGACCTCGACATCGAGGATGACCGACGGCCAAGCGCCGGTAAGGAGCGCCCATGCATTGTCCTCGCGCAGAAAATACTTCGCGCCGTTCGAGGAGATGGTCGGCGTAAAGTCCGGGATGTCGTACTGCCACCAGGTGCTCGGTGCTACGCCGTCCGTGCGCGGCAGGGGTGCTGCCATGCCGCTCTCGACCTGCGCCCGCTGCGCGTCCAAACCATCCTGATATTCGGCGGGCGCGTCGTCGCGAAGGGTGACGTAGTCGTTGCACGCGTAGTCGGACTCGACCGGACAGTACGACCAACGATAGCTGAGCGGCTCGCCTGTCGGATTGAGCACCAGGGCGGAGAACGTGGCGACGCGCTCGGGTGCGGGGCTGTCGACGACCGTCGCGTCGTACAGGATCTCCGGCGGCTGTACGCTGATCGAAAGCACGCGCAGGTCACGCACCACTTTCGGTGTCTCGAGCGACTGGCCGCAGCCGACGCTCGCGAGACCAAGCAGCCAGGCGCGTCTGAGCATCAGAAGTCCCCCTTGATGCCGAGCACCGGGATGATGGGCAAGAGCTGAATGGGGGCGGTGTGCTGGTAGCGATAGTCGTACTGGATCGCTTCCACATTGCCGGCGTTGTAGACGTTGATCACTTCGAGGTACGCCGTCAGGCGCCAGCGATCGAGCGTCCAGGTCTTGTCGATGCGCACATCGAGCTGGTCGAACGTCGGCAGGCGTGATGAGTTGCGCTCGACACTGTTGGGGTCGACGACGAAGCGACTTTGATCGGCGTCGAAGTAGGTGTCGGCCTCGTCGAGCGGCGTCACCGGATTGCCCGAGACCAGGCGAAAGCGAAAGCCCGCTTCCAGACCCCAGGGCAAGAACCACTGCCCCACGGCGGTGAGAATATGGGTTTGGTCAAAGCTCTCAGGATACCTACGTGTGGCGCTCGACTCGTAGGGCAGCACCACCGCCGCGTCGGCGGCAGAGGCCTGGATGACATACGATGCCCCGCGGGGATGGTCGCGCCGCAGCGAGCGCGACAGCGTGTAGGCGACCCAGCCATACCAGCGACTCCCGGCGCTTGGCACCCGTCGTAAGAGGACCTCCAATCCGTATGCGCGGCCCGTGCCGTCGCTCGACCAGTTCTCACTCGTGACCGCACCGTTTGACAGCACGACAGAGCTCGATGGAGAAGGCAGGTGGTAGCGGCGGTTGTAGTAGAGCTGCACGTCGACGCTCGCCAGATCACCGAGTCGCTGCTCGACGCCGATGACGTGGTGCTGTGCGCGCTCGACGCGCAACGCGGGATTGCCAAAGCCACGCAGGAGGTAGGTCGATGGCGGCAGCTTGGCGAACGCGCCATACGCGGCCTTGAGCGTCGTGCCCGATGCGACCTGCCAGCGCACCGCCAGGCGCGGCAAGAGCGTCAGATCCTGCGCGTGCGCGCGGTCGAAGCGCTCAAGGCGCAGGCCCGGCACAAGGACCCAACGCTGCCACGGCTTCGCCACGAGCTCGGCGTAGTACGCTTGGCTGTAGTCATCCACATGCTGGTCGTACGGCTGGGTGGCGGTGATGTCGAAAACCGGCGCAGGAAAGAGGCGCTGGTTGGACCACCCCGGCACGTTCATGGCGTAGCGTGCGCGACTCACACCATGATCGAGACCAACGTTGAGATCCCAGCCATAGGCGAGCTCGGTGCTCAAATCCTCACGCCAGCGCAGCGACCACGTGTCGGTGCGGGCGTCGGTAGCGAGGCCGATGTCGCTGGCGTTCTGGCCGAGGTCCTCGCGGGTGAGCCCTGGCGACAGCGTCGTCGTGAGGCTCGTGCGTGGGCCCAGGCGCCAACGGTCGCGGCCAATGAGGCGGTGAAAGCTCGTGTGCAGGCCGACGCTGGCGTTGATGCCTTCGGCCGAGCCGGATTGGGCAAGGCGCAGGCGATCACTCGAGCCGAGCCAGAAGAGGTCGAGCCGATGATCACCCGCGGTGCGACCTGCTTTGGCCTGATAGTCCCAGTAGGCAGGTGACACGGTCAGCCGAGCTTGACCCTCGCCCGCAGGCAGGCGTGCGAGCGCCAACGGCAAGAGCAGGTCGACGTACGATCTGCGCGCGGCGGCGGCCGTGTGCCACGCTCCAGCGGGCGCGCAGGCAAAGGCGGCCGAGTCGACCACGTCGACCTTGAGGGCGCCGCGGACCAAGTCGCACGTCGCATCGCGACTCGCGACATCGACCACACCTGCGGTGGCGCGACCGTAGCGCGCGCCGAAGCCACCGGGGTAGAAGTCGATGCGCTCGAGAAACTCCACGTTGACGACGGAGGTCAGGCTTTCAAAGTGATAGAGGAAGGGCACTTCGATGCCGTCGAACATCACCACGCTGTCGGCCGGGTTGGCGCCCCGTACGAGCAGCGCACCGCCGAGTCCGCCGGGCGCGCGGGCCATGCCGGGTAGGTTCTCAATCACGCGCACTGGGTCGCCAAACGTGCCGGGCACGTGCCTCAGCTCGTCACGGTCGAGCTGGATCTTGGAGACTTCGCGGCGCTCACCCGGAGTGCGCACGATGGTCTCGAAGGGACTGCGTCCCTGTGTAACGAGGTAGTACTTGGCACTGAGAACCTCGTTCGCTGCGAGCTGCTCGTGCACCGTGTAGGGCTCGTAGGCGAGGGCGACGAGTCGGACCTCGAGATCGCCAGCCTGGGCTCCGTGGACCTCAAAGCGACCTTGCGCGTCGGTTTCCGTCAAGGCTCGCCCGTTGATGATGACCGTCGCCCCGGCGATTGGCCGGCGCGTACCGGCCTCGCGCACCAGGCCGGAGAAGTTGACGGGCGAGGGCACCTCTGGCTTCGCGGGTGGCTCGAAGCGGTAGCGGTATTCGAGACGTATCGCAGCGGGCTCGCCGTCGATCTCCGCGGGGACAAAATGCAGGCTACAGGCCGCGACGAGCGCCGCCTCGGCAAATTCCTTGGCGGTGGCCGATTGCACGAGCACGCGCTCGACCGCGCCCGTGGCGTCGATGTCGACGAGCAGCACCGCGTCGCCAGCGGCACCTTGCGCGGCGAAACCCGGCGGGTAGGCCGCGGGAGAGGGTGCATCGAGCTCCGGGGCGCGGGTCAGCGTGGGTGGCGCGCTCGGCGCTGCGGGTACGACCGGCGTGGGCATGGCTTCGATCGCCGCCTGAGCCGGTTGCGCGAGCAGGTACGCGCAGACGATGAGAGCGACGCGCAACTCAGTCAATGACCAGGGCGAGCTCACGCGCCGCGGCGGCGCAGTCGGTCGACAGCTCGTCGGTGCCTTGGCAGGCTTGGATGGCGGCGATGTTCGAGAGGGTGCAGGAGACGGCGGTGGCGCAGTCGAGCATCTCGTCGAGTCGCTGCTTGTCGGCCTTGCTACAGGCTGCGTCGAGGCTCTCCACACACGCATCGACGTCGGTGGACGCCGCGTAGAGCGTTTTGACGTCGGCGGTGCAGCTGTCGTAGTAGTCCGCGGCCTTCTCACAGCGCTTCTCGTCGGCGCTGCTGCCGCAGGCATAGGTGGCGATGACCAGCCCCTGGACGAGGACCATCAACTTGCGCATGGGTGCCTCCTCGGCCGAGTCGTGCGCGCCGACCGACGGTGGCGTAGCACACCGGCCAGCATCGAGAGCGCCAACCATAACGAAACGGATCCAGGCCCGCAAGCCGCCTGGCAAGAGAAGGGTGACGTGTCGCGCGTGACCCGAAATGTGGCGTCTGACAGGCCCTCATTGCCCACGGCATCGCGGGCGAACACCGTCACGCGCACCTTCGCAGCGTTCGGGACATCGCGAAGGGAGAGGGTCCCGCCCGCGTCGAGA
The DNA here is from genome assembly GCA_964357695.1 of uncultured Bdellovibrionales bacterium. Classification (GTDB taxonomy): domain Bacteria; phylum Myxococcota; class XYA12-FULL-58-9; order XYA12-FULL-58-9; family CAYHNK01; genus CAYHNK01. Next base: position 14,902 of record CAYHNK010000029.1, on the reverse strand, counting down.
GCTCCGGCATCGAGCGGCTCATCGCGCCGTAGGTCATCGGCGACGAGGCCCACGGTGTAGCGATAGGTCAGCGCTGGTTTCGGCGAGCGGTCGTCGATGGCCGAAAAGCGGATCAGCACGTCGTTCTTGCGCACCTCGCCGCGCGGCGCCTCGTCAATCGCAACCAACGGCGGTTGGTCGTCGACGGCGACGGTCGCGGCGATGCCCAGGACGTCCTCATTGCCGGAAGCGTCGACAGCGCGGATCCGCACCTGGTGCAACCCCGCGGCGAGCGGTCCGAAGAACATGCGCGAGCCGCTGCGCGGCGAAGATTCCTGCGTCCCGTCGATGGTGACCCAGTGACGGATAAATTCTTCGGGTGTGGCGTCGTCGATCGAGGCCACGTCCACAGAGAACTTCGCGGCGGCAACGGCGGGCATGTCGCTCGCAACGCTCGTCGTGGGTGCCACCTGATCCGTGTGGTCGATCGGCCACACGTCCAAGTCGAGACGCGCCGAGCCCGGGGTCGAGCCGACGTTGACCAAGCGCACCATCAGACCGCTCGCCGCTAGGATGTCGCCGCCGAGCGGTATGACTGCGGCGTTGTCGAGAAATTGCGGAATCGCCACAGTCTCGATGAGTCGAGCGAGCCCGTTCGCGTCGAGCCGAGGGCTGCCCTCGGCGGTGAGCAGCTCGAGGTCATCGAGCGTCGCCGCGATGGGCTTGAGTGTGAGCACCCGAAGCGTCGGATCCAAGACCACTTCGAGGGTCAGGGTGGTGGCGATCTGTGCCACCCAGCGACTCGACTCCTCGCCGGGAAATGTCGCGATGACGTCCACCAAGGCGCGCGGCAGATGGATAGCCAGCGTGGTTGTCACGCCGTTGCCGCTGATGGCGATTTCGGGTGCCGCCGTGGGCACGAGCGAGGCAGTGGCGGTTAACCCGGGAAAGACGTTCCCGAGGTAGCGGTCGACGCTGGGTCCGAGCTCGTCGTTGGTGAAACAGAACGCGCCCACGTACCACGCGACGTTGATCAACTGTTGCAGAAACTGCTGCGAGAAGACCCCGGAGATCGATGTCGATTGCGCAAACGGGCCGGGAGGGACTGCGGGCGCGACCGGCGGCAAGATCGTCCCCGGCGGCAGACAGCTCGCGGCCGGCACCGTGGGCGTCACGGCGATGGAGAAATCTGTTTGCATCGCCCCAGCGTCGATGCGCAGACGCTCGACCGCCACGTCCAGGCGCATGTCACTCGATTCGACCTGCGTGGAGAAGAAATTGCCCGCCAGCCCGTCGAGCGCCTTGGTGATGCGCTCGGGCGCGCGTGATGCCACCTCGCGCTCGAGCAGATCGAGCAGCTGGACTTGGAGCGCGTTAGCGACCAGCGTGAGGTCATCACCGAGAGCACCGCAGCCGGTGATGGTGACTGCGGTGCGATAGGGGTCGGCGATGAGCCCCATCTCGAGTACGGAAAGCGACGGCGCGCAGTCGTCCGCGGAGGCGCTTGCCTGGGCAGAGAACTTCACCCGCTGCGCGGTCAGATGGGCCTGGCAGCTCGCCGGGGCGTCGCCACAGACCGCCACGTCGATCGCGGCGGTGGCATCGATGCTCAGCAATGAGTGCAGCATCACGGTGGAGGCAACAAATTCCACCTGTGGCGTGCTGGCGGTGAGCAGGGCCTCGCCGCCCTTGATCGTCACGGCGATGGTGCCGCCCGCTGGGCACTCGACGGCCGAAAAGGTGTCTGGGGGGAGCACAATGGTCCGAGAGATGGCGTCGCTGACCACACCCTGCAGGCGATCGCCGACCGCGTTTTCGACCCGCACGCTGGCGGCGCCACGCAGTGCGCCGTCGAGGCACTGGGCATGAGCACCATACAGCGGCACGGCGACTGCGGTGAGGGTGAGCAGCACCATGAGCAGGTGGTGAAACATGTCAGTTGCCCGCCGCCATCGGCCACGGCCAACTGGACGTGCCGACTTCGCTCACCAGGGTGCCTGTGAGCACGAGGTAATCACCGGTGCGACCGATGTCGGTATTGCCGAGACCCCAATAGGTACCCGCCGGCGTGCCCGCGATGTTGCCAATACCCATCGCCGGCAGCGGCATGGCACCGATGGCGCTCTCGAGCACGGTGGGTAGCTGGTCGGCCAGCACGCGCGCGAGCAGGTCGCTCACGGGACCTTGGTAGGCCCCTGCCTCGCCGTCGAGGGTGAGCAGCTGCACGCCCGTTTGCGTCTCGGGAGCGACGTTGACGATCAGCGTCGCATTCGTTGGATCGACCTCGATCGAGCCGCGCAGGATGGTCGAGAGATACGCAGTGATGCGGCAGGGTGCGGCCTCGGCGCACGTACCGAGCAAGGCGGCCAAGTCGAGGGTGGCATCGATCAGCACATCACCGACGCCGATGGCGATCTCGTTGCCGTCCGCGCTCGGCATGACGACGGGGGGCAGGGTAGCGCTGATAGCGAGGCGACTCATCGCGGAGGAGCTCGCGCCGAGGGTGTCGGTCAAATCCACGTCGAGACCGCCGCCATACCAAAGCGCCCACAAGAGCTGATTGAGGGCATCGTCCTTGATGCCCGCGCCGAGAGCGACCGTCGTGGTGTCGATGCCCGGAAGATTGCCATCCTTGCGAATCGCGCCGCGCGCCTCGGCGGCAATCGTCGATGCCCGCGCGCTCGGGTAGATCTGCGTATAGATGCCGAGCAGGCCATAGGCGCTGCTCGTTGCGCTCGTGCACGCCGCGGGCCGACCCAGGCCAACCTCCGGGCCGCAGAACGCGACGGTGTCGATGCCGGCATCGACGTGCAAGGTGGTGCCAAGCGGCGCTGGCGCCACGATGTCGCGCGCGAGCGTCGCGTTGCGCAGCACGGACTGCACCGACGTGCGCACATCGGCGCGCACGATACCGTCGACGCGACCTGTGATGTTGCTGCTCAAGGTGTCGATGATGATGTTGCTGGCGAGGTCGCACAGGCCGCTGACGATGCCGCAGTCCATGTCGAGGTAGGCGCCCTGCAGGTTGATGCTCAGATCACGGACGCTAACCTCGGCCTGGCCGGACGTGTAGTTGACGGCCAGCGTCACGGCGGCGTCAACCGAGTCAAAGCCGGCCCAGGCTTCGATGTCGTACCAGCCGTGCGTCGTCTCGCAGCCGAGCGCGCATTCGCGATCCGCCGCGTGAATGAACAGCGGCACACGGACATTGGCGATGTGCGCGGTGAGCTGGAGGCCGCCGTTGACGACGGTGACGTTGCTGAGCGTCGGGGCTTGCCAAGTGATGCGGCGCGCGACGTGCGGGTCTCGGTACGCGGTGTAGCCGACGTCGTTCCAGGTCGTGGAGGTCAGCATGCAGCCGCCATCGCACGCCGCCAGCAGATCGTAGGAGATCACCTGGCCGGGATTCAGCATGGCGTCGAGATCGAGCTGGGCGAGCGCGCGATTGGCGACCGTCGTCAGGTCATCGACATCGTTGCGGTCCCCGTCGTCGACAACACTCTGACCAAGTTGGAGTACGGCGCCGCTCGGTACGTGGGCCTGAGCGCTCGCCCCGATGGCCGCGGCGTAGTAGCTCGGGCTGCGCAAGTAGGCTTGCGACAGCGCCCCCACGTTGCCGCAAGAGTCCTCGCTGCGACCCGAGATGGTGTTCATGCCCCAGTGGCTGGTTTGGACTTGGGCAAAGGAGGCGGTGCGGCTCGCTCCCGACACGGTCACCGGCACGTCATCGATGGACAGTGCGACGATCGTGCTGGCAACGTCGGTCGCCACACCCACCACCGCAACTGAAGAGTCGCTCATCGACCCCTCTTGCAGCATGGCCCCTCGGGTGGGCGATGTCAGGATGACCGTCGGTGGTGTCGAATCCACGACGACACTGGCGACGAACGGCTCGATCTCACTGCCCGGAGCTACGGGCGCTCGCACCGTGAGCGTGATGTCGTAGCGACCCTCTTGCGCGATGCGGAACCGCCTCAGGCTGTCGACCACCACCGGCGTCGGTGGGATGGTTGCGAGCTCGACGGGGGCGTTGGTGATGGTGTTGCCGAAGGCGTCATAGACGACGACGTCGAGTGGCAACCCGAGGCTTTGCGAGTAGCAGTCACGCTCGAGAAAGTCGACGAACCAGGAGAACGGCGCGCCAGGGCGAACTTCGAGTCGCGCACCGGCGAGATCGGCCGCTGAGCCGTCGGCCGTGCGGCAGAACACGGAGTAGGTGCCCGCCCCGTCGACGACGAACGTCGCTGAGCCTGCGCCTTGAACGATCGTCGTGGGGCTTGGAACAACCGTTACGACAACAGCGGCCGTCGGCAGGGCGAGCTGCGCGCCGCTGCGCTCGTAGCAAAAGGCCGTGACCTCGGCGCCGGCGGCGACCGCCGTGTCGCTGAGCACGGTCGCCATGGTGCTCGTGCCTGCATCATCGACGAGGTGCTCATCAACGATAACGGTTGGGTCGATGCGGGCGGTGGCCGACCCGAAGCACCCCCAGAGGTGCACGAGCGCGACGCCGGCCAACCACGGGCGGACGAGCCGAGACGGCTTGTGCACACCTGTATTGCCGCGAAGCGCCATACACCCGTCTCCCTGATCGCCATCCGATCAGCGACGGTTTTCGTCCGAAACGACGCTTTGTTGCGTGCCGGAGCACTTTAGATGGGTGGCCTTGACGCCGCAGGTGTGCCGCACCAGGTTACCGCGTCGCTGTTGTTCACCACAAACCTGGGGAGGTTGTCATGTCTGAATTGTATGTCGTCACTGGTGCGACCGGTCATACGGGCCACATTGTGGCGGAGCGCCTCGTCGCTGCGGGCAAAAAGGTGCGCGTTGTCGGCCGTGACGCCACCAATCTCAAGAAGATCGCGGGCGCCGAAGCGGTCGTTGGAACGCTCGAAGACTTCGACTTTGTCGCCAAAGCGTTCGCCGGTGCGAGCGCCGCGTACGTCATGATTCCGCCCAACTATGCGCTGCCGCAGGGGGGCTTTCGGGCCTATCAAAATCGCGTTGTCCAGGCGGCAATCACCTCCCTGAGCAAGGCGGGTACGAGCCACGTCGTGACGCTGTCGAGCGTCGGTGCGCACCTCGGCTCCGGCGTCGGTCCCGTGTGCGGCCTCTACGACATGGAGAAGTCCTTCACCGCGTACCTGCCGAAGGCCAACGTTCTGCATCTGCGCCCCACGTACTTCATGGAGAATTTGCTCGGGAACCTAGGCATGGTGAAATCGATGGGTATCTTGGGCACGCCGCTCGCCGCCGACGTCGCGATGCCGTTCATCGCATCCCGAGACATTGGTGCCGTCGCGGCCAAGCGTCTGCTCGAGCTCGACTTCAAAGGCCACTCGGTGCAGGAGCTGCTCGGCGCCCGGGACTTGACCATGAACGAGGTGACGCGAGCGCTCGGCACAGCCATCGGCAAGCCCGAGCTCAAGTATGTCGCCGTTCCCTACGATGAGGCGAAGCAGGGGCTGCAGCAGATGGGCCTCTCGGAGGAGATCGCCGACATGTACGTCGAGCTCAGCCGCGCCTTCAACGAAGGGATGCGTCCCACGCAGGCGCGCAGCGCGAGCACGACGACGCCGACCACCGTCGAAGAGTTCGGCAAGACCGTCTTCGCGCCGGCGTACCGCGCGTAGCAGTCACGCCATCGGCGTGGCACCCGCACCCGCACTCAGCACGTCGCAGGACACCGGCGGCATGTTGGCTCATCGACGAGTATCTGACGACTGTCACTGGCGACAAGCGCGCGGCGCTCGAACGGTTGAGGAAGACCCTCCGGAAGATCATCCCCGTGGCTGAGGAGTGCATCAGCTACGGAGTGCCAGCCGTATGACCAAATCCGCCCTGCACTTCCACCCCGATGAACCGCTACCGACCACCCTCGTCCGCAAGCTGGTGATGACCCCCTCGCCAAGCGGCCCGACTCACACCCGCCCCAGCACGTCGAGGATGATGCCGGCGAGCGCGTCGGGGCTCGTCATCGGAACGTTGTGGTTCGACTCGATGTCCACGAGGACGCGCTCGGGCCGGGCGTCGACCACGGCCTGCACCTCGGCGCGGCGCTCGGCATAGAAGCCGCGGCTCGCCAGCACCACCGTCAGCGGACAGGTGAGCTGCTCATAAAGATCGATAGCCGGGCAGAGCTTCGCGCTGAAATTCGGGCTGGCGGCCGTGATGATCTCCTCGGTGGTCGGTCTGCGCAACCAGCCGGGGCCGTGCCGGACGAAGCTGCGCCGCGTGACAGCCCGAACAAGATCGAGGCGCGCCCCCGCATTGAGCCAGTCGCCCTCCGCCTGTCGCACGCACTCTTCGACGTAGTCGTCCATCTCACCGTCATCGGCCACCCAGCCGTAGCGGAACAGGGTGCGCAGCCGGTCCATGGCCTCGGGCGTACGCCACCCGGCGTGGCTCGCGGCCGCGGCTTCTCGGTCGTCGAGCACGACGCCGTCCACGACGCAGAGCGCCGCCGCATCGACGAGCTCGGCCGCGGTGGCGATGGTCACCGCGTAGCCGCCCGTCGAGTGACCCACCAGCACCGGCCTTTGCCAGCCCAGAGAGCGGACCACGCCACCGAGGTCGCGCCAGTACTGCTCGGCGTCGGCCGAATCGAGCGGCGTCTGCCCGTGTCCGCGCAGGTCGATGGCCACGGGGTGGCAGTGAGGCAGGAGCCGGGTGGCCACGTCGCCCCAAGCTGCGGCGTTGTGTCCACTGCCGTGGACCAGCAGCACGGGCACGCCGCTGCCGCCGAAGTCCAACGCTGTCAGGGCGCCGTCTTCGACATCGAGAGTGATCTGCGTGGGGGTCATGGCAGCCTCTTATAGCTCCGTTGCGGCGCGAGGGAATGGCAGCCGTCGCTCGTGTCGTGCGGGCCAATGGCTCGCCGCCACCCCAGTTCGAGAGCGACGAAGACCGGACGTATTTTCTCATCCGCCTGCCGGTGCACGAGCGAGCGGCCCAGGAGCTGACCGTGCAGGTCGGGGGGCCAGTCGGGGGGCCAGTCAGGGGGCCAGTCAGGGGGCCAGTCAGGGGGCCAGTCAGGGGGCCAGTCGCAGCAAATCCTCGCTGCGGTGCGAGACGCGCCCAAGTCAATGAACGAGCTTGTCGACGCGTTGGGCCTGAAGGCTCGAACGGGGTCGTTCAGACGCACGGTGAGCGAGCTCGTCAGCGCGGGGCTCATCGAGTACACCCTGCCCGACAAACCCAAGAGCCGCCTGCAAAAGTACCGACTCACGCCCCAAGGTCGTGCCGTACTCGACGTGGGCGAGCCTCGATGACCGAGTCCCTTCGCGTCGAGACGCCCTTCCTCGACCGGCTCGGAGCACTCGACTGGACCGCTCCGTCGTGCCGAGGCCCCTACGCCACCGACACGCTGACGTGACCGTGGCGCCGCGACCGCGAGCGGGCGCGCAGGACGACGATCTCGACGTCTTGTCCGAGCGCGGTGAGGAATCGGATCAAGCGGTCCGTGGAGAAGCCCGCGAGTTGCCCACGCAGGAGAGCGGAGACCTTCGGCTGGTCCACGCCCAGGATCTCGGCGGCTTCGGCCTGCGTCAGTGAACGTTTCGAGACCACCTCGGAGATGGTGGCGGCGAGCCTGGCCTTGGCGAGCGCGATGTCCGGCTCGGCAACGCCGAGATCCGCGAAGACGTTCGCCGACGCGCGCTTGACGGGGGCTTTCTTCACCATGGGACACCTCACTTGTTGCGGTCGTGATGCTCTTGGGCTCGGCGGAGACGCTCCCGCACCAGGTTCAGGTCGTGCTGCGGTGTCGCGATGCCGCGCTTCGACTTCTTCTGAAAGGCGTGCAGCACGTAGACCGCACCCGCGAGATTGACCGTGTAGATCGTTCGGTAGGCATTGCCGTCGAACCTTTCAACTACCTCGAGCACGCCTGCGCCTCCGAAGCCTTTGAGCGGCTTGGTGTCGGGATGCTTGCTGCCGTTCTGGGCCAGATAGATGGCGTAGCCCATCTCGCGCCTGACTTCCTCCGGGAATTGGCGGATGCAATTATGCCAATTATGGCATGGGTCGACAAGGGGTGCCCGGCGCACACCCAGCGCAGCACGTCGACAATGACGATTTCGGGCACCAGTGGGGCACGCTCGCCCCCGCGCTCGAAGTCGCCGAAACCCGCTGCGCTCTTCCTTTGCCATGTGTTATCACCAACCCGGTTCGGGAGAGGATGGCGATGAAAGGAAAGAGTGAAGCCAAGACCCGCAAGGAGCTGATCGATCCTCAGCTCGACGCGGCAGGCTGGCACCTTCACGACAAGACCCTCGTTCGCCTTGAGATCCCTGTGGATGGCTACGACGCCGAGCCGTGGAACGGAGTCACCGACTACTGCCTCTACGACCCGAGCGGCAACGTCATCGCCGTGGTCGAGGCCAAGAAGACCTCGCGCGACGCCCGCGACGCCGACGAGCAGCTCCGCCACTACGTGCGCGAGATCGGCAAGCACCAATCCTACGAGCCGTTCGGGTTCATGGCCAACGGCGAGTCCATCTATTTCTGGGAGGTGGGCCAAGAGAATCCGCGCATGGTCGCCGGCTTCTTCACGCCCGACGATCTCCGCCGCCTGCGCCACATCAAGCAGAACGGCAAACCCCTCGAATCGCTCGCCATCAACACCACGATTGTCGAGCGGACGTACCAACACGAGGCGATCCGCCGCATCACAGAAGCCTTCTCGGGTCACAAGCGCCGCGCCCTACTCGTCATGGCCACCGGCACCGGCAAGACCCGCGTGACCATGGCCATCATCGATCTCTTCTTGCACGCGGAGCAGGCCCAGCACGTGCTCTTTCTCGCCGACCGGGACGCCCTCGTGGACCAGGCCTTGACCGACGGCTTCAAGGCGCACCTCCCGAGCGAGCCGCGCGACCGCATCTACACGCACAGTATCGACAAGACCAAGCGGCTGTTCGTCGCCACCGAGCAGACGTTGAATGTCTGCTACCAGAAATTCAGCCCCGGCTTCTTCGACCTGATCGTCTTCGACGAATCGCACCGCTCCATCTTCCGCAGGCTCACCGACGTCATCGAATACTTCGATGCCCGTATGATCGGCCTGACCGCGACGCCCGCCAATTTCGTCGAGCGCGACACCTTCCGCGTTTTCGGCTGCGACGCCAACACGCCCACGTTCCTCTACGACTACGAGCAGGCCGTGAAGGACAAGTTCCTGGTGGACTTCAGCCTCTACCAGGCCCAGACCGGCTTTCAGCGCCAAGGCATTCGCGGCATCGACCTTTCCGAGGAGGACAAGAACGCGCTCATGGAACAGGGCATCGATCCCGACATCATCGACTACGCCGGCACCGAGATCGAAATCGAGGTCAGTAACCGCGACACTCTGCGAAAGCAGTGGGAAGAGATCATGGAGGTCTGCATCAAAGACCAGTCCGGGCAGCTCCCCGGCAAGACCATCGTGTTCGGCATGACCAAAGAGCACGCCGCCCGCATCCGCGAGGTCTTTGAGGAGATGTTCCCCCAGCACGTTGGTCTCGTGCAGGTCATCACGTCGAGCACCGAGCGCGTGCGCGATGGCAGCTATGGCGACGGGCTCATCACCAAATTCAAGAAGAACGACATGCCGCGCGTCGCGATCTCGGTGGACATGCTCGACACCGGCATCGACGTGCCCGAGGTGACGAACCTCGTGTTCATGAAGCCGGTGCAATCGCGCATCAAGCTCTGGCAGATGGTCGGGCGAGGCACCCGTCCTCACGCGGCCTGCAAGCACTTCGACCGCTTGCCCGAGGGCACGAAGACCGAGTTCAAGGTCATCGACTTCTGGCAGAACGACTTCAACAGAAAGGCCGACGACAAGGTCCAGTCCGACGTGCCCGTGCTGGTCTCGCTATTCAACACCCGCCTCAAGGTGGTCGAGACCACCATGCACGACCCGCAGAGCGAGACGCACCTCTCGGCCGTAGGCGACCTCCAAGACATGATCGCGCGCATCCCCACCGACTCCTATCCGGTGCGCAAGGTCTTGAGCGACGTGAAGGAAGCCTCTGACGGAGCCTTCTGGCTCTTGCTCACGGCCAAGAAGATCGAGTTCTTGCTGCTTCGGGTTGGCCCGCTCCTTCGCTTTGCGAGCAACGTCGATGTTGCCGCCGAAACCTTCATCCACAAGACCGAGCGGCTCAAGCTCCAGCTCCTCCAGGGCAAGAGCCCCAACCCGCAGCTTCTCCAATCCATCGCCGAGGACGCGAGCCTCCTGCCCGCCTACGTCCTCGAAAACCCAGAGGTGAAGGGGAGCGTTGACCTGGCGCTGAGCAAGAAGCTGGCCCAGGCCGAGCCGGCAGCCTTGAGCAAGCTCGCGACCGATCTTGCCCCGCACATGCGCAATCGCCGCAACAGGCCCAGCGCCTTCCTCAAGATCGATCTCCCCGACTTCATCGAGGGCGGCGGCTACATCTCGGTAGGCGAAGGCGGCAAGCAGATCTTCGTCGAGGAGTATCGCCAGCGCGTTGAAGCGCGCGTGCTGGCCATCATCGAGAACCACCCGACCCTCGAGGCCTTGCGCCAGGGGAAAGAGGTGACGGACGAGCAGCTCGTCGACCTCGAACGAACGCTGCACCACGAGCTTGGCTCTGGAGAGCTGCAACTCAATGCCTCGAACATCAAGAAGGCTTACGGCGTCCGACTCGACAACTTCCTCGCCTTCTTGGGCCACGTCCTCGCCCTGGACGCGATTCCCGACTACCACCAGGTCGTGCGCCGCGCCTTTGCTCGCCACATCGAGGTCCACAACTACAACGCCGACCAGATCCGGTTCTTGCGCTCCGTGCAGGAGGTCTTCCTCAAGCAGCACGAGTTCAAAGATGCCGATCTCTACGAGCCGCCGCTGACGCAATTCGGGCGCAATGCGGCCGAGCGCCTCTTCTCACCTGCGGAGATCCACGATCTTCTCGACCTCACCCAACGGCTCGCCGCGTAGCGCGTAGAAAGACGCCATGCTGACTGACTCCGCCCTGCGCTCTCAAGTTGACGCCCTGTGGGACAAGCTCTGGTCCGGCGGCCTGTCCAACCCGATGGACGCCATCGAGCAGCTCTCGTTCTTGCTCTTCTTCAAGCGCCTCGACGAGACCGAGGAAGACAACGAGCGCCGCACCAAGCGGACCGGCAAGAAGCACGTGCCACTCTTTTTGGACCCGAAGCTGCGTTGGTCGCACTGGACGCAGATGCCGGCGGACAAGGCGCTCAAGCACATCAAGGAACAGGTCTTCCCGTTCATCAAGACCTTGGGCGGCAAGGGCGGCTCGTTCTCGCAGCACATGGAGAACGCCGAATTCAAAATCAACAAGCCGAGCTTGCTCATCGAGGCGTGCAAGGCCATCGACGGCATGCAGATCTCGGGCAAAAACCAAGACGTGCAGGGCGATCTCTACGAGTACCTGCTGAGCAAGCTGAATACAGCGGGCACCAACGGCCAGTTCCGCACGCCGCGCCACATCATCCGCATGATGGTGAAGATGGTCGACCCCAAGGCCGGCGAGCGCGTGTGCGACCCCGCAGCCGGCACCTGCGGCTTTCTGGTCAACGCCTACCAGCACGTCCTCGAAGCGAACACCAACCCCGAGACCCTGACCTACGACGACGACGGCTATCCCCACTTCTTGGTGGGCGACAAGCTCACGACTGCGGAGCACGAGTATCTACAATCGGCCAAGGCATTCACCGCCTTCGACAGCGACTCGGGCATGACCATGCTGCGCATCGGCAGCATGAACCTGATTCTCCACGGCATCACCTCGCCCAACTTCCGCTATGCCGACACGCTTTCGAAGGCTTACAGCGAGGAGCAGCTCTATGACGTGGTCCTCGCGAATCCGCCGTTCAAGGGGGCCATCGACTCCTCGGACGTGAACCCGTCGCTGCCCGCCAAGTGCAAGAAGACCGAGATCCTGTTCGTTCATCTCTTCGCACGGCTCCTGGAGAACGGCGGCCGGGCGGCGGTGATTGTGCCTGACGGCGTGCTCTTCGGCTCATCCAACGCCCACGTCGAGATCCGCAAGAAGCTCATCGAGGAAAACCGGCTCGACGGTGTGGTGTCCATGCCCTCCGGCGTGTTCAAGCCCTACGCCGGCGTCTCGACCGCCGTCCTGCTCTTCACCAAGGGCGGCACCACGGATCGGATCTGGTTCTACGACATGGACCACGACGGCTTTTCGCTCGACGACAAGCGCCAGAAGGTAGCCGACAACGACATCCCCGACGTGCTCGAATGCTGGAAGCATCGCCGCGATGGCAAGTTCTTGCAGAAGCGCGCCCAGCGCCTCGCGTCCTTGAAGGACCAGATCGCGCCGCTCAAGACTTCGAGGCTTGAGCACCAGGCCACGATTCACAGGCTCAAGTTCGAGGAGGTCATCGCCAGCGAAGCCGACGCCGACAAGGCCCGGCTCGCGCGAGAGAAGGCCGAGGCCGAGCTTGCGGAATTGCAGGCCAAGATCGGACCGCTCCAGGATGAGATCAATCAGCTTGGCCGCCAGTTTTGGGTGACCAAGGACCAGGTGAAGACGAACAAGTATGACCTGTCGGCGAGCAGGTATCGGGATGTTGGGCAGGATTCCGCTTTCTTGGAAAAACCGGGGATGACACTTGAGCGACTGCGTTTGCTGAACAAGAACGCTGAGCAAATCATCAAGGAACTGGCGGCGGATCTCCCATGATGGCGGAGGCAATAGGCAATTTGGTTCTGCCGGTTGCGCAAGGAGACCCGAGCGCGTTGGCGCGGTCCACGATTCGCTATGTGGACATTGCCTCGGTCGACAGGGAGCGAAAGCGGATAACTTCGGCGCAGGCCCTTTCTGCGTCTGCAGCTCCAAGCAGAGCGCGCCAGATTATCAGAGCCCATGACGTGCTCGTTTCGACGGTGCGGCCGAATCTGAACGCCGTAGCTCTGGTGCCAAACGCCTTGGACAACGAGATCGCCTCGACTGGCTTCTGTGTATTGCGGACAGTCCCCGATCGACTCGACGCCAGATACCTGTTTTATTTCGTCCAGACGCAGCGTTTCATCAGTGAGATGACTGCCGTTGCTACCGGGGCAAGCTATCCCGCCGTCTCTGACGCCGACGTTTGTGATGCTGCAATTCCACTGCCCAGCCTAGCAGACCAACAGCGCATATCATCCAAACTCGACCGCGCCGACCGCCTCCGCCGCATGAGGCGGTATGCGGTGGAAATGTGCGACGAGGTGCTGCCGGCGGTGTTTGAGGAGATGTTTGGGGACCTTCGGACCAACCAAAGGCGTTGGGATTTTCAATCACTGGAAGAGGTAGCCGACATAGTGTCCGGTGTCGCCAAGGGGCAAAAATATGGCAACAAGGAAACAGTCGAAGTTCCTTACCTTCGGGTTGCCAATGTCCAGGATGGTCATCTCGACCTCTCTGAAATAAAAACCATCCGGGCGTTACCTGAAGATGTGCATCACCTCCGTTTGCAGCCCGGCGACGTTGTGATGACCGAGGGCGGCGATTTTGACAAGCTTGGCAGAGGCGCCATTTGGCTGGGCGGAATCGAGGACTGTATCCACCAGAACCATATTTTCCGAGTTCGTCTGAACCAAGAACATGTCCGCCCGATCTTTTTTTCCGCGTTTCTCAGGTCGCCGTTCGCCAAAAGCTATTTTCTCCGTTGCTCGAAAAAGACGACCAATCTTGCAACTATCAACATGACTCAGCTCCGAGCAACACCGCTTGCAGTTCCGCCGATAGCAGCCCAACAGCAATTCGCCTCGACCATTTCTAGGCTCGGTCGTGCCATTTCCGTGCAACGAGAAGCGCTTCGTCAAGCCGACCACCTTTTCGAAACGCTGTTGCATCAGGCGTTTGGGGAGGCGGCGTAGGATGATGGCTCGGCTCGACTTCGCGCTCGTCAACGATCTGGTCGAGGCCTTCCCCGGTGGCAAGTGGAAGCGACTCGACGGCACACGACTCCAATGCGCCGAGAGAGCCAACGGCAGCAGCCGCACCTGGAAGGAGCTTGAGCACGTGAAGGAGCGTGGCGGCAACTACGCCTTCTTGTTCCCCAAGGTTCTCTTTGCGCAAGATCGAGAGATTCAACTTGACGGACCTGCCGGCGCCAAGCTTCCTTTCCGGTTCACTGCGTCGGACTTCGAGACCATCGACGGCTTGGTCGTGGCCTACGTCGGCAAGGCGGCGAACCTCCACCAACGGTTCCAGTGGCATTTCAGCGCGGCCAATATCAACACAGGCGCGCAGGTCCAGTACGGCCTCGTGAAGTCGGGGGTGAGCCCCGACCGAGAGGCCGCGATCCGGTTGATGCTGGAGCAGGCGGTCATCGTGTACCTCGAACTGCACGGCGACGAGAACGTGGCCAACCGAGACCTGCTTGAGCTCAAGCTCTGCGCGAGGTTTGGACCGCCGTTCAATATCAAGGCGGAGAGATGAACCCCGTCGTTCGGCTCAACAACAGGGAGAGGCCCTGATGCCGGTCTCGGTCTCACAGCATTTCAGCCTCAACGCGAGGAAGCTGGCAAAGACCGGCGCGTTCAACGCCATCCTTGATGTTGACACGCTTTTCTTCATCGACCCCGTGCTGCTGCGCAAGACGAAGATCCCGGAGCTAAGAGACAGCCATCAACGCGTGCTCGACCACTTTCGCGCAGTCTTATTCCTACTCCAAAACTCCCGGCAGCCAAACGACCGACTCTGGCGCGAAGCCGAGAAGAAGCTGACCTTCCACGAGGTGCGGGGCGTCTGTTTCGGGTACTCCAAGGGTGGCACAGCTGGGAGCGGAATGGGCCGCAACCTTCGCCGGCAACTGTTGCGCACAGCAAAGGAGATCGTTGATGCAGGCGTCACTGCGCCTGAGATCTTCGAGTTGGTGGGGCTTTTCGAGGAGGGGATTGGCGCTGACCGCGTTGGCGACATGCTCGCCTGTATTATTCGTCCGGACC
>CAYHNK010000028.1:0-23855 GCA_964357695.1 uncultured Bdellovibrionales bacterium | reverse complement strand
GAGGCGGTCGAGACCTGCGTTCCCATGCCCTCGTGTCCGCCGTGCGCGACGTACAACCCGGCGACCGGGCTGTGCATCCCCGCCGCCGACCCGTGTGCCTGCAATCCAACGGGGGCAGACATCTGTAACCCGCTCGGGCCCGACACGTGTGGCCTCGGCTACGCCTGCGACGAGACCTGCGTCTGTCTGCCGGCAAGCGGCGTCTGCGGCACGGTGTTCCGTCTCGATGGCACCGTGACCGACTGCGGCACGGCCATCGCCTGCTGTACGCCGTGCAGCAGCTACGTGGACCAGCCTTCGTGCGACAACAACAGCTACGGCGTTTGCGCCTGGAGCGGCGGCGCTTGCATCCCGAGCTGCGAGACGATCATCGACCAGCCGACCTGCACGAGCAACGCCAACGGCTGCTACTGGAACGGCGCGACTTGCGAGGCGCTCTTGCCGCAGTGCTGTGCGCCTGGAGAGACCATCGATTGTCCGCTCGACCCGGAGACGCAGCGCAACTTCCTCTACTGCAATCCGGGGCTGTGCGAGTGCTCGCCGGGGTGTGATCCGGTGACGCAGTATTGCCGCACCGACATCTGTCAGTGCTGGGACAATCCGACGTAGCGCGACGTGATCATGCTGCTCGGCGTCTGCGTGGCGTAGATTGCGTCCGATCGTGCGTTCGATTACATTGTATACATGAGAGCCAAACGTAAACGCATGCCAGCGTCCACGGTCGTCAGCCTGCGTGTCTCCGCACAGCAGACGCAGCGCCTGCGGCGTCGGGCCCGGCAGCTCGGGCGCACGCCGAGCGAGACGGGGGCCATGCTGCTCGAAGAAGGCTTGCGGCGCGCCGACTTCGCGTTCATCGACTTTCGCGATTCCGCGGTGGGTCGACAGGCCTACGTGCTCGGCACGCGCCTCGCCGTCTGGCAGGTGGTGTCGGTCGCTCGCGCCGTCCAAGGGGATGTGACTGGCACCGCCACACACCTCGGCTGGCCGACGGTGAAAGCACAAGCGGCGTTGAGCTACGCCAAGGCTTTTCCCGAGGAGATCGAGGTAGCGCTCGAGGATGCCGCAGCGATCGAATCCGCCACACTCGCGCGGACTTTGCCCCAGCTCGAAGAATTCATCGCGCCGTCCGGCTCTGCCACGAGCTCGTAGCGTGTTGCGTCTTCTCACCGATGAGCACATCTCGCCAGCAGTTGCCGCGGCGGCCCGCGGCATTTGTGCGGAGATGGAGATCATCAGCCTGCGCGACTGGCAGCACGGGCATCTGCTGAGCGCCAGCGATGAGGCGCTGCTCCACGAGGCGCGCAACGCGTCGCTCACCCTGGTGACCTACGATCTGAGAACGATCCCAGTGCTACTGCGCGCTTGGGCCGAGCAGGATATCGACCACGCCGGGGTCGTGCTCGTCGACGAGAAGACGATTGGGCAAGCCGAAGTCGGAGCCCTGGCCGACGCCCTCTGCTCGCTCTGGCGGGCTCAACGTCAACATGACTGGCACAACCGCGTAGTCTTCCTTCGGCGCCGCGCGCAACTTCCACGCGTGCCACCGGTTTGACTCCCAAGGTTACGAACCCATGGGGATGGGGAGGGAGATGGAGAACGGTGGACGCCATGGCTCTGCTTCCTTTGCGTCGCGTGCGGATGTTCTCGCTTGCTCTTGCTGCTCTCGCTGTGGTGGCGTGTAGTCACCAGAAGGACGGTCCGAAGCCGACCCTCTCGGGCCTCGAGCCCGGCATCGTCTGTGTCGAGCAGCTCACGACCGACGTGGTCGTTAGTGGCACGAACCTCTCGCCCGAGGTCAACGACGGTCTCACCAACGATCCGCAGCTCGTGCTCCCGAGCTTGACGCTGCTACCCGAGGCGGCTCTTGCCGGCGGCAGCCTCGCCGCAACCTCCGTGCACTGGGTGAGCGATAGCGAGATGCGCATGACGATCGACCCGGCGCTCGGGCTGACACCCGGCCTGTGGGGCCTGCGGGTCGAGAACGCCAACGGCAACCAGGCCACGCTTGCGAGCGCCTTGCTGGCTGTCGGCCGCCCGGTGCTCGATGCGGTGGTTCCCGATCTCGCCTGCGTCGAGCAAGGGGCGCGCAGCGTGGTGCTTCAAGGGAGCGGCTTTCTCACCCTGGGCGCAGCCGTCCCAGAGGTCGCCGTCGGCGACGTGCTCCTGACACCCACCGCGACGGGCGGTTGCGTCGCGCTCCCCGGACCGGTGGCCAACGTCACGAGCTGCACGAGTCTCACCGTGCTCATCCCGGAAACGCTGCCGGTCGGCGAGCACGCAGTGGTCGTCACCAATCCCGCCCCCGCCGACTGCTTTAGCACGGAGGCGCGCAGCTTCTTCAGTGTGCCCGTGCCAACCCTCGTCAGCATCGAGCCGCTCGCCCTCTGCACCGCCGAGGGCGACACCACCCTAGCCGTTGTGGGCAGCGATCTCCTGATCATCGACGGCACGCTGCCCGTGCTCGTACTTGCCAACGCGCAGGGAGACCTCGTCACGCTGACGCCGCTCGCCACCGAGGTGAGTGGCTGCGTGGCATTCACCGGCCCCATCGAGACCGTCAGCCGCTGTGACGGCTTTATCGTCACGCTGGCACAGGAACAGATCGCCAGCGTCTACCAACAGCTCTTTGCCCGCATCGAGAACCCCATGCCCGCAGGTGGCGTCTCCACGGCGTTGACGATCGAGAGCTTTCCGCAGCCCCAGATCGACGCGGTGGCACCGCTTGCCGCGTGCCAGGGCTCACCCTCGCTCACGCTCACGGGCGCAGGCTTTCACGAGGGCATGCGCGTCGAGCTCAACGACGCTGGCGGTGGCGCGGTAGCCGACGTGGTCACCGTGAGCGCAGGCGGCATGAGCGCTACGGCGCAATTCATGTGGGTCCCGGCCGGGACCTACAACGTTTCGGCTTACAACCCCGGAGGTTGCAGCGACACGTTTGCGACCAGCATTGCCGTCGAGCTCGGGCCGGTGGCCTTCTTTGCCGACCCGTCGACCGTTTACAGCGGTATCGACACGCGCCTCGCCATCTACGCTGCCGAGTTTGCACCCGCCCAACGACCCCTCGCGGTATCCATCGCGCCCACCGGCGGCGGTGATGCGATTGCGCTCGCGAGCGTCGACGACGGTGACTTGACCAAGATCATGGCGACGGTGCCAAGTGGTGTCGCCAGTGGCACCTACGACGTGCGCGTCGACGGTACCGGTGGCCAGTGCGCACGTGCCGTGTTGCTCGCGGGTCTCACCGTCGTCGATGAGCTCAACATCGACCTCCTGACGGTATCGCCGGGCTTCGGCTGGACGAGCTCTGCTACGGCCGTCACCCTCACCACCGACGGCGGCATGCTGTCGACGCCCCGCGTCTTCTTGAGTCCGACGACCGTGCCGTCCGCTGCCGCCGTGGCGCTCCAAGCCGTGACCTTCGTCGATGCGACAACGCTCACGGCGCTCATTCCCGCGGGTCTGCCCGCGGACATGTACAATGTCATCATTGTCAACCCGGACGGTGCGGTGGGCGTCTCCGAATTCGACACCGAACAGTTCCGCGTGACCGCCGATCCCCCGCCCACCATCAGCATGGTGACGCCGGGCTCGGTGCCGAACGGCGTGCAGACGATCGACATCGCCGGCGCCAATTTCCGCGCCCCGGCCGTGTCACTCGAATGCCACATCGATGGTGGTACGCTCAGTCTGCTCGATGCCACCGTCGATTCTAGCAGTGATACTTTGATCACGGCCGACGTGGATTTCGGCACCATGGCCGACGCCTTCTGCATCGTGCGAGTCACGGACACCGACAACGACACGTTCGCCGACTTCTCCGCCCTCAAGGTGACCAACCTCGCCGAGAAGCTCTTCCCGTTCGCCTTGGGTCCCGATCTCAACATCGCCCGGCGCGCTCTCTCGGGGGCGGCGGGCCGTGTGTCGAGCGCGGCGCGCTATCTCTATGCCATTGGCGGCGACGACGGCATTCCCGTCGATGACGGTGGCGGCACGATGCTCGTCAGCAATATCTACAACACCGTCGAGGCCTCCGCCGTGGACATCTACGGCGTACCACGACCCTTCGCCGTTCTTGAGCAGACACTGACGACGCCGCGGGCACTCGCCGGAGCGGTGACCATCGGCCGCTTCATCTACGTCATCGGCGGCAGCGCGGATGGCGCGAGCTCACTCGCCACGGTCGAGCGCGCCTACATTTTGTCGCCGGACGAGCGTCCGGTGGTCAAAAACATGGCCCTGTCGATCGGGGCGACGGGTCCCGGTGCTGGCGTCTGGTACTACAAGCTCGCGGCGGTGATGGACGCGGTCGATGCGTTCAACCCCGGCGGTGAGACCCTGCCCTCCGAAGCGGTCGTCGTGCGCCTACCGAATCTGCACGGCTACGCAGTGCAGGTGACCTTGGACTGGGACAAGGTCGACGGGGCGGTCGGCTATCGCATCTACCGCAGCCCGGTGGCCGGCACCGCCGCTGGCGCCGAAGAGCTCCTCGTGGAGCTCGGCGATGTCGATACCTTCACCGACGTCGGCGGCGTCACCGACCCGGCGGAGCTGCCGTTGCGCACCGGCTCGTTGGGCGTTTGGCACATACCGGAGGACGGCGGCGGCAATCCGCTGGCACTCGATACCGCGCGTCGCGGCGCCGGCATCACCTTCGCCATGAACCCCAACGGCACCGATGCCCACCTCTACGTCGTCGGCGGTCGTACGGATCTTGCCGACGCGGCCGAGTACGCGAGCGACTACGAGATGGCGGTGATCCACATCGCTGGCGACAACAGCCAGACGGTGCTGCACAACTTCGCCATTGGCGACGAGGCCCTCGCTGCCGGACGCTGGATGCTTGGCGCCTACTGGGCCAATCCGGAAAACGCCTCCAACGTTGGCACGACGCACTACATCTACGCCGGCGGAGGCGCGACCGGAGCCGCCGGGACACTCGTCAATGACGTCGACGCGGCGACCATTGATTGGGCGAGCGGTGGCGTGCTGCTCGCGTGGGACCCACTGACTGCCGGCAGCAACATGGTCAACCACGCCGGCTATGGCGCCCTCGTCGCCAACAACTACCTCTACGCCTTCGGCGGCAAGGCCAATGCGGCGAGCGACATCGTCTCGCAGGCGCTCATCTGCGCCGCAGGAACGACCGGCTGCGGTGGCAACGTCGCTCCCATCTTGAAGAACTGGACCAACGCCTCCGAGCACATGGTGCGGGCGCGCTACCTCTTGGGGACAGCGCTCGAAAGCGCCTTCTTCTACATGCTCGGTGGCGCGAGCGTCGATCCGGCGACGCTGGACCCGATCCCGGCCACCACCACCACCGAAATGACCGTCTGGTAGGAGGAGATGTCGATGCATTTCACACGCCAAGTCTTGCCGTGCCTACTCGCCCTCTTGTTGGTCACGAGCGCCGACACCGCGCTCGCCAAGAAGAAAGCAAAGCGCAAGCGCAACCCGCGTGCCGCCGCCACTCAGGTGGCCCCGGCCCCCGTCGCCCCGGCCGCGACCGCGACCGCTCTCGCAACCGAGATCGCACCGATCGTCGACGCGGACAGCGCGGCAACCACTGAAGCGGTGGTGCCGGTCTCGGAGCCCAGCAACCCACCCGGCGTGGAAGTCATCGCCGCCAGCGCGCCGCTGTCGTCAATCGCCGAGGCTCCCGTCGCAGCGATGGGTACCGCCGTCGAGGTGACCACCACCGTGACCGCGCCAGTCGATGCGAAATCATGGCTGGTCGGCGCACACCTGGGCGCTGCGGTCCCCGGCGTCGTCTCGAAGCTCGGTGTGGGTGGCAGCGGCGGCATCGATGTCGGCTACCTGTTGCCGTGGCTCGAGCAGCGCGTGCAGGTCTATGGCCGCTTTGACTACCTGCGACCAAGCTACACCGCGTCGGGCGATGATCCCCGCCTCGTGACCTCGACCTCCTACAGCTACAAGGTGATCGAAGAGGAGCTGGTGGTGGGCCTCGGGGCGGTCGCTCGACTGTGGCAGCCGGGCTCGTATCTCAACGTCTACGGTCGACTCGGCGGCGAGACTCGCCTACAGCGCTCGACAGCCCGGGGACGCGCGACGACGAGCCTGTTTGGCGAGAACAACGAGACAAAGACCGCGGCAGGTCTGCTGCTTGGCGGTGGTGGTGAGCTGCGCTTCGGTCCAGGTGTCGCCTTTGCCGAGCTCGATCTCAGCTACGCCGATCTGCATCACGCCATCACGGGCGACAGCGCCACCGGTGGTCTTGGGTTGCTCGCGGGCTACGCGATGATGTTCTGAGCGCGGCGTCTCTTGCCATGGCTCCCACCCTTGGCCTATCAGTGCCCGACCCAAGGCACCTCGCAAGGAGCAATCGTCATGGCAGAGAAGAGCCCCGAGCGCATCACCCCGCGCGCGGAGGATTATTCGCGCTGGTATCTCGACGTCATTCGTCAGGCAGGACTCGCGGAGCCCGCCGAAGTGGTCAAGGGCTGCATGGTGATCAAGCCCCATGGCTACGCCATCTGGGAGAAGATCCAACGCGCCCTCGATGACATGTTCAAAGCCACCGGGCATCAGAACGCGTATTTTCCGCTGCTCATCCCCGAGAGCTTTTTGAAGCGCGAGGCCGAGCACGTGGAAGGCTTCTCGCCTGAGCTGGCGGTGGTCACCATTGCCGGCGGCAAGGAGCTCGAAGAGCGCTACGTCATTCGGCCCACGTCGGAAACGATCATCGGGCATTTTTTCGCCCGCTGGATCGAGAGCTACCGCGACCTACCGCTGCTCATCAACCAATGGGCCAACGTCGTCCGCTGGGAGCTGCGCACGCGCATGTTTCTGCGCACCACCGAGTTCCTCTGGCAAGAAGGTCACACCGCGCACGCGACGCACGAAGAAGCACAAGAAGAAGTGCAGCGCATGCTCGACGTCTACGCCAAGTTCGCCGAGGACTGGATGGCCATGCCGGTCGTGAAGGGTAAGAAGACCCAGAGCGAGAAGTTCGCCGGGGCGCTGGCGAGCTATTCCATCGAAGCGATGATGCAAGACGGCAAGGCGCTGCAAGCAGGCACGAGCCACGATCTAGGACAGAACTTCGGCAAGGCCTTCGACGTACGTTTTCAGAACAAGGAAGGCGTCATGGACTACGTCTGGCAGACGAGCTGGGGCGTCTCGACGCGCCTCATCGGTGGCCTCATCATGACCCACTCGGATGACAACGGCCTCGTCTTGCCGCCGAAGATGGCCCCGGTGCAGGTGGCGATCGTGCCCATCTACGGCAAAGGCAAGAGCGAAGACGAAGTGCGCGCGGCGGGCAAGCGCATCGAGACCCAGCTTCGCGCTGCCGGCGTGTCCGTGGTCTTCGATGTGCGCGACTACAAGCCGGGCTTTAAGTACTTCGAATGGGAGCAAAAGGGCGTGCCCTTGCGCCTCGAGATTGGCCCGCGTGACCTCGAGAAGCATCAGGTGATGGCCAAAGATCGCCTCAACGCCGAGAAGATGTCGTGGAGTCTCGAAGGCCTCGCCGAGCGCGTCACAAAGTACCTCGACGATTTTCAGACCGCGCTGCTGACGCGCGCCAAGACGCGCCTCAAAGACAACACCACGCGCGCCGACAGCTACGGCGAGCTGAAAGAGATCTTCCGTGACAACGACAGCAAGTTCGTCATGGCGCACTGGGACGGCACCGCCGAGAGCGAGGCGCGCATCAAAGAGGACACCAAGGCGACGATTCGCAATCTCCCCGACGACCACGAGCCCGAGCAAGGCCACTGCATCGTCAGCGGCAAGCCCTCAAGCCGCCGCGTCTTGATCGCGAAGGCGTACTGAGAGGCGCTACTTGCTTTCGAGCGACAGGCCGTACTGAAAGTAGTACTCAGTCGGTGTCGCACCAGCATTGCAGCGCAGGGTCACCCGCTCGAGCCCAGAGCTGTGGGGCTCGCGTCGTCGCTCCGATTTCGCTGCTGGTGACTGCGCATCGCAGCCGCTCGCAAAGCTCATGAAGTAGCCGGCCTCGATGGGATCGTGCACCGGCACGGGGTTCTCGATCGTGCGTCCAAACTTCGGCACGCGCTCGGCCCACGCGGCCGAAATGAGCGCGCGCGCTTGCGCCAGACGTGGCTCGAGCTGGAAGCGCTCGACAAAATCCCCGTCGCCCTCGATCGAGTACTCGTGATCGATGCGGTCCTCCAAAATATCGTTCGCGACGATCACAAAGCTCGATAGAGCCTCGACACTGACGTCGTTGCGGTGCTGCTGACGCTCGGCGAGATGGATGTGCCAGTAGGCGAGCGCGCGGCCGGCGTCGTTGAGCTCGCCGGTCGCAAGGGCACCACGAAAGAGCTTGGCCGAGCGGCCAAAGTCGCTGTCACGAAAAGCGCGAAAGGCGTTGTCGAGGTAGACGCCTGCCGACGCGTCGCGCGGGAGATCTTCGGCGTCGGGAGCCTGCGGCACAACCGGCCGGGAGCTCTGGAGCGAGGCTAGCTCGGGACGACGCGTGCGGCTCGTGCGCGTCTGAGGCGCTGCACATGCAGTCGCGACGAGAACAACGAGTGGTAGCCAAGCTCTCATGGGCCTCCCTCTCTTCTCCTTCTTCGTTATCGGCACATTCCTTTCAAAAGTGTACGCGGCCGCACACGCGTTCGCATGCGAAAGATCGTGGGCGCCACGAGATCGTAGCGACAACGTGGGAGTCTGGGAGGGGATGTGGGTGTGCCACTTGCCGCGCCGGGGCGAGCGGGATTATGACGGCGCCATGAAAGAGTCCAACACGCCCGTTCGCAGCGTTCCGCTTCTCGATCTCACCCGCTTGGATGCCACACTCATCGCCGAGCTCGAGGTCATCGCCACACGCGTCTTGCGCAGCGGTCACTACATTCTCGGCCCCGAGGTCGATGCCTTCGAGAAGGCCTGCGCCGAGTATGTGGGCGTCAAGCATGCCATCGGCGTGTCGTCAGGCACAGACGCCTTGCTCTTGGCGCTCATGACACTCGGCGTTGGCGCTGGCGACGAGGTCATCTGCCCGAGCTTCACTTTCTTTGCTACCGCGGGCTCGGTCATGCGCTTGGGCGCCAGGCCCGTCTTTGTCGACAGCTCGACCGTCGATTTCAACGCGCTGCCCGAAGGCATCGAGGCCGCCATGACCAAGCGCACCCGCGCCATCATGCCGGTGCATCTGTTCGGTCAGTCGGCGGCGATGGATGAGATCCTCGCCATTGGCAAAAAGCACCACGTGCCGGTCATCGAGGACGCAGCCCAAGCGATCGGCGCCATCGACAAAGGCCGCCAGGCCGGCAGCATGGGCACGTTCGGTTGCTTCTCGTTTTTCCCAACCAAGAACCTCGGTGCCTTTGGCGATGCCGGCCTCGTGACGACCAACGACGACGAGCTGGGCGACAAAGCGCGCATCCTGCGCGTGCACGGCGGCAAGCCCAAGTACTACCACAGTCTTGTCGGTGCGAACTTCCGCATCGATGCCATGCAGGCGGCGCTCTTGCGGCCCAAGCTCCCGCGCCTCGCAGAGGCCACGACCAAGCGCGTGCACAACGCCAAGCGCTACGTCGAGCTGTTGACCGCCGCCGAGGTGGGCGCCCCGAACACGAGCCAGGGCGAGGCGACGGACGCGCCGATCCTTTATCCGACGCGCGTGCGCGAGAACCACACCTACAATCAGTTCACGATTCGCGTGCGCGCCGGCAAGCGCGAGACCTTGCGCGAGCATTTGAGCAAGCGCGGCGTCGGCACCGAGATTTACTACCCGGTGTCGTTGCACGAGCAGCCCTGCTTCGCGTCGCTCGGCCACAAGCAAGGCGCGTTTCCCAATGCCGAGCGCCTCGCCTCGGAGGTCATGGCGTTGCCGATCTTCCCGGAGCTGCGCGACGAGGAGCTCGCGTACGTCGTCGATGGCATCCGCAGCTTCTTCCGCGGTTAAGTGGTACGCCCTCGCGGTGCACGCGCGGCAGGAGAAGGCCGCCGCCGAAGACCTTTCACATCGCGGCTTTGAGATCTTTCTCCCCGTCCGCCGTGAGCGGCGCGCCTGGAGCGACCGCGTACAAATCGTCGAGCTGGCGCTCTTTCCCGGCTATCTGTTTGTGCACACCGAGCTGAGCGCGACGACACGCATTGAGCTGCTCAAGCCCCGTCAGGCTATCGACGTTGTCGGCCGGTTGCCTGAAGACCCGAGTCGCGCTCGCAGTATCCCGCCACACGAGATCGATAGCCTCATGCGAGTTGTCGGCTCAGAGCGAGATCTCGATCCCGTCGCACGTCTCGTCGAGGGCGACTCCGTGATGGTTGCGCGCGGCCCCTTGCGCGGCGTGCATGGCATCGTCGAGCGCGGCGCCGATGGGCAACGACGACTCGTCGTGCAAGTGGAGCTCCTCGGCCGCGGCGTGCGCGTCACGCTCTCGGGCGAGGATGTGATCGAGGAAGTCACGCGATAGGGCAAATAACGCGTCGACACCGCTAGAGATTGTGCACGGCTGCCGCCGCCAGCTCGTCCTTGTGCACGAGCGGCTTCACCTCTTTTTTGGCGAAGATCGTGTACATCACCGGCACGACGAACAGAGTCAGGAAGGTGGCAGTGAGGAGGCCGCCGATGACCGCTTTTGCCATGCCGCCCCAGCCAGCGGAGCCCTCACCGATCTCGAGCGCGAGCGGCACCATGGCGAGAATCGTCGTAGCGCTCGTGAGGATGACTGGCCGCAGGCGCATGAGCGCTGCTTGCAGGATGGCGGCACGGCGATCGAGCGCGCGCTTCTCGCGGAGTTGGTTCGCGGCATCCACCATCACAATACCGTTGTTGACGACGATGCCGACCAGCATGATGACGCCGACGAGGGCGGAGACATCCATCGTCGAGCGCGTGAGCACGAACAGGAGCACGACGCCGATGGCGGCAAGCGGCACGGTGAAGATGATGATGAACGGCTCACGCAACGACTCGAACTGGCTCGCCATCACCATGTAGACGAGGAAGATCGAGATGATGAGCGCGAGGCCGAGGTACTTGAATGACTTTTGGAAGTCTTCGGCCGAGCCGCCTATGTGGTAGGTGAAGCTTTGTGGCCACGGGTACGCGCCAAGAGCCGCGTCGACCCGAGCAATGCTGGCGCCGAGATCCTTGCGCTGCTTGCGGCCCTTGTCGTTCTCATAGGTCGGCTTGAGGTCGAGGGTCAGCCGCGTGATGCGCTCTTGATCGAGTCGCGTGATATCGGTGGGGCCAAGGCCATAGCTCACCTCTGCAACATTGCCGAGCGGCACGATGCCCGAGGATGGCGTCGCCACCGGCATCTTGCGTAGCTCCTCGACATCGGTACGGTGCGCGCGCGGGTAGCGCACGAGGATGTCGAACTCATCGCCGCCTTCGGCATAGCGGCCCGCGACGCGGCCCATGAAATAGGCGTTGATGGCGTTGCCGACCGCGGCACCCGAGATGCCGAGCTCGCCGAGCTTGAGGCGATCAAGGCGCACCCGCATCTCCGGCTTCTGGTCCTCCATGGAGAACGTGACGTTGGCCATCTCCGGCAGGGCGCGCAGCTTGTCACGCAGCTCGAGACCCACCGTGCGCGAGACGTCGAGATCGTGCCCGCGGATCTGGACCTCGATATCACCTGCCCCCCCCGCCATGTTGAACGGCGAGGCGGTGCTGTAGGTCAGACCCGGGATCTTGGCGAGCTCTTTGCGCACCTCGGCTTCGAGCTCCTTCTTGGTATGCTTGCGATTATTGACCTCGACGAGAGGCATGCGCACGAGCGCCGTGTGCACGCCTCCGGAGAGCATGGCGACAAAGCCCTTGCCGACCCCGACATCGAGGCTGACGAGGCGACGCTCTGCGATGGGCACCGCCTTCTCGATGCCGGCCACCGCTTGATGCATCAGCGCTGTCGTCTCCTCAAGATTGCTGCCGACGGGCGCCTGCATGCTCACAAAGAGAAACGAGTCATCGTCGTCGGTGATGAACTCCGTCGGCAAGATCAACGCGAGCAAAGCGGTGAGCACCAAGGCGCCACCGACGCTGGTCCCGACCACCCAACGGCGTCGCAGCGCTCGCTCGAGCAGAGCACCGTAGCGCTTGCGCACGTTGGCGAGCACGTCGTGCGCCTGGGCTTTGTGAAGCAGCAGCTCGCCGCGGCCTTGCCCGAGCAGACGCGAGGCGGCGAGCGGCACGAGCGTGAGCGCCACCGCCAGCGATACGAGCAGCGAGAAGGTGATGGTCACCGACATGTCGCGAAACATGACGCCAGCGATACCGGGCACAAACAGCACCGGGAAAAAGACGGCGACGGTCGTCAAGGTCGAGGCTGTAACGGCAAGATCCACGCCGCGGGCACCCTCGATGGCGGCTTCCCACGGCCCGTGGCCCTCTTCACGCAAGCGAAAGATGTTCTCGAGCACGACGATGGCGTTGTCGACCAGCATGCCGATGGCGAGCGCGAGGCCGGCCATGGAGATCATGTTCAGCGTCATGCCCGCTTGGTCCATGACGCCGAATGTCGCCACGACCGACGCGGGAATCGCCAGTGCAACGATGAGCGAGCTGCGCAGGCTGCGCAGAAAGTAGAGCAGGACGAGGAAGGTGATGACGACGCCGAGCAGGCCCGTCGACGAGAGATTGCCGAGCGCCTGGTTGATGAACTCCGCCTGATTGAAGATGACCTTGAAGTCGATCTCGGCGGCGGCGGCGCGCTTGATCTTGGGCATCTCGTTGATGACCGCTTCGGCGGCGCGCACGGTGTTGGCGCCGGATTGCTTGCGCACCATCATCCACACCGCGGGGACGCCTTCGACCTCGAGCACTCGCTGACTCTCGTAGAAGCTGTCCTCGACCTGCGCCACTTCCTTGAGACGAATCGGCTTGGGACCGCGCGCGCTCGCCCCCATGCCGACGACGACCTCGCGAATGTCGGCGACGCTCTGGTACTTGCCGCGCGTCTGGATGTTGAGCTCGAGCGATCCTTGCTCGATGGCGCCGCCTGGCACCTGGGCGTTCTCGCGGTAGACGGCCCCGATGATGTTGTTGACGTCGAGCCCGAACGCCGCGGCTTTGACTGGATCGACGAGCACGTGGATCTCGCGCTCGAGACCGCCCGCAGCCTCGGCGTTGGCGATGCCCGGAAGGCGTTCGAGCCGTGGGGCAATGTCCCGATCGGCGATCTCGCGCAACACATTGAGCGGGTAGGGGCCGCTGATCATGAACATCACGATGGGCTGCATCGACGGGTCGAACGCGAAGACGATGGGGTCGTCCGCGTCGGTTGGCAGCACGCTCTTGGCGAATTCGAGCGCGCGGCGCACATCGGTTTCCGCCTGCTCCATGTCCATGCCCCAATCGAACTTCGCCTGCACGAGCGACACGCTTTGCTTGGACGTCGACTCGATCTCTTTGACGTTCTTGACCGAGGCGACCGCGCCCTCGAGCGGCCGCGAGACGAGCGTCTCGATGTCCTCGGGGCTCGCGCCCGTGTAGTTGGTGATGACGATGACGCTCGGAAACGAGATGTCGGGGTACAGATCGAGCTGCAAGCGGCCGAGCGAAAAGAGACCAAAGCCGACGACGATGAGCGCCAGCATGGTGAACGAGACGCCTCGACGAACGGCAATCGATGGCAGATCCATAGTGGGCCCCGCGCGAGAAAGGTGAGTGCGACTGGCTAGCTGGCGTTGCCGGAGACGATCTCCACGGCTTGACCGTCTTTGAGGCCGTGCTGGCCGCGAACGATGAGCTGCTCGCCTTCGGCAAGCCCATCGAGCACTTCGTAGACCGAGCCTTGGCGCGCGCCGAGATGCAATCGGCGCTCGATGGCAAGGCCCTTGTCCGAGACCACGAACGCTTTGCGCAGCACCTCGCCACTTTGTTGTGCTTCGAGCAGCGCGGTATCGAGCAGCAACGCCGGCTCGGGCGCGACGAGCACCTGGGTCTTTTTCGCGACGATGATTTCGGCGCGGCCAAACATGCCGGGCTTCAGGCGCCGGTGCCCGGTTTCGGGGATCTTGGCGTTGTCGATGCTCACTTCGATGGTATTGGTGCGCGTGCCGACATCGAGGTACGGCCGAATGCTCGTGACGACCCCGACAAACGTCTCCCCCGGGAAGGCGTCAAGCGTCAGTGAGACGCTCTGGCCGAGACGCACCTTGGGCACATCTTCCTCGACGAGACGCAACAGCGCCTTGAGCTTGTCGATGGCCATCACCGAGCAGAGCGGCAGCTGCGGCACGGCCATGTCACCGGTCTCGAGACTTTTTTGGGCGATGATGCCGGTGATGGGGGAGGTGATGACGGCGTTGTTGGCGGTGACGGCGAGCTGACCGCGGCTCGCGTCGAGCGCCCGGCGCTGCGCCTGCGTCGCAAGATAGTTGGTGTTGAGCTTGTCGTAGGTCTGTTGTGGGATGCCGCCGGCGGCGAGCAGCTCTTTGGCGCGTGCAAGCTCGTCGCTGAGATTTTTGAGCTGCACGTCGAGCGCTTCCATCTGCGCGACGATCTGCTCGAGGCCCTTTTCGAGCCCCTCTTTGCGGATGAGGGCGATGCGCTCGCCGCGCTGGATTTCTTCGCCGTCGGCCCACGGAAAGTAGAGGATGCGATCGGGCACGGGAGAAAAGACGCGCACCTCGGCCTGAGGCTGGAGATCGGCGACGTAGCGCAGCACCTCGTCGAGATCCGCACGGCCCACCGGGGCGACGAGCACGGGCCTTTTCGCCTTGGCGGCGGCATCGTCGGCGCCAGCGGAGCCACCGCAAGCGGCAAGAGAGATGAGCCCAAGGCCCGCCAAAATCACTGACCACAGCTTGGTGCGTCGCATCGAATCATCTCCACGAAGGTGCGGTCAGCAGCCTACCGCGCGGTAACAATGGAGATCCTTTGGGTTGGGCGCAATAGCCGCGCGCGATGCGAGCGACCGTTTCATCCTTGAACGATCGCGCCATTCCGGCTACGACTCCACGTCCGAGGTCACGCTAGGCCCAAGTGCCCGTCGACCGCCATACCCTCTGCGTCCGTGCCCGTCGATCCTTTGCTGGGACCGAAAGGGGCGAAGCCTAGCCGATGTCAGCGACCCCGAGCGAGCACGAGCTGCCGATGCTCGAAGCCTTGGCGAGCGAGCCGCAGCTCAGCCAGCGCGAGCTGGCCCGTCGCCTGGGCCTGCCTCTGAGTCGTGCGCACTTCATCCTGCGTCGCCTCATCCAAAAGGGCATGGTGAAGGTGCACAACGTCGCCGAGAGCACCCACAAGCTCGGTTATCTCTACGTGCTCACGCCACGGGGCCTCGAGGTGCGGCTGCGGCTGACCTATTCGTTTTTGCACCGCATGGCCGAGCAGCACCGGCGTATGGCGGTGCGAGTCGAAGCGCTCATCGACGAACGGGTGACGCGGCGCAATGGAGAAGGTGGCGTCATCGGGGTGATGCTCGTCGGCGAGGGGCCTTTGGCCCAGGCGGTCGGTGATGTGGTGCGGCTGCATCCGCGTGCGCGGCTCGTGGCGAGCGGCGGTGCGGCAGAGATCGCTCTCGTTGTCGATCCGAGTGTCAAACGACCGCGGCGAGATGGGCTCGAAGTGGTGGAGTTGGTCAGTGGCTGAGTCCACGCGCCGGTCGCTGTTCCGGTCCTCGCCGCCCGGGTCCCCCCCGCTTCGCGGGTCCTCCCCAACGGCTCCGGTCCCCGCGCGACCGACGCGCAGATCATCGTAACAAGCGTCTTCAACATGTTCACTTCAGATCCGAGCTTTCTCATAGGTTCCCGCCCCGTCGGTTCCGGCGAGGCGCCGTTCATCGTCGCCGAAGTGGCGCAGGCCCACGATGGCAGCCTCGGGACGGCCCACGCGTACATCGACGCGGTGGCGCGAACGGGTGCAGATGCCATCAAGTTTCAGACGCACATCGCCGCGGCGGAATCGACTCCGAGTGAGCCGTTTCGGGTGAAGCTCTCGCCCCAAGACGCGACCCGCTACGACTATTGGCGGCGCATGGAATTTAGCGAAGCGCAGTGGCAAGAGCTCGCCGACCACGCGCGCGCGAGCGGCCTCATCTTCTTGTCGACGCCGTTCTCGTTCGAAGCAGTGGATCTGCTCGCGCGACTGGGCATGCCGGCGTGGAAGGTCGGCTCGGGCGAGCTGACGACGTTGCCGCTCATCGAGCGCATGGCGAAGACGCAGAAGCCCGTGCTGCTCTCGAGTGGGCTTGCGAGCTGGGCAGAGCTCGACGCGGCGGTGGCTCTCGTGCGTCAGGCCGGTGCGCCCCTCGCGGTGATGCAGTGCACGACGCGCTACCCGACGCCGCCCGAGGTGCTGGGTCTCAACGTGCTCGCGGAGCTACGCCATCGCTACAGTTGCCCCGTGGGACTCTCGGATCATTCGGCGAAGGTCGCGGCTGGCATCGCGGCGGTCACGCTGGGCGCCGAAATTGTCGAAGTGCACGTGACCCTCTCTCGAGAGGCCTTTGGACCCGACGTCGTGGCCTCGCTCACCACGGCAGAGCTGCGACAGCTCGTCGACGGTGCTCGCTTTGTGCACACGGCGCTGACCCATCCGCTCGACAAAGAGGCGAGCGCCCACGAGCTTGCCGAGCTCAAGCGCATCTTCGGCAAGAGCGTGGTTGCGGCGCGTGATCTCGCGGCGGGCACTTTGCTCGTCCGTGAGGATCTGACGCTGAAGAAGCCCGGCACGGGTATTCCGGCCGCGCGGCTCGACGAAGTCATCGGGCGCACACTGCGGCACGCGGTGCAAAGAGACACACTGTTGAGTGAGGACGACCTCGCTTGAGCGCGCGCGTCGCATCGAAAGGACCGGCATGAAGATCACCGTCATAGGCACCGGCTACGTGGGGCTCGTCACCGGCGCGTGCCTGGCCGAGATGGGCAACCAGGTCACGTGTGCCGATACCGACGCCGCGCGCGTGCGCGTGCTCACCGATGGCGTCGTGCCGTTTTTCGAGTCGGGTCTCGCTGAGATCGTGCGACGCAATCAGAGCGGCCATCGCCTGACGTTCTCGACCGACGTGGGCAAGGCGTCCTCCGAAGCGGCCATCGTGTTCATCGCCGTGGGGACGCCGTCGGACATCGATGGCGCGGCGGATCTTCGTCATGTGCTCGCGGTGGCCGACACCATCGGCGCCGCGATGCACGAGCGCACGGTCGTGGCGGTCAAGTCCACCGTCCCCGTCGGAACGGTGAGCGCGGTCAAAGAGCGCATCACGGCCGCCTTGGCTGCCCGCGGCGCCAAGGCCGAATTCGACGTCGTGGCCAATCCGGAGTTTCTCAAAGAAGGCAGCGCCGTGCAGGATTTCATGCGCCCGGACCGCATCGTGGTTGGCGCCGACTCCTCGTGGGCCGAGGCCAAGATGCTCGAGCTCTATCGACCGTTCGTGCGCAACGGTCATCCGGTCATCATGATCGACACACGCTCAGCCGAGCTGACCAAATACGCCGCCAACGTCATGCTCGCGAGCCGCATCGCCATGATCAACGAGATCGCACGCATCAGCGCCGCCGTCGGGGCCGACATCATGGCCATTCGCCGCGGTATCGGTGCCGACAGCCGCATCGGCATGCAGTACCTCTATCCGGGGCTCGGCTTTGGTGGCTCGTGCTTGCCCAAGGATGTGCGGGCGCTGAGTCACACCGCCACCAGGCACGGCGTGGCGCCGCAGGTGCTCGATGGCATTTTGGCATCCAACGACACGCAGCGACGCTATCTCGCCGAGCTCGTCAAGCAACACTTCGACGGGCAGCTCGAGGGTCGCTCCTTTGCGCTGTGGGGTCTTGCCTTCAAGGCCAACACCGACGACATCCGCGAAGCGCCGGCGCTCGATCTCATCGACGAGCTCGTGCGCCACGGGGCGCAGGTGCACGCCTACGATCCGGAGGCGCGGGCCAACGCGCGCCTTCATTTTGCCAACAACGCGGGCGTGCGCATCCACGACGACATGTACGCGGCGCTCGAAGGAGCCGACGCCTTGCTCGTCGCCACCGAGTGGGGTGTGTTTCGCTCTCCGGATTTTGATCGCGTGCGCGCGGCACTCAAGACGCCCGTCATCTTCGATGGCCGCAATCTTTACGAGCCCGAAGACTTGGCTCCGCGCGGGTTGCACGTTATTGCCGTGGGACGAGCGGCACGGGTCCGGGCGGGAGAGATCTCGTGAGCACGCTGGCGATGCGCAAAGTCTGCGTCGTCCTGGTGGACCGAGCCAACTACGGTCGTCTCAAGCCGGTTATGCGCGCCATCGCGGAGCGCCCATCACTCGAGCTGCAAGTACTGGCGGCCGGCACCATGGTGCTCGAACGCTTCGATCAACCGGTGCGCGTCGTGCGCCAGGACGGCTTTCGTGTGGACGGTGAGGTGTTCATCGAGCTCGAAGGCTCGACGCCCACCACCATGGCCAAGTCCGTGGGCTTTGCCACCATCGAGTTTGCGAGTGAATTTCAGAGACTCAAGCCGGACTTGGTGCTCATCATCGGCGATCGCTACGAGGCGCTGGCGGCGGCGCTGGCGGCGGCGTACATGAACGTCCCCATCGTGCACGTGCAGGGCGGCGAGGTCTCGGGCTCTATCGATGAGAGCGCACGGCACGTGATCACCAAGCTGTCGCAGTTTCATTTTCCCTCGACCGCGCGGGCCCGTGACTATCTCGTGCGCATGGGGGAAGCGCCCGAGACGATTCTTGGTGTCGGTTGTCCGTCGAGTGATCTGGCGCGCACGCTCGACCGCACGCTCACCTCCGAGATGGTCAACAGTCGCGGCAGCGGTGTGCATCTCGATGTGACGAAACCCTACTTACTCGTCGTCTTTCATCCAACTACGACGGAGTACGGCGGCGAGCGCCCGCAGATGGAGGCGTTGTTGGAGGCCCTGCATGAAGTGGGCATGCAGACGCTGCTCTTGTGGCCCAACATCGATGCGGGCTCCGACCACATCAGCAAGGCCGTGCGTGTCTTTCGCGGCCAGGCCGATGGCAATTGGTTGCGCACGCTGACAAACCTCAAGCCCGAGATCTACCTCAAGGTGCTCGCGAGCGCCGCCTGCGCGGTCGGCAACTCGTCGAGCTTCGTGCGCGATGCTGGCTACTTCGGCACGCCGGTGGTG
Source organism: uncultured Bdellovibrionales bacterium (assembly GCA_964357695.1). Taxonomy (GTDB): domain Bacteria; phylum Myxococcota; class XYA12-FULL-58-9; order XYA12-FULL-58-9; family CAYHNK01; genus CAYHNK01. The sequence goes on along the minus strand of CAYHNK010000028.1, from coordinate 4,822 downwards.
CTCGTGGGTAACCGGCAGCGTTTTCGCGAGGCCGACGTGCACGTGACGCCCGTCGTGCCGGAGCGCCAGCCCATCTTTCGCGCCGTGATGCAGCAGATGGAGCATGGCCGCTATGCGCCGAGCGCGCTCTACGGCGACGGACATGTGGCCGAACGCATCGCGGATAGGCTCGTCTCGCTCGTCCCTTACGTGCAGAAGCATCTCGCGTATGTATCTGAGGCAGAGTAGCGACGTAGGCCGAGTGTTCGTCCGGTTCGCCCGGCCTGCTTCCGGTCCTCGCCCTCCGGCTCCCCGGCTTCGCCGGGCCCCACGGACGGCGCCCGACCCGACCGGCCGGGCGTGCGCGAGTGGCCAGTGCGGACATGCAGGTTCGCTTGGAAGGTCGTTGGTTGTGATGCCCATTTCAATCATCATCGCTGAGCCCGAGCGCTTCTCCGAGCAGGCTGTGTCACGCTTGCGCGAAGTGGGCGAAGTGATCCTGCGCACGGTCGATCGCGACGGCCTGCGGCGCGCCTTTCAAGAATTCGACGTCGTGTGGTTTCGCTTGGCACATCGGATTGACGCCACGATGCTTGGTGACAAGCCCCGCTGCCGAATTCTCGCCACGCCGGTGACCGGGCTCGATCACATCGATCTCGAAGCGTGTGCGGCCCGCGGCATTCGCGTCGTCAGTCTCAAGGGCGAGACCGAGTTTCTGCGCGAGGTGCGGGCGACCGCGGAGCTCACCGTGGGCCTCATGCTGGCGCTCATGCGCAAGATCCCGCAGGCGTCGCGGTCGGTGCAGGACGGCGTGTGGGATCGCGATCTCTTCCAGGGGCACGAGCTCTACAGCAAGACGGCGGGGATCATCGGGGTGGGGCGTCTCGGCAGCATCGTGGCGGGATATCTGCGTGCTTTCGGCATGCACGTCGTTGGCTACGACCCGCGGCCGGATTTTCCATCCGATGCGTGCGCACGGGCGCAGACTCTCGGTGAGGTGCTCGAGCAGGCCGACGTCGTGTCACTGCATGTCAGCTACGGCCCCGCGACGCGGCATCTCATCGGAGCCACGGAGCTTGCGGTGATGAAGCCCGAGGCGGTGCTCATCAATACCTCGCGTGGGGGCGTGGTGGACGAGGTTGCATTGCTCAGCGCTCTCGAGTCCGGACGCCTCGCCGGGGCGGCGCTCGATGTGCTCGACGGGGAGCCCGACATCGACGGCAAGCATCCCGTCGCCGCTGCGAGTCGGCGGTTGGACAACCTGCTCGTCGTTCCGCACCTCGGCGGAAATACCGTGGAGTCGTTCGAGAAGACGGAGCGATTCTTGGCGGAGCGGGTGGTGGAGGCGCTGACATGATCAGCTACGCCTGCTGGAGATCCGTGCAGATTCGGAGCCTGCCTCCGAATATCCTTGGATCTTTGGCAGAAGGACGCCAAGAAGCTCGTCGATGAGCTTGTGAACGCACTACGTGTGAGACAGAGCGAGTACGTCAGGGGCGCCAACGTCGCCACCGAACTACACTTGACATCGGAGACCCATGAACGTACGTTATTGCGTACGGAGACTGATTGATGACTTCCATGAACGCAACCGCCGCCCGTCAGAATCTCTACGCGCTCATCGACGAGGTCAATGAGACGCACGAGCCGGTGGAGATCCGCGGCAAGCGTGGCTCGGCGGTGCTGGTTTCCGAGGACGATTGGCGCGCCGTGCAGGAAACGCTCCATCTCGTGAGCATTCCCGGGATGCGCGATTCGATTCGCGAAGGCATCGAGACGCCCCTCGACGCGTGTGACACGGACCTCGACTGGTGAGCTGGCGCCTCGTCTTCACCAAGCAAGCGCAGAAGGACGCCAAGAAGCTCGCGGCAGCCGGGCTCAAGGCCAATGCGCAAAAACTTCTCGACGTGTTGGCGGCCAATCCATTCCAGAATCCACCGCGCTACGAAAAGCTCGTCGGAGATCTCGCGGGTGTCTACTCGCGCCGCATCAACATTCAGCATCGCCTCGTCTACGTCGTCCTGGAAGAAGAGCACACCGTCAAGGTACTGCGCATGTGGACGCACTACGAGTGAGACTGAGCTCTATGCCGATGCCTCCCGATGAACCTTCGAAAGGCGAGGCACGTGGAGCACTTGACGCCCTGTTCGCCCGCGCCTAGCCTCGAATGCAGCCATGACAGTCACCCCTGAACAGCTGGCGCAGGTGCTCGTTGAGCGGCGGCGGCAGCGACGTCTTGTGCACGAGCAACACGCCGCGCAATGCCGTGAGCGTCTACCCACGCTCGTTGTGCGTCTCGCGCGCGAATACCATTTCACGCGGGCATGGTTGATCGGCTCGCTCGTGGTGGGGACTTTTGGTGAGCACTCCGATGTCGATGTCGTGGTCGAGGGGCTGGCCGATGACCGGATCGGTGCCGTTTGGGGAGCGCTAGAGGACGGACTCGCGACGCCGGTCGACCTCCTTCGCATCGAGTCGCTGTCGGACTCGTTTCGCGCGCGAGTGTTGAGAGAGGGTGTGCTCGTCTATGAGTAAGAGTGATGCGATTGCGGCCGTCGCCGCGCTGCAGCGCCTGCGCGAGGACATCGCCGTCGATCGAGAAGCCATGCGTCGGCACGTCACGGATGTGGGCGAGATCCTGGCCATGTGGGCTACCGAACCGCCAACAAGACCGTATCTCGTCGTTGCGGCCGTGGCGCTACACGCCTGGTACAACGCCATCGAGAAGATCTTCGAGCGGGTGGCCCGCGAGATCGACAAGGAGATCCCTTCGGGGGAGGGCTGGCATCGCTCGTTGTTGTCGCAAGCTACCATTGAGCTGCGCGGCCTGCGTCCGCCGGTCGTCGCACGCACGCTCCAGCACGATCTCAGCGAGATCCTTTCATTTCGACACTTCTTTCGTCATGCCTACGCGGTGGATCTCGAGCCGGAGAAGCTGCGAATCGAGCTCGCTCGGTTGATGCGGGTCGAGGCAACCATCGAGAACGATCTCGACCGCTTTGCCATGTTTCTTGGCGATGCTGCAGACGCGCTTGCCGGGTAAGAATACGCTGCCGCTGGGCGGCAAGCCCCTCGTGGCGTGGCAGATCGAGTCACGCATCCCGAGGATATCGACGGCACCATCGCACTTCTCGCATCGACTGGCGCCGACAGCGCGGTCTCAGTGGTGAAGCTCGATCACGCCATTCATCCCGTGAAGCTCAAGGTGATGCAGGGGGACAAGCTCGTCCCCTACCGCGAAGCTCGCTACGCGCCGACGACGTCCAATCCCGATGCCCGCGCCGCGCGGGCAAGCTGCGCATCGTGGGTGGCGAGGACAAGCGGCTCATCCAGCTCGGCCCGAAGCTCGAGGGCGGTGGCGAGGTGAATGGCGTCGAGTGCTCCGAGGACGGTGGGCATGGGCCCGGCGGCGCGTGCGAGGACCGCGTTCGTCAGCTCGATGAGCTCGAGCGCCGGAAAGATGCCGCGCAGCTCTCGGTGCAATTTCTCTACGCGGACGTCGTCGATGTCACCGGCGAGGCGCGCGCGGTCGATGACGCGGCCTACTTCCACCGTCAAAAGGCGCGAAGCAAATGCCGTGTCGATCTTGGAGCGTACGTCGAGGGGGGCGGCCTCGCCAAAGACGAGGCGCAGCACCACGCTCGAATCGAGGAAAGCGATCATCGCTTGTCTCGGTCTTCGCGCAAGAGCTCCAGGGTGCTGGGGCCGTGGTAATCGATGCCCGCGATGACGAGGTCGCCAAAGCGCGGGGCGGAAGGATCATGCGGCTTGATGACGAGGCGCTGGCGACTCTTTGGCTCGTCAGCCCGAATCGGCACAAGGCGCGCAATCGGGACCTCGCGGTCGGTCACCACGACCTCCTCGCCTTCCCGCACGGCGCGCAAATACTTGCCGAGACTTGCTTTTAGCTTCGTCGCTGTGGTTGTGACCATGCTTGAAATGTACGGCAGTGAACGCAAATGGTCAACGGTGTCCATCATGCCCACCCTCGCCATCATCCCCGCCCGTGCGGGCTCGAAGCGCTTGCCGGGCAAGAACACGCTGCCTCTCGGCGGCAAGCCGCTTGTGGCCTGGCAGATCGAGAATGCTCTCGCGGCCATGGGCATCGATCGGCTGGTGGTCTCCTCCGATGACCCCAAGGTGCTGGACGTCGCACGCAGCTACGACGCTCGCTTGCCGCTTTTGCGCCCCGCGGCGCTGGCGAGCGACACGTCACCGGCCATCGACTACGTTCGCCACGCTTTGGCGACGCTGGAAGGCGCGGGCGAAGGCCCCTTCGACGTGGTCGTCATCTTGCAGCCCACTTCTCCGCTCACGCATCCCGCGGACATCGACGGCACCATCGCGCTGCTCGCATCCACCGGCGCCGACAGCGCGGTCGCAGTGGTGAAGCTCGATCACGCGATTCATCCCGTGAAGCTCAAAGTCATGCGCGGCAACAAGCTCGAGCCGTATCTCGAAGACGAGCGAGGCCGCATGGCGGCGCACGAATTGCCCGAGGTGTACGTGCGCAACTGCTCGGTGTACGCCACCCGGCGTGCGGTGATCGATCGTGGACAGATCCTCGGCGACGACTGCCGCGGCTTTGTGATGCCGCGCGAGCGGTCGGTGGATATCAACGACGAGGTCGACTTCGCGGTGGCGCAGGTGCTCTTGGCACGTGCGTCAATTGCTGTCACCGACTCAGTGGCTGAGCTCGTGCGCAGTGGGGTCATCACGCCGCCGCTGGTTGGCCCGAGTGTGCCACCACCAGTACCGCCCGTGGCGTCGCTCGGGGAGATCCTCGCTGGCCTCGACGCCGACCGCGAGGTCCGCACCGCCCCGCTGTTCAAGGAGCCGCCGG